>NZ_CP022957.1:3598982-3945974 GCF_002269385.1 Maribacter cobaltidurans
AATCGACTTTCTGTTGCAAATCGTCTGTCTTTCTCAATTCAGCCTTGACATAATTTGTTGCAATTGCATAGGCGTTATACAAATGTTTCTTTTTGGTCTTATAAACTGTTTCGTCAAAAAGCATTGACCCAGCTTTATCCTCCACTACATATAATTTCTCAATGTTTTTGATTTGTAGCTCGAACTCTTTTGATAGCTCATTGACCTTTTTGGTCAAAGCAAGTCTTTCTTCTTCAATTTTTTTTATTCGTTCGGTCTCTTTTTGTTCCGCCAATCGTTTTTCTTCAAGTAGTTTCCTTCTTTCTTCTTCTTTTTTTGCTTTTTCTATTTCCTTTTGGCGAGCTATTTCTTGTTCTTCTTGTGTTGGCATTAGCTTGCCCAATTCGTATAAGTCTTTTGATTTTATTGTACCATCTTCGTTGTATTCAATCCAAGCACCATCTTTTTCGCCATTTACTAAAAAACCTTTTACCTCTAAATAGCCAGATTTGCTCCAACCTAAATATTCGCCATCAATCTGTTCGTTTTCATTTATTGTGTATTCAGCAAATTTGTTCCCATTTTCATAGTACTCAAAGCTTTTCCCAATCTTTAATATTTTTTTCTCTTGACCATTTGGAAAGTAAATTGTATTGCTAACGAGAATATCATTTTTATAAGTCTGTCTGAATTCTAAATATCGTTTACCATTTTCGCTAAAATTGTATCTTAATCTTTCGCCATTTAATCGACCATTTTTGTAATTAGCTACATCAGATATTTTACCTAAACTCTGAACACCTCCATAAGTTACAGACGCCTCATTTGCTCCAACATAAGTTGTTGATTTGCCATTCAGCTTGTTATTCGTATAGTTTCGATGTTCCAATAAATTTCCATATTCATCGTAAAGTTTATAATAACCGTTTATTGTTGGTGTATTTGGTTTTACCTGATAAACTTCTTTTATTTTGGTTTTAGAATAGGGGTCGTAATATGTTTTTACCAATGTTTGAGAAAAGATAAAATTTGAGACGAATAAGAATAATAAAGTAATTTTTTTCATTTTATTGATTTGCAAGGTTTTTGAAATACGTTATCGAAAGCTATTTCCATTTGTTCTCGGATTAATTTTGAGCTATTTTTCATTTTGTGAACTATTACAGTCCATTTCCAATCTTTGTAAGGTTCTTGATTTATATTTATTCCATTGATTTTGTCTTCAATTTTTAAGCAAACTTTGTAATTTGGTTCGTTGCTTTTTCTTGTCGAGTTGTAATATTCGTTGGACAGATGACTTAAAATTCTTTTTTTGGTAAAGTATGAATGTCCTCTGTAAATAGCTTTCAAGTTTTGATAGTCAAATTGACACGGGTTTTTCTCAAATATTTTGTTGGTTAGTATGATGTAAAAACCAGTTCCGTAATAAATCTTTTTGAGGTCATTTTCTGTTTCGACCTTTATAATTTGAATATCACTATTAGGTTTGGAATAGTCATAATTTTTAAAGTAGTCTTTTAAATCCTCTGCAATTGATTTTGATGTGTTCTCCATCAAAACAGTATATTTTTTAATTCTGTCTCTCAAATTTCGGGTTTGGTTATAATGAATGCCAACGTGTTTGTATATGAGCCGTTGCGTGGGTTGGCAAAAACCTTTGCAAGTACAAATTCAAGTTGGAAAATCCGCGAGGATTTTCCAAAGAAATACTGACCAAGCAATGGCTTATATACGGCTTAAGTTTGATTCTCTATAAATTGATTGTATAAATCAGAAAGAACAAAAGAGAGAATTAAGGTTACTATACACGGTGAAGCTTTAGACTTCGACAACATTGATAATCCTCTCTCTTTTACTACTTAAATCACGTTCAGTTCTGTGAGACCTAGATCTCGTTTTCAAGTTGTTGTGAGCAGAAGTAGCCAGTTCTTTCATAAAACATTCGTTATGAATAAATATAAAGAAACTTTTGGAGTCGACATCAGTAAGGATGTCTTTGATGTACATGGTAGTAACATTGGTCACAGCCAGTATAAGAACGATGAAACGGGATTCAGGAAATACCTTAAGGAATTGCCCCAAGGTTCATTGGTGGTTATGGAAGCTACCGGTTATTATCATTATAGACTTGCACAGTTTCTTTACAAAAACGGAGTAATCGTTTCTGTTGTAAATCCATTGTCCATAAAGCGTTTCATACAAATGAAACTGGCCAAGGTAAAGACGGACAAAAGTGATGCAAAGGCTATTTGTGAATACGCTTTGTCCAATGATGTTCCACTCTACAATTCCTTGACGGATACCCAGAGTGAATGTTTACAGTTGTTCCGGTTATTGGACACCTATTTAAAACAACGTACCGCAACTAAGAACAAGATACATGGAGAAGCTGTTCTGGGTATTCCCTCAAAGTTTGTCCATCGTTCCTTGGTGCGTAACAAGAAGCAGCTTGATAAGGAGGTGATAGCCATCGAATCAAAAATCCTTTCCTTGGTAAAAGAAGACCAACAAGAGCAATTGACCTTAATCACCAGTATACCGGGAATAGGTCAAAAGACCGCATTGTTCTTGATAGTTGTGACGGATGGTTTTTCCAAGTTCGAGAATGCATCACAGCTCTGTAGTTATGTCGGAATTACCCCAACGATCAGAGAATCGGGGAGCAGCGTTAGAGGTCGTGCACGGATAAGCAAAGTGGGCAATAGAAAGCTACGTAATCTTTTGTTCCTATGTTCCTTTACCGCCTGCAAGCACAACAAGGCATGTAAGGAGGTATATGAGCGAATCGTGAACAAGGGGAAGAGCAAGAAACTGGCATTGATAGCTGTAGCCAACAAGCTTCTTAAACAGAGTTTTGCAATCGCCAGATCCGGATTGCCCTATGATGAGGGTTTTGTCTCTGTTCTGACTAGAAGGTAGAATGAAAGTAAATGATTTTTTTGACCATAATCCTTACCTATGGGTTGTGGTAGAGGATAACTATGTTTCAAATTTAATGCGGAAAAGAGTTGTTTTTTAGCTCAGTTCTTTGTTGTAAAACGTTTTTTTATTCAGATTGCTCCTGTAATTTGTAAATTCCCAGTTATTTTTCGGACAATCATTTCCACTTCTTCAAGTCTGTAATTTTTGGCAAACTCCACATTCAGTCCGTTTATTTTTTCTCCATTTCCATTTATTACATAACCAAATGCAATATTCGTAAATTTACTTTCCACGCCTAAAAACAAATATTTGTTAAAAGGTGGATTATTAGTCAATGCTTTTTTATAAACTAATTTCGCTCCAGAATTTTCGACAAGTTCAAATCCGTTATTTTCAAAGTACTCAACAAATTCGGGAAACATTTTTTTCATTCCTCCGAATGATTCATTTCTTCTAGCAACTTTTTTGGAATCGTCATTAAATTTCCAAATTACATAGCCAACTATGATTAAAATTAAAATAAACCAAACCATTATTGAATGCGTTTTACGATTTTGTTTAAAATCTGATTTCGGATAAAAGCATTTAATTTCTCTTTGTTTTTTAGTTTTTCTGCAATTGGTGGTGAAACCAAATAATAGGTTTTTATAAAAAGTCTGCCAAAATAGTTTTTAGCTAAAATATTATCTCGGAATAGTTTTAAATGTAAAACTTCAGGTGCAAACTCATTTCCATAGCAAGCAGTTGCAATGTAACATCCACCTTTTCCGCTTGATGCACTTTTTTGAGGTTTAGGATGTCCCATAATTTTTTCATATTCCTCTTCGTCTTCTTTTTGCATTATTGCATAACCTTCGTGAGAAACATAAACTCTTCGATTATTCATAAAAGACCAACTTGGAAAGGATTCGTCAATTCTTTGTCCAGTATATGGACATTTTCCTCTGTTGACCAAACCTAAATTGTCTAAATATGTAAAAATGTCAAGTGACCTAACGATATGATTTTGTAGAAAATTAGTTAGTGTTTCAAAACTTTCTGGTTCAAATGGTTTATTTTCAAATTTGTCGGCTATGACTCCTTTTGCACTTAATTCTCTGCAAATGTCATTTACATATTCTGTGGTAAATTCTGAATAATATTTCATTACTTAATTTTTATTCGGTCAGTTAAATTATATGATTTTTTTAATTCGTTGGTAGTAAGGTTGACAATGAAACTTTTTTGTTTATAAAGAAATAAAATCGAAGTATTAGCAAACTTTTGGTCAGCATATGTGAGATAGGATTCTATTTTCAATGCTTTTTGTCCGTTTGCTAAAACAATATTTTCTGTCTTTTCTCCATTCGATTGAGCGTTTTCTCTCGCTGTTTTAAAAAATTGGTCTTTAAAAACTTGTAGAGAATTATCGGTTAAACCTTTCATATCCTCAAAGAGATTTTGAACTGTTGCGGAATATTGGAATATATTTTCGTTATTATCTTGGAAAACACAGCTATAATTGTTTTGGTTTCCTAAATTCCGAGTATATTCTAACTCACAAGGTGTGTCAATTGTTAGTCCTTCGATTTTGTTTTCGGTTTGAGAAAATGCCATAAAAGGCAAAAGAATTCCGATTAAAATTATTTTCTTCATAAAGCTTGGTTCAAAATGTTTTACAACGGTCTCGGCTATGATTTCGTTGTGGCTGGCGGCTGGTGAGCGACGGCGGTGGCCGGTGCGATTTTCCAGCGAGCCAGAGCCGCATTACGAAAGCATTCCAGTTGTTATTTGTTCTCTTAAAAATAGGGAATTTAGTTCAAGGCAGGAGGAAACAATGAATTATAGCCAGTGTTGAACTAAACCTAAAGGTAGCTTCAGGAGTTATCTAAATCTCCATTCACTACCTTTAAGATGTATAAAACTAATATTTAGCAAATTATGAAAAAAAAGTAGTACCCTGATCGAACGAGCCTGTGAACGTGTTCCAGAATTCCAGGAATTGTATCTCAAACTAAAACGTTCTGTTGAACTATCGGGCAAAAGCCAAAGCACCCTGACCAACTATGCCCGCTGTCTTTCACACATAGCCCTGCATTTTAAGTGCAGTCCACTCGATCTGGATGAAGAACAGGTGCTGGATTATCTACATGTTTTAAAGTCCCGGCACAAGACCCCGTCGAGCAGCTTCTTCAAGCATACCGTTTATGGTCTGAGGTATGCCTACCGGATATCAAATCGTAAAGAGATGCAGGTAATGCTCCCCGCTATTGAGCGTCCCAAAAAACTCCCTGTAGTTTTAAGTTGTAGGGAAGTAAAGCAACTCTTAAAAGCCCCAAAACTACTGAAGCACCGTCTGGTATTGGCGCTGCTTTATGGCTGCGGACTGCGCTGTTTTGAACTGTGCAACCTACAGTTAAAAGATCTGGATTTTGATCGTATGATGCTTCACGTCCGCCAAGGCAAAGGCAGGAAAGATCGGTATGTACCCTTGTCGAGGATGCAGATCCGCGGACTTAAAACATATCTTGCGGCAGAAAATCCTTGCACCTGGTGCTTCACTGGGAACAATACCGAAGGGCGTCCAGTCCCGCTTTCTACCCAAGGGGTTCGCTGGATTGTACGGGAAGCCCGTAAACATAGTGGTATTCAAAAGGAAGTGACCACCCACAGCCTGCGCCACAGTTATGCTACCCACCTTCTGGAAATGGGCTTGGATATTATGAGTGTAAAGGACCTTTTGGGGCACGCAGATATACAGACCACACTGACCTACCTTCACGTGGCACAACTGGGCAGGCAAAAGCCTTTCAGTCCACTGGATCGGCTCTACAAAGAGTAATGGCATCCGCTGCTCACGAAGTGGCCCAGGTATTAAATCGCAACAGGGAGTCTTTAGCAGACTGTTGTGCCACCAGCTGGCAACTAAGGACCCTGCACGCCCTGCGCAAATGTCGTACGGCTGCCCTGGGCGGTCACATTGACCACTGCACGAATCCATCCTGTAATACCTTGCACCTGAGCTACAACAGTTGCCGCAACCGGCATTGCCCAAAGTGTCAGGGGCACAAAAGGGAACAATGGATCAGGGCACGGGAAGAAGAGCTCTTGAACGTTCCTTACTTCCACGTGGTATTTACCCTGCCTTCAGAACTCAACCGCCTGTGCCTGTACGAACCCAAACTGCTGTATGGCCTGCTGTTCAAAACTTCATGGGAAGTCATAGCGGGGTTTGCTTCCAATCCTAAGTTTTTAGGTGCCGGTCCCGGGATGATCGCCATCCTGCATACCTGGGGACAGAACCTGTCCCTGCATCCGCACTTGCATTGTATCGTGCCCGGTGGTGGGGCAACCAAAAGTGGTAAGTGGAAACCTGCCCGGAACAAGGGGAAATACCTGTTCCCGGTCAAGGCCATGAGCAAGGTATTCCGTGCCCGCTTTGTTGCAGGGTTACGTAAAAAAATTAAAACAGAACAACCAGAGGCCCTTTACCAAAGCCTGTTCAAAAAAGAGTGGGTCGTCTATTGCAAGCGTCCGTTTTTAGGGCCACCTCAGGTAGTGGAATACCTTGGTCGCTATACCCATAAAATTGCGATCAGCAACCACCGAATCAAAAACCTGGATGACAGCGGCGTGGTGTTTTCGGTAAAAGATTACCGCCACGGGGGAAACAAATCCCTGATGTACCTGAGCGATACTGAATTCATCAGGCGCTTTGCCCTGCACATACTCCCTAAGGGGTTTGTGCGCATCCGCCATTATGGGATATTAAGTGCTTACCATAAACGCAAAAGTCTTGACCACTTGGGTAAAACCCTGGGGAAGGTACAGCTCCAAGAAAAACCGCCCCTGCAACACCGAATCTGCCCATCTTGTAAAAAGGGAGAACTGGTGACCCTGCATACGTTTACCGCACGGGGACCACCGGCACACTGGATCACAAAACTTAAAAAATACACTAAAGCACAGTAAGAAAATAAACGCCCTTTGAACGGGATAGGGAAGCCTATGTCCGAAACCAAGCAAAAGCGGCCAAAATACCCCAAAAACAGGAGGTTCAATAGAATTTAAGAAGTGATGGACATACTCGGGAGAAAAACAAGACCTCCAAATCACTATACGGTTCAAGTGCAGACCTTAAATAACCCATCCTAAAACAGACCAATACCCATAGAAGGCTGACCGACAGAGAACCGGTTCAGTCAACACGACGTTCATGCTGGGTCGTACCGACCACACGAACGCTAGTTATTGGCAATAGTTATTATTTTTTCAGCCCTTTCAGCTATGTTTTTATAATACTGATAGTCGCTTTCCACTTCACTATATTTTTTTCCTAAAGTTTCTCTTTGGTTATGAGGAAAATTCAAGTCACTATCGTAAATGATTGTTGTGAATCGCTCTTTTTCAAATCTATTCCATTTAAAATCTTTGTCATTGATTATTCTTTCCAACTCAATTATCAATTCCTCTCGATATTCGTGGTGACTGTCGGATTCGTCAAATTCAGATTCCTTTAATAGGCAAGAGATAGCAGATATTTGATTCAAATCCGTTGATTGAGTCAAAATTTTAATCAATTCCGTTTGAGTTGGTTTCGGTAATCTAAATAATATTGGATTTCCGCCACCGTGATATTCCGAATCAAGTTGAGTTTTTATCCATTTAGATTGGTCTCTTTGGTCAATATATTTAGTTTCCCATCCATCACTTTCGATTTGGGTCATTTCAGCTGTCAATTTTGCAATTGATTTTCTATTTGTGATGAAATTCTCGATATTCATTCTAATTATTGCCAACGTTTATGTATAAGGAAAGTTGCGTGTTTGTGTGCGAGGATTTTCCGAAGGAAAATCAGAAGCTAGCAAACGAGCAACTAACTTTGGTTTAGCTAAAAATAGCAATTTTTTTTATACGGTGTTGAACTAAACCTAAAGGTAGCTTCAGGAGTTATCTAAATCTCCATTCACTACCTTTAAGATGTATAAAACTAATATTTAGCAAATTATGAAAAAAAAGTAGTACCCTGATCGAACGAGCCTGTGAACGTGTTCCAGAATTCCAGGAATTGTATCTCAAACTAAAACGTTCTGTTGAACTATCGGGCAAAAGCCAAAGCACCCTGACCAACTATGCCCGCTGTCTTTCACACATAGCCCTGCATTTTAAGTGCAGTCCACTCGATCTGGATGAAGAACAGGTGCTGGATTATCTACATGTTTTAAAGTCCCGGCACAAGACCCCGTCGAGCAGCTTCTTCAAGCATACCGTTTATGGTCTGAGGTATGCCTACCGGATATCAAATCGTAAAGAGATGCAGGTAATGCTCCCCGCTATTGAGCGTCCCAAAAAACTCCCTGTAGTTTTAAGTTGTAGGGAAGTAAAGCAACTCTTAAAAGCCCCAAAACTACTGAAGCACCGTCTGGTATTGGCGCTGCTTTATGGCTGCGGACTGCGCTGTTTTGAACTGTGCAACCTACAGTTAAAAGATCTGGATTTTGATCGTATGATGCTTCACGTCCGCCAAGGCAAAGGCAGGAAAGATCGGTATGTACCCTTGTCGAGGATGCAGATCCGCGGACTTAAAACATATCTTGCGGCAGAAAATCCTTGCACCTGGTGCTTCACTGGGAACAATACCGAAGGGCGTCCAGTCCCGCTTTCTACCCAAGGGGTTCGCTGGATTGTACGGGAAGCCCGTAAACATAGTGGTATTCAAAAGGAAGTGACCACCCACAGCCTGCGCCACAGTTATGCTACCCACCTTCTGGAAATGGGCTTGGATATTATGAGTGTAAAGGACCTTTTGGGGCACGCAGATATACAGACCACACTGACCTACCTTCACGTGGCACAACTGGGCAGGCAAAAGCCTTTCAGTCCACTGGATCGGCTCTACAAAGAGTAATGGCATCCGCTGCTCACGAAGTGGCCCAGGTATTAAATCGCAACAGGGAGTCTTTAGCAGACTGTTGTGCCACCAGCTGGCAACTAAGGACCCTGCACGCCCTGCGCAAATGTCGTACGGCTGCCCTGGGCGGTCACATTGACCACTGCACGAATCCATCCTGTAATACCTTGCACCTGAGCTACAACAGTTGCCGCAACCGGCATTGCCCAAAGTGTCAGGGGCACAAAAGGGAACAATGGATCAGGGCACGGGAAGAAGAGCTCTTGAACGTTCCTTACTTCCACGTGGTATTTACCCTGCCTTCAGAACTCAACCGCCTGTGCCTGTACGAACCCAAACTGCTGTATGGCCTGCTGTTCAAAACTTCATGGGAAGTCATAGCGGGGTTTGCTTCCAATCCTAAGTTTTTAGGTGCCGGTCCCGGGATGATCGCCATCCTGCATACCTGGGGACAGAACCTGTCCCTGCATCCGCACTTGCATTGTATCGTGCCCGGTGGTGGGGCAACCAAAAGTGGTAAGTGGAAACCTGCCCGGAACAAGGGGAAATACCTGTTCCCGGTCAAGGCCATGAGCAAGGTATTCCGTGCCCGCTTTGTTGCAGGGTTACGTAAAAAAATTAAAACAGAACAACCAGAGGCCCTTTACCAAAGCCTGTTCAAAAAAGAGTGGGTCGTCTATTGCAAGCGTCCGTTTTTAGGGCCACCTCAGGTAGTGGAATACCTTGGTCGCTATACCCATAAAATTGCGATCAGCAACCACCGAATCAAAAACCTGGATGACAGCGGCGTGGTGTTTTCGGTAAAAGATTACCGCCACGGGGGAAACAAATCCCTGATGTACCTGAGCGATACTGAATTCATCAGGCGCTTTGCCCTGCACATACTCCCTAAGGGGTTTGTGCGCATCCGCCATTATGGGATATTAAGTGCTTACCATAAACGCAAAAGTCTTGACCACTTGGGTAAAACCCTGGGGAAGGTACAGCTCCAAGAAAAACCGCCCCTGCAACACCGAATCTGCCCATCTTGTAAAAAGGGAGAACTGGTGACCCTGCATACGTTTACCGCACGGGGACCACCGGCACACTGGATCACAAAACTTAAAAAATACACTAAAGCACAGTAAGAAAATAAACGCCCTTTGAACGGGATAGGGAAGCCTATGTCCGAAACCAAGCAAAAGCGGCCAAAATACCCCAAAAACAGGAGGTTCAATAGAATTTAAGAAGTGATGGACATACTCGGGAGAAAAACAAGACCTCCAAATCACTATACGGTTCAAGTGCAGACCTTAAATAACCCATCCTAAAACAGACCAATACCCATAGAAGGCTGACCGACAGAGAACCGGTTCAGTCAACACGACGTTCATGCTGGGTCGTACCGACCACACGAACGCTAGTTATTAGGCAAAGTTTTTTTCTAAAATTTCTAATCGGTGTTTTAAATTTTCTTTTATTTCTTTCAAATTAATGTTAGAGTTTTTAAGTCCGTGAATATCTTTATTACAGCCTCTGCAAATTTCTCGTTCTAAACTGTTTTCTTTTCCACATTCGCATTTCCAAACCTCAATGTCTTTTCTTGTCAAATTGTCTAAAGTTTGGTAAAACTCAACTTTAACAGGAAACTTATTTTCCAATTTATCAATAGTTTCTTTAATTGTTTTTATGTCCGATTTGAAATAAGTCCTTTTATGAACTCCAGATATTAAAGCTCCAATATTATTAAGATTTTCATTGTCGCTCGATAGTAACGAAAGGTTTTTGTCAAAGTCAACCAAGTTTAATTCTTTGATAATGCTCAAAACTGGTTTGAAATCTTTTTCTCCATTATTTTCTATAAATGTAAATATTTCTTTAGTTGCTAATTCTCTATCTATATTTTCAAAAAATGCGTTTAAATTATCTTTAAACTCGATTGAGTTTGGGTTTTCGGTCAGTTTGTTTAAGAGAAAAGGGCTTAATTCTGAAATTTGATTTTCTATTATTAATTTCCAATTGTTTTCGCTTAAATTTAGATTGTCGTTTTCTGCACTTTTTAGAAGTTTAGTTTTCAGTTCAAGTTGTTCAAAAGCTTCTAAATCTATTGACGTTGAGTTATTTATTATTTCTTTATTTTTTCCGG
Organism: Maribacter cobaltidurans; assembly: GCF_002269385.1. Taxonomy (NCBI): domain Bacteria; kingdom Pseudomonadati; phylum Bacteroidota; class Flavobacteriia; order Flavobacteriales; family Flavobacteriaceae; genus Maribacter; species Maribacter cobaltidurans. The sequence goes on from NZ_CP022957.1 coordinate 3,609,899, forward strand.
CAACTCGAACAGCAGTTCCCATTGCTGTAACCATTAACATTGATTTTCCTTGAGCAGCAATTTCGTCGTTTTCAATGGTCAGTCCGATAACGTAGTTTGCTTTTAAATAATGAGCACGTTTTTTTAATTCGTAAATGGCTTGTTGATTTATTTTTTCTAATGACTTTGTGTAAGTATTTGATTTTCCGCCAAAAATATCTCGAAAACCCGATAAAAAATCTTTAAAAAAATTCATACCGATGACAATACTGACCGAAATCGGTTCAATATATTCTTCAATTTCAACATTTTGAAGTGAAGAAGTTGTCGTTACTTTTATGTGTTTAAAGTGTTCCATTTAAATTTTGCCTAACGTGATTGTGTATGATTTCGTTGCGTGTTTAAGCACTAAAGTTAGCAAATAAATCACAGATAGAAAGTCCGCGAGGACTTTCGTAAGTAAGCTATAACTAGCAATGAATTATACACGGCTTAAGTTTGATTCTCTATAAATTGATTGTATAAATCAGAAAGAACAAAAGAGAGAATTAAGGTTACTATACACGGTGAAGCTTTAGACTTCGACAACATTGATAATCCTCTCTCTTTTACTACTTAAATCACGTTCAGTTCTGTGAGACCTAGATCTCGTTTTCAAGTTGTTGTGAGCAGAAGTAGCCAGTTCTTTCATAAAACATTCGTTATGAATAAATATAAAGAAACTTTTGGAGTCGACATCAGTAAGGATGTCTTTGATGTACATGGTAGTAACATTGGTCACAGCCAGTATAAGAACGATGAAACGGGATTCAGGAAATACCTTAAGGAATTGCCCCAAGGTTCATTGGTGGTTATGGAAGCTACCGGTTATTATCATTATAGACTTGCACAGTTTCTTTACAAAAACGGAGTAATCGTTTCTGTTGTAAATCCATTGTCCATAAAGCGTTTCATACAAATGAAACTGGCCAAGGTAAAGACGGACAAAAGTGATGCAAAGGCTATTTGTGAATACGCTTTGTCCAATGATGTTCCACTCTACAATTCCTTGACGGATACCCAGAGTGAATGTTTACAGTTGTTCCGGTTATTGGACACCTATTTAAAACAACGTACCGCAACTAAGAACAAGATACATGGAGAAGCTGTTCTGGGTATTCCCTCAAAGTTTGTCCATCGTTCCTTGGTGCGTAACAAGAAGCAGCTTGATAAGGAGGTGATAGCCATCGAATCAAAAATCCTTTCCTTGGTAAAAGAAGACCAACAAGAGCAATTGACCTTAATCACCAGTATACCGGGAATAGGTCAAAAGACCGCATTGTTCTTGATAGTTGTGACGGATGGTTTTTCCAAGTTCGAGAATGCATCACAGCTCTGTAGTTATGTCGGAATTACCCCAACGATCAGAGAATCGGGGAGCAGCGTTAGAGGTCGTGCACGGATAAGCAAAGTGGGCAATAGAAAGCTACGTAATCTTTTGTTCCTATGTTCCTTTACCGCCTGCAAGCACAACAAGGCATGTAAGGAGGTATATGAGCGAATCGTGAACAAGGGGAAGAGCAAGAAACTGGCATTGATAGCTGTAGCCAACAAGCTTCTTAAACAGAGTTTTGCAATCGCCAGATCCGGATTGCCCTATGATGAGGGTTTTGTCTCTGTTCTGACTAGAAGGTAGAATGAAAGTAAATGATTTTTTTGACCATAATCCTTACCTATGGGTTGTGGTAGAGGATAACTATGTTTCAAATTTAATGCGGAAAAGAGTTGTTTTTTAGCTCAGTTCTTTGTTACCACACGTTTTTTATATTATAAAAGCAATTACAATTTGCAATAAAATGGACAAAATCGCAACTACTAAAAAGAATATAAAAATGTTTTTCGATATATTCTGTGTTTTTAAAAGTCGGAATTGGTTTAGATTGTTTAAAATCAACAATTCTTTTTCGTCCATTGCTCGTAATTCAGATAGCTTTTTGTATTTGCTGTATTTCTCAAATTCAGTTGGTTCAATGTCATTAACATTTTTAATATTTTCCATAGGTTTTAGTCAGATTATTAATTTAAAAATTGAAATATTATGAAAGTCAGAATTAGTTTAAACTATCTTTTAGCTTGGATTGTAATTTCGTCTGTTCTTGCTTCTTTACTTGGGGCATTTGTGTCGATTGCTTATCATCAAAAACATGAAATTCAGATGTTAGAAAAGACACTAGAAGATTTAAAACCGTAATTATTATGCCAGCTACAACAATTTTTTTTCCAATCTTAGATTCAAACTGTTTAAGTTTTAAGTCCAAGTCCATTAATTTGTCCGATTTAGCTTCTCGTTCAGCTTTTTTAACAAGTTCGTATTCTATATCCTGTTCGATTTTTTCAAATCCGCCATTTTTTAAAAAATCATCTATTAGTCCGCTGTATTCTACAGATAAAATTCCAATAGAAGACTCTTTATATACTTTCATTAAATTAGGCTTATGCTTAATAATTTTATATAAAAATTCTTTTACTTGGTCTTTGTTTAGTTCAGGAAATAATTGTTTTTTAAGTTCGTTTTGGTCAAAGGAACGGTCTTTATTTTCTATTAAGAATTTTAATATTTTATCTCGATTATCGCTCATTTCTCAAATGTGTGGTAACGGTCTCGTATAACCGTCAGTTACGGGTTAATATGCGTTAATTTTCGGTTTATAACTGGCGTTAGCAATTCCGAGTGGATTCGGACGCAGTCGAATCCGCCGTAATTGCGGTTATACATTGTGCCTGTTGCACAAGTTAAGAAAAAAACGGTCTTGATCATTGCCGTTCGGTAGATCGATCGTAACTTTAGGTATGCAGGGAAAAAAGGATTACCAGGAAAAACTGTTCGCACATTTCCAGTTGAGCGAGCGTATACCCGAGAACAATTTCTACAGGCGTTTGAAAGGGGCTTTGGACCTTGACTTTCTCTACCCTTTGACCAAGGGGTATTATGGCGAAAGCGGCCAGAAGAGCATCGACCCGGTGGTCTTCTTCAAACTGTGCCTTGTGGGCTATCTGGAGAACATTATCAGCGACCGCAAGCTGATCGACCATTGTTCGATGCGCTTGGACGTCCTTTACTTTATCGGCTACGATATCGACGAGGAGCTGCCATGGCATTCTACGATAAGCCGTACGCGCCAACTGTTCCCGGAAAGTGTGTTCGAGGAAGTCTTCACCAAGGTTTTGAGTATGTGCGCGGACAAGGGTATGGTCAGCGGGCATACCCAGGCGATCGACAGTGCGCCGGTAAAGGCGAACGCGAGCATGGATACCTTGGAACTGAAGGTACCGGAGGAAGAGCTGCAAGAACACCTGCGGAAGGTGCGGGTCCTTAGTTCGATGGATAAAGAAGTGCCCCACCGCAAGAGCAAGGGCGACAGGTCCGATAAAGGACAACGAAGTGTTACCGCCAACGCCAATGAGCTCTCCGCCATAAAGGGCCGCAACAAGAAGTGGGCGAAGGACCAGGACCAACGGCCGGGGGCCGGTAACAAGGGGGCCAAGTATACCAGTAACAAAACACATTACAGCCCCACGGACCCCGATGCGCGTATAAGCGTAAAACCGGGCAAGGCGAGAAAGCTGAACTACCTGGGCCAACTGAGCGTTGATACGGCCCACCACGTCATTACGGACATCAGGGCCTACCATGCGGACGGGAAGGACAACCAACACCTCCCGGACATCGTAAAGCGCGTAAAACGCAGGCTCTGGAAAGAAGGCCTGGTATGGGAGAACTGCGTAGCGGACACCGGTTACAGCAGTGGGGAGAACTACGCCTTTCTGGAAGCCCGGGGACTGAAGAGCTTCATCCCGCCCCATGGCACGTACAAGGGTGGTCCGGACGGGTTCACCTATAACAATACGGAAGATCATTATATCTGTCCACAGGGCAAGGTGATACCATTTACCAAAGTGTTTTTGGATTACCGCACCAAGACAAAGAAGAAGGAGTACCGCGCAAGAAAGCATGTCTGCCTTGGCTGTCCCTTACGGGCACGGTGCCTGGGCAAAAGCGCACAGGAAAAGAAGTTCACCGTTACCTATTACCGGGCCGAGTACGAAAGGAACATTGCCCGGGTCGAGGGCCCACAGGGCAGGTATATGAAGGGCAAACGGCAGAGCACGGTCGAGCCCGTTTTCGGCACCCTTACCCAGTTTATGGGGCTCAGGAAGATAAATACCATAGGATTGAAACAGGCCAACAAGGCGATGCACCTCTCGGCAATCGCGTACAACCTGAAAAAATACCTGAAATTCGACCAAAAACGTTCCATCCCGATAGCTATCGGGAGCGGGGCGGGGAAACTTGCTTTGTTATTTTTTATAAAAAACGGGTGCCAAGAACTTGAAAGAACACTTGTAGGGTTGCCCAAAAATCTAGATTGCCCGGTCGTCCTAAAAATAAAAAGCCCCTAAAAAGGGCTTAAAAGAGGTCTCTTTTTTGCTGTTCAAGGGCTTGCGCAACGGTTACCATTGTTGTAAACAGTTATTTTTAACATCCGCAATACATATCTATTTCAGTATTGTTTTCAGTTTCCTTAATTTCAAAGTAGCATCCAGCACCATCGTCAGTCGGTCCAAATTTAGTTTTCTCCGAGTTCCATCCGTGTTCTATGTCCATTGACGAACTTTTAAAAATCAGCTCAACCCATTGGATAATGCTTTTTTTGTCCGTTTTGGGTAAAGTCAGTTTAGTTGTTATTCCGCCTGCTTCTCTGCATTGTTCTTCCGAGTAAACAATTCCGTGTTCAAATTTTTGTTTAAATGCACAAATACTGTAATCAGGATAATCATATTTTTTAACATCCAATTTTTCAGATTCCGTTTTGTAATTCCGATTTAGATATAAGTAAGTCACATCTTGTGAGTAGTTCGTTTTTTTCAGTTCCGCATTTAGTTCCGCAACATTTGGTTTTATCAACTCAAAATTTTGAGCGATACCAAAAATTGGAAATATTAGAGAAATTATTATTACGAATCTCGATTTCATAATTGTTTACAACGGTCTAGTATAAGAATAGTAGCGGATTTTTACTCACTAACTTTTCGGTTAAACATTGACCTTTTTTATATTTACATACTTTCGTTTTAGCGATTAAACCGCTATTATTTTTATACATTGTTGTAAGCTGGCTTTCCACGTCCTGCTTGGTTTTCCGAGGTTTTAATGTTGGTTCGGAAGTGAGCTTCGGCAAGACATACTCTTTTGCAATTTTTGGACTAGCGTTGGCTGATGCGAATTGCAAATGTGTGTGGCTTTTAGCGTTGGCTTTTTGTTCTATTCATAAACAAACTTGCAATAAGTCCAATTCCGACAATTACGTCTACAATGTTCCACATTTCCCTTCCAAGTGCTATTTTAAAAAAAGGTTGAAAGAGTAGTGCAAGTCCTCCGTAAATAATCATTTCAGTATTCTTATCCTGTTGGTTTGTGTTATAAGCCAAAATTCCAAATCCAATTAATGCGACAAAGCGAACAAATTGATAAAATCCATAAGGCATATCCAACAAGCACAAAAACAACAATAATGCTAAACCAACCTTTATAATTGTTTCGCTATTCTTCATTATTTTGTTTAAAGCTGTCGAGTGTTGCAGAATCAATTTCACTAATAAGTTCAAATTCATTTGAGATATGCGTGTCAAAAAAGTCTTCTTGAAGTCTTGATAAATAAGATTCGCTTATAATATCTTGTTCTAAATAGTCTTCAAAATCAGGATGCTTGTCAAGAATTAGTTCATTACCTATTTTCAATTTTGAGCGTATAACCTTAAAGAATTTAATTTCGCTGTACTCTACTTTTTCGTCTGCTTTTATTGTGTCAATTGCAACTTCAATCAAGTTTAATTCATTTACTTCTGACAATTCAGAAGATGTTAGTTCATCAAAATAATCTCTCATAAATTGATGTCCATCTTTATTGATAGTAATTAAAAGATTGTCCATTTCTGCATTGACATCTAAATCTCCAAAAGTCTTTTTCTCTTTATGCAATCGTTTAATCAGTTTAATTTCTCGCTTGTCAATATCGCCATCACAAGCCATACACGAAAAAGCTGTTTTAAGCAATAGTTTATTGAATTGTAATGCTTCCATATTTAATTGTTTTTAAAACCGATTCTTGGCCGGTCGTTAGTGTTTTCTGCTAACCCTTCCATTTTTGCTCTGATAGCGATGTAATTATTTAATTCTTTTAGAGAAATGGAAGGTTTGTTTATCTTGATTGTTTCAAGTAAAATCTCTTTTGAAATTCTTGATTTTAGGTTTAATGCTTTTCTTGATGCTTCATCACAAAGGAATTTAATATCGCTAGAAACATAGTGTTTTGTTGCTTTTGCAAATTCAGAATAATCCAAACCTATTTCTCTTGGTCTTTTCTCCAAGTATAATTTAAACATTAACTCACGAGCTTCGAGGTCTGGTGGTGGCAAATAAATCACCTTGTCTAATCTTCCTGCTCTTAAAATAGCTGGGTCAATCGAATTTGGTCTATTAGTTGCACCAATAATGAAAATTCCATCTTCACCGCAATTATTCATTTGTGCTAAAAACTCATTAACAGCACTTGTGTTCATATGATTAACACTCGAATTATCACGATTTGGGACAACTGCATCTAATTCATCAATGAAAATTATGCTCGGTGCATTTTCACGAGCTTCATCAAAAATGTTTTTGATTTGTTCCTGTGTTTGATTTACAAACTTACTTTGAATATCAGATGGCTTTAATTGATAGAAATTAAACCCAATTTCTTCAGCCATTCGTTCTGCAAAAAATGTCTTTCCACAGCCTGGTGGTCCATAAAGTAACATTCCGTTAGGAATTGTTAAACCGTATTCTGCATAACGTTCTTTTTCATTTAAAGCATCAATAACATCAAGTTTGATAGTGTCTTTCAATTCTTGCATTCCTGCAATAGCTGAAAAACCTTTTCCTTTCTTGATTTCTTTTAGTTTAGGTTTTGAGGTCTGTTGTGGCGAAGACAATTGTTGTACTTCCAATTCACCGTTAATAGCTTTGACAAAATCACTAACATTTTTAAAACGATTATCTGCATTTGGTTGTAAAGCATTGCTGATGATATTTTGGGTTTGTTCATCAGTAATATTCGAGAATCTTAAAGGTTTTTTTCGTTTGCCAATAACAGCATCTTCTAATTTTACGTTATCTGCCTTGTATTTAGAAATTTCTACGAACCAAGGTGGTAGACCTTCTAACAAATGATAATACAAAGCACCAACAGAAAACACATCACTTTGAACAGAGAAGATTTTATTAAATGCTTCATTCGCTTGGTAAAATGGATTTAATCCTTCTTTCAAAAAGTCTTTGTTGGATTGACTTAAAAAACGAGCATAGCCAAAATCAATAATTTTGGGAATGGAAATTTTACCTGACAAATCCAACATTACATTTAAGTTGGTAATATCGTTATGGATGATTGGATTGTTTAAAGAATGTAAATACTTCAATCCATTTAATACACCTAAAATAATGTCTTTAGCTTCATAAATATTTAGCGACTGCTCACGTTTTAATTTATCTGCCAATGTTTCACCACTAATAAAATCAAGAATTACAAAAGCATATTTTTGATTTTCTACGAGCAATTCTCCATTATCACAATACTTTACCAAATTTGGATGTTTGATTTGCTTTAGTATTTCAATTTCTAAAATGTCACCATTGTTATTAAATTGAGTTCTGTCTAATTTAGAATAGGCAAACAGTTTTAATAATTTTGTTTTTCCTTCTTGGTCTTTTACACGATATGTTTCTGCGTAACTTCCTTTTTTGAGAAAGAATGTTACTTTATAATTCTCGCCAATCGTTTGACCTTTGGATAAGATGTAATTGGTTTTATTCATTAATTGTCCAATTTTTTAAACGATACATTCTCTAAAAGTTACTTCATTTGCCATATCTCTAATGCAGATATAATAAGAATCTTTTGCAAGTGATAGATTTATTACTGAACCTTGAACTTCTATTTGTTTTGTTTTTGCCATTTGTTATCAAATTATTTTTATCCTGTTACAAGTCCACCATCATCACTAGGTCTTTCTGTATCTGGTATCATATCATAAAGTGAAATGAGTATTTGTCTTAATTCTTCTTTATCTGGATTTTCTGAAATATTTCTAATCCCGTTATTTACCAATTGTCTTGCTCTATTGGAATCATTCCAACTATAATCTTCAAAATTTTCGTTAAAACCTTTTATCATACCAATAAACTGATATATCTCTGTTAATTTGAAGAAAAACATACTAATTTCTTCTAAAAGAACATTGCCAATTTTCACATCTTTAGTTTTTATAACTTCTTCTAATTGTGAACGGAATTGATTCACTACTTGTGTGGTTTTACCATTTCCTAAATCACGATTGGCTTCTTCTAATCGGTAAAATTCTTCTTTTAAAGCTTCTTCTAATTTTGGCCATTCGGTTGTTTCGCTTAATTCGTCAATTGATTTTAAAGATTTTCTCAAATTGGTTAAAACCTCTTGTTTTCCATCTACGTCATTTTTGTTGTTTTCAAATGATTTTTCTAGCTGTTCTAATTCAACTTCAATTTTTTGAAGTTTTGTATTATCAGAATTTCCATCCTGTTTTAATTCTACAACACTTCCTTTAGCTTTTCTTATTTCATTTGCTAACCAACTTGTTTCAACAGATTGAACTTTGTCTTTATCTACCTTAATTTCAGATGTATGGTCTAAATATGGAAAGTAAACTTGTACATCTATTTCTTGGGATTTATTAATATTGACAGTTAATTCAACTTCACTATTTTCAGGTAAAAGAGCAGGTAAATCATTACCTGTAATGATTACATCATAAACGTGTTCATTATAAATTGCCCTTGTACCATCAGAAGCGTGTTCTCCTTGATAAAGCGGGATTTTGATAAAATCAGAATCCATTCCTGGGCGAATTTGGTTTTGAGTTTTTAATCCGTTTCTAATACCAACAACGGGAAAAGATTTATTTTTTTCCAATCCTTTTACTTGTGAAAACACAATTTTTCCTGTCGATTTTTGTTTTATCTCAATACCAAAGTTATAAGGAAGCGTTTGCATTGAACCTATACCACTAATCCCTTGAATTACACTAAAACTTGAAGGTTCACTTTCTAAAGTATTTCCTTTATCATCAAAAAGGACAACTTCAAAAATATTTGTTTTGCCTTCGTTCAATTGAATTTCAACAACATCACCAATAGTATTTATTTCTACTTTTCCACTTGACCAAGCTTTATCGCTTCTTGTAACTTCTGCAAACACTTTTTCAGGGATTTCACCTTCTGTTTTGTCAGCTAAAATTTTTATTGGAACAAATTCTTCAGTTTCTACAGTAGAAGATTCATTAGCAATTTCGAGCTGAATCTTCGTTTTATCTCTTGTTTGTTCTTTTACTTCTTCCGAAACATCAACTGTTGACGCATATAATGCAGCACCTTTTGAAACTACTGTCATTGGGTCAGCACTTGTATCTGGTTTGCATATTTGTGCTTCTAACATTTTTCGTAATACTGGTGAAAATGTTGGTCCACCAACAAGTATTAGTGATTCAAGGTTTGAACCATTAATGTTTTTTCTAGCTAATAATTTTTGGCTAATATCAATAGATTTTTGAAAAATAGGTGCTAGAGCCTTTTCAATTTCAGATTGCGAAACCGTTATATCAATTTCTATTTCTTCACCATCATCATCTATTCCGCATCTGTCTTCTTTATATAAATTGTATGTATCTTTAAAAGAAAGTTCGTTTTTTAGTTCTTCCGCAAATGATTTTAATGCTTCTCTGTATTGTGTTTTAGTATCTTCATTATTCAGAATATTATCAATTGAAAAGTTCTCTTTGATATGAGGTAATAATATCTCATCAACGATAGCAAAATCCAAGTTTTTACCGCCTAAATAATTGTCTCCCTCTGTATCAAGCACTTTCATTATTCCTTCTTCAACCTTTAAAAGTGCAGCATCAAAAGTTCCACCACCAAAATCAAACACTAACCAAAAGCCATCTTTTTTGTTGGATTCTAATCCATAAGCCATTGAAGCAGCTACAGGTTCTTGCAGAACTTCAACGTGGTCAAACCCTGCCAATTTTCCTGCTCGTCTTGTCGCATCAATTTGATTAGTCTTAAAAGCAGCTGGAACAGTTATCACTATGGAAGAGAAGTTTTCATCAGTAATAAAAGATTTTAAATTCTTTAGAATCTCTGCCGATAATTCCTCTGAACTTAATTCGCTTCCGAAATGAGGACTAAAATATTTTTTATCAGTACCCATTGTTCGTTTAAACTCAATAAACGCATTGTTTTCGGTTTTTTTAGATAATGCTGCTTCCTTTTCACTTCGATAAGCGGCATATGCTTTATCTCCAACTAAAATCCCCTTTTTATTGAATGCTACACAAGAAGCCATTGTGTCCTTTTGAGGTAGTTTTTTTATCGTTGGTTCTCCATTTTCCATTCTGGAAATTGCGGAATTAGTAGTTCCTAAATCAATTCCGTAGTCAATTTTTGTTCTTGCCATTTTATACTTTTAATTTTGTGATACGTCAACTTGTGCTCTCTGAATAAGGACGCCATTATAGTTAACTTGTGGTTTTATTACTGCTGATATAATTCGTTTGTTATCTGCTAAATTTTCATCTGTAATAAAATTGATAACATCAATGTTATTTCTTTCATCATATTCAGTATTCAACAGATTAATCATTTCGTAACCATTTGCAGCAAAATTGTTTTGAATACGTTCGATGCCCTTTGTAAGAGGTTTTAGTCCTTTTGTACCTTCATCCATCTTTGATATATTCTTTTGCATTCTCACAATTTCGTCAGCTACTTTTAAAGCCAAAGAATGGTCTTCTTTATCATTGGAAATACTAGGTTGTGATTTGGTTTCTTCTTGCTTTAGTTTTAGTTGTGTTTCTAAAACTTCTACTAATTTGTTATCCAATTTCACACTTTCTTCTTCTAATGAAGCTTTGGTATTTCTGATTTGGGTTTCCACATCATTCTTGCTTGATTTGATACGTTTGCCCAATAACCAATAAACCAAACCACCTAATAAAAGAGTTGCCAAAGTGGCAATAATCCAATACAAACGGTTTTTATCTAAATTGCTATCTAGTTCTGAAATTTTGATGTTAGCATTTTCATCTGCTTGCTGAATTTTTGTGTTTAGTTGCTTGTTGATAGAAGATAATGCTTGCTTGCTTTTGTTAATTAGAGTGTTCAAGCTATCCACAACTTTTACTTGATTGTCAATAATTGTTTGGTTCAAATCTTCTTTAACAATGCGATATGTTCTGTATTCTTTATTCAATTCGGAATAAAGTTTTTGAATATCGCTTTGCTGTTGGTTTACTTGAGTTTGTAAATTTTTAATTGTCTCAATTAATTCAGTATTTGGTTGCTCTTGAGCAAAAAGATTGGCTGCTCCTAAAAAAGCAATTATTAGTAGTGTTTTTCTCATTGTTAGTATTTTGCTGCTGAAAGCTCCATTTTTAATTTATAAATCTTTTCTTCTTGAGATTTGATGTTTCTTCTCTTTTCTATTTTTGATTTTTCTGTGAGCTGGTCAATTTTCTTTTGTTGGGATTGAATTTGTTCTTGCTTTTCAGAGCTACCTCTAAACAGTTTGAATTTTTGAATTTCGCTCATTTCATTGCGAGCAAATCTAATTTCATTTTCGAGGTAATTCGTTTGGTTTATTCGTCTTAACTCCTTTTCAGCACTTGATATTTCCTTTGCTATTCTTTCAGAAGGTGCTAACTCAATAATATATTTTTTGCTGTGAACTAAATATTCATCAACATATACTTCAATACGATGTTCTCCTATCTTGTATGTGCATTTATCTGCATTACCCCAACCTGGTAACTCAATTGTTTTTGAATCATTCTTTATTTCTTTTGTAGTTGATTGAGAATATCCAATTGGTGAAATTTTTGAGTTTCGTTTGATACTACCATCAGGATTTATATACTTTAGGTAGAAGTTTACAGAAGTAGGACTTTCCACTTTTATATTGAGGTTTAATCCAATATACCTCACAAATTTAGTGTACAATGGATTGTTATCTGTATTAGTAATCTCGGATGATAAAATCTCAAAAGATAATTTTGGTGGTATCTTTTTGTATTTAGAAATTATGTTATTTATTGTTGAATTACTTGAAGAATGTTCTTTTAACCAATTTGTCAATTCAATAAATTCTGCTTTAAGTTGATGATTAGAACTGTCTTTAATCTTCTCTAAACTATTGTCATCCAAAACTGCATTTAGTAAATTATTTACCTCTTTCCAATTTATTGAATTCTTAATGTTGTCCTCAACAGCAGATTGATTTATAGATTTCATTCCTAATCTTATTTCAACGTCTGTTTCTTCTAATTCTTTAACCTGTCTTCTTATAGTTGCTTCATTTGTTTCATAAGCGTCTTTTACTGATTGTAATAATTCAACTGTTTGCAAAAGACTTTTGTCTTTCATTTCTTCGAGCGAAGCAAGACTATCTTTTGCTCGGTCTTTAGTTAGTTTACCAACAGCTATTCTATCTGCAATTTTTGTTAGCTTCTGTGCAGATTCAAGATAATTATCACTTGAATCATTTTCTTGACTTTCATTGAAATAATCAATTCCACATTGCATTATTTCATTTGCAAGCTGGTCTGCTATTGTTTTATATTTCAAGTCAGTTGTTCCAAGTAAAGATTGTAGAAGTACTAAATCGCTTTTACATTTTGTAGCTAAATTTAATCCGAATTGATAGGCTTTACTTTTGTTCTTGTTTCTTTTGTTTTTTGTGCTTTCAATTTGGCTTTCAATATTGTGTATTGGTTCTTCTGTAAACTTTTTTGAAAGATATTTCTGTGTTGAACCATTGCAATTACTGAACAATTGTAATGTTTCAGAGCTAGAATATTGGTTTTTGAATTGCGTCAGCAATTCATCAACCAATTTTTCTATTTGTTTTTCATTGTCAATCGTAAAGGTTTCATCAGCAACAGAATGAACGAAATTCTGGAAGTACTCGGATTCTATAAGTTTTATTTTGGCTTCAATTCCTTCTTTTATTTCATCTTGGGTTTGGCTTAAAAGTTTGTAAGTTCCCAAATTATTGAAAGCCGAGAAGTTTTTTGAATTCACTTCTTTATTTTGTGTTACTTTTTCCCAAATTTCAACCGCTTTTTCTTCGTCTCCATTTTTCAGGTATTCAATTGCGGTTTTGTCAAAAGGACTTCCATTTAAAAACCAAAACAGAGCGAAGTTTACTTTGTCTTGGTTTTGCTGAATGTGAGAAAAAGCTTGAGTTAAATTATCTTTATTTCGATTTAATAATTGCAGGCAATTATTAAAATCATAATCAGATTCAATTTCTTTTCCAACTTCAGCAAATTTTAGAAATCTGCTTTTGTTTCTTTGCAATTCTCTTTCAGTAGCATTAGATAGAATTCCTGCAATTCTAAAAGGGTTATTTTGGATTAGCTCCATATTTTTTCGGTTGGTTTTAAATTCCTAAAAATACAATTCATCTTTTTCTTTTATTACGGTTTTCCGTATTTTACTTGTTTTTTTCGAGCGTTGGCAAAAAACAGCTCTTTTGGTTTTTCAGCGTTGGCTTTCGTGTTGGCAAAAACCAAATGTGCTGTTTGTGCGGCTGGTTTCAGCTTGCTTACAACGGTTTCGTGTATGAGCAGTAGCGGATTTGAAAGTACAAACCTTTCAGTTTAGCACAAAGCTTATTAAAAGCACAGACCTTGATTTTACCACTTCACCCGCTATTGCTTATACACAACTTAAGTTTGATTCTCTATAAATTGATTGTATAAATCAGAAAGAACAAAAGAGAGAATTAAGGTTACTATACACGGTGAAGCTTTAGACTTCGACAACATTGATAATCCTCTCTCTTTTACTACTTAAATCACGTTCAGTTCTGTGAGACCTAGATCTCGTTTTCAAGTTGTTGTGAGCAGAAGTAGCCAGTTCTTTCATAAAACATTCGTTATGAATAAATATAAAGAAACTTTTGGAGTCGACATCAGTAAGGATGTCTTTGATGTACATGGTAGTAACATTGGTCACAGCCAGTATAAGAACGATGAAACGGGATTCAGGAAATACCTTAAGGAATTGCCCCAAGGTTCATTGGTGGTTATGGAAGCTACCGGTTATTATCATTATAGACTTGCACAGTTTCTTTACAAAAACGGAGTAATCGTTTCTGTTGTAAATCCATTGTCCATAAAGCGTTTCATACAAATGAAACTGGCCAAGGTAAAGACGGACAAAAGTGATGCAAAGGCTATTTGTGAATACGCTTTGTCCAATGATGTTCCACTCTACAATTCCTTGACGGATACCCAGAGTGAATGTTTACAGTTGTTCCGGTTATTGGACACCTATTTAAAACAACGTACCGCAACTAAGAACAAGATACATGGAGAAGCTGTTCTGGGTATTCCCTCAAAGTTTGTCCATCGTTCCTTGGTGCGTAACAAGAAGCAGCTTGATAAGGAGGTGATAGCCATCGAATCAAAAATCCTTTCCTTGGTAAAAGAAGACCAACAAGAGCAATTGACCTTAATCACCAGTATACCGGGAATAGGTCAAAAGACCGCATTGTTCTTGATAGTTGTGACGGATGGTTTTTCCAAGTTCGAGAATGCATCACAGCTCTGTAGTTATGTCGGAATTACCCCAACGATCAGAGAATCGGGGAGCAGCGTTAGAGGTCGTGCACGGATAAGCAAAGTGGGCAATAGAAAGCTACGTAATCTTTTGTTCCTATGTTCCTTTACCGCCTGCAAGCACAACAAGGCATGTAAGGAGGTATATGAGCGAATCGTGAACAAGGGGAAGAGCAAGAAACTGGCATTGATAGCTGTAGCCAACAAGCTTCTTAAACAGAGTTTTGCAATCGCCAGATCCGGATTGCCCTATGATGAGGGTTTTGTCTCTGTTCTGACTAGAAGGTAGAATGAAAGTAAATGATTTTTTTGACCATAATCCTTACCTATGGGTTGTGGTAGAGGATAACTATGTTTCAAATTTAATGCGGAAAAGAGTTGTTTTTTAGCTCAGTTCTTTGTTGTGCGTTCGCCCTTTATTTTCAGTCGGTTTAGTCAATTTTCAAAGGTAGGATTTTTTGGGGTAGGGAAGGCACTCTCTCTTGCAAGTTTTGGTCAAGCGTTGGCTGGTGCGACTTGCAAGAGTGTGTGCCTTTGGGGCGGATTAACTGGCACAGCAACTTAATTTTGATACGTCTTTTCCGAAAGTTATTGCTGCTAATTTTATACCTTCTCCCAAAGTCAAATAAGGGTAGAAACTGTCTGCTAAGTCTTTCACCATTATTCCGTATTTGATTGCCATACTTAATTGTTGTATGAGTTCTCCACCTTCGGGTGCGACTACTCTTGCACCTATAAGTTTGTCAGTTTCCGAGTTACGAATGAGTTTGATGAAACCCCTTGTGTCGTTGGCTGCTATGGCTCTCGGTACGTCTTTCAATTCCAATTTTGACACTTCAAACGGAATGCCTTTTGATTCTGCCTGTGCTTCATCTAAACCTGCCCCTGCAATTTGTGGGTCAGTAAACACCACCCAAGGTAAAGAAGAATAATCGGCTTTATTATCTGTTCCTGAGAACGCATTTTCAACGGCAATTTTACCTTCAAAAGCGGCTGTATAAACAAATGCAGGGGTGTTGGTTACGTCACCTGCTGCGTAAATGTTAGGTAGATTGGTTTCCATTTTTTCATTCACAGCGATATGTCCGCTTTTGGTGAGTTCCAAACCAATGTTATCTAACCCTAATTGGCTTGTATTGGCTTTTGTGCCTGTGGCAATTACTACCTTACCTTTTTCTATAATTTGCGTAAATGAACCGTCAGGACATTTACAGTGAATGATGGTTTCATTCGCTTGTTTCTCGAATTTCACGGCTCTGAAATTAGGTAAGATTTCAATGCCTTCTTTTCGCATTTGGGTTTCCAATGCTTCACTGATGTCTGGGGTTTGTGTCCGTAGAACACGGTCGGTAAATTCAATGATTCGGACTTTAACGCCTAAACGATTGTACGCCATTGCAATTTCCAAACCTATGTAACCTGCTCCCATAATGGTCAAGCTTTCGGGTTTTTCTTCCAAGTCGAAAAGGGAAACGTTGGTCAAGTAGTCAATTTTGTCCAATCCTTCAATAGTCGGAATGTTGGTCGTAGCTCCCGCAGCAATTAAAAATTTGAAGGCTTTGTATTCCTTGCCATCAACCAAAATGGTTTTGTTGTCTTTGAATTTTGCCCAACCTTTTAGCATAGTCAGGTTTTCAAAATCGCTTACCACATCCATATATTTTTTCTCTTGAAGTGTGGCTACTAATTTTTTCTTGTCTTTGATGATTTGAGCAAAATCAATATCAACGCCTTTTGGTCGGATGCCTTCAAAGTTGGAATGTGTAGCGTGATAAGCCGACTCGCCTGCACGAATAAGATTTTTAGAAGGCACACAACCCACGTTGACACAAGTACCGCCAAAGTCCAAACCACCGTTTACCATTAAGGTCGTTAAACCTAAACTTTCGGCTTTTATAGCTGCCGAAAATGCAGCCGAACCGCCACCGATAATGATTAAATCAAATTGATTATTCCTACTATTTCCATTTTCAGAAATTTCACTTTTTACACGATAGTTTTTTGTGCCGTTAATGGTATTGATGATTTCTTCTTTACTTGTTTTGGTAGGGTCAAAAGAACATTCACAAGTAGCTTTTGGGTAGCTCACATTGGCTTCTTTAACACCCTCATTTTGTGAAAGCATTTTTTTTATTCCTGTGGCACAATGGTCGCAGGTCATACCTGCAATTTCCAATTTTATTTTTTCTTCTTTCATCTTATTTTTTTAATTTATTTAGGACTATACTTAACAACATTTCATTCCTATGTTTTTAGGCTCAAAGAAATCCTCAAGCGTCAATATTTTTCCATCAGGATTATTTTTTAACCATTGTTTTGCTGTTCTTTCGCTTGCAAAAAATGAAACGTGATTACATAGCGACCCTTTAATATTGCAGGTGTCAACAGATTCTACCCAAGAAATAAATAAAGGATAAGGAGTTGTCCATAATAGCTGACCTCCGTTTATTTGTAATTCTATGAGAGAACTATCAATTGGGTCGGACGAATGAACATTGACTTCCACATCTAACCATTCAGCAAACAGAATGGCATCTACTACACACCATGTGTATAACATCTTACCATTTACAATAAAGCGATGTTTGGTAGGAACTGTAGATAGACCAGAAAATGCAATAATATTTCCTTGTACATCGGTTTCGCCCAGTTTATTCAAAATAGCGTCCGCTTTATCTTTGGACACTTTTATTAGTTTATAAAATCTGTTTTTAGATATAGAACTGCCTTGCATCAATTCTTGAAATATTCGTAAAATAAAATCGCTATTCTTTATCTTAAATTCAGAAAAAAGAATGTCGTTTAATTGACCGTCAATATATTTTCGTTGATTTTTCATAAGTTTTCTATTTGGGGTTTTACTGCAAACATGCTTTACTTCCTATAATATCGCCATCTGATGCACTCCAGATATAAGAAAGACCATCTCCTGTTGCTGTAGCTGTTACTTTTGTGGTTGCCCCAATCGCAATGGTGCTTTGTTCCGCACTCAAATCTGTGTAAGAAATGGTCGAAGTACCTGTTGGGGTGGAAGAATTAGTACCGGGAGTTGAAGAATTTGTTGGTTTTACTTCCGGTTCCTGTACTTCTTTATTACAACTAGCTACTATCATCCCGATAGTAACAATGCCTAAAATTAATTTTACAGTTTTCATATTATTTAGAATTTTCTTTAATGATTTCGGCTTTATAACCTGTTTTTTCAATTACTTTTATGATAGCTTCAGGATTTGTTTTGCTTGGGTCGTACTGGATAGTTGCCAAATCGCCCGGATATTCCACTTTGTGTTCAATAATGCCGTCCACTTCTTTGAGGGCATTTGAAATATGGTTGGAACAACCTGCACAAGTCATTCCCGTGATTTTCAGTTGCAGGGTCTTACCTTCTTGCTGTGTTGTATTTGCTGTTTGTGCTTTATTGTCAGTCGGTTTGCAACATTGAGCATTAAGCTGAGCAATTCCAATTAGGAACAAAGCACTCAATAGAATTAAATTCTTTTTCATAGTATAATTATTTAATTAAGTTCTTAAATACGAGGGGCAAAAAAATACTATTTCTTGCCAACCACTTTGTAACCTGTACCGTTGATGGCTTCTTCAATTTGAGCAAGACTCACTTTGGTTTGGTCAAATTCTACTTTGGCAGTCGCTTCTTCATAAATCGCATCTACCTTAACAATGCCTGGCAATTTGTTCACATCATTTTCTACGTGTGAAGCACAACCATTGCAAGTCATTCCTTTTACATCAAAAGTTACCGTTTGGATGTCAGAAGCATTGACGATTACAACTTCCTTGTTGTCGTTTGAAGGATAGAAAATGTGTGCATAGTTTGGAAAAGCGAGCATCAAGGCTGCAAACACGGTTACAATTCCCAAGAATGTTTTGGTCTGCATAAAGGGTTTTTTTTCGTCTTCTTCGCAATCACATTGGATTTCTTCGGCTGTTCGTGGTTTGAGTTTCTGATACCAAGCAAAGCCCAATACCAAAACGGTGATACCGATTAGATAAGGTCTTGCTGGTTCCATCCATGAAAAGGTAGATGCCACTCCTGAAGCTCCTGAAATAAGAGCCAATACAGGTGTAATGCAGCAAAGTGATGCTGCTACTGCCGAAAGCACACCCGCTCCGACAAGTCTGTTGTTTTTCTTGTTCATACTGTTTCCTTTTTTGAATTGTTTATGATGTGTTTAAAAAATGGACGAAGTAAAGTAAGTTGCTCCTGTTTCAAAGAGTAGAAAATGGTTTGTCCTTCTCTTCTACCTTCAATGACGTTTCCGTCTTTTAGTTTTCTGAGGTGTTGCGAAACGGCAGGGATGCTCATTCCGAGAATGTCTGAAAGGTCGCAAGGACAAAGTTCGTTTTCTTCTTCTAAGAGAAATAAGATTTTTAACCTTACTTCGTTTCCTGCCAATGCTAAAAGTCCACTCAGTTGACTGAATGCCTTGTCGTTGGTTTGAAGTATTTCTCTACAATTGTCTATTTGAACCTTGTCGGCAAACACACGGATACACGATTGATTGTTTTCCATAATTTCCTTGTTTAGGATTTAATAACGCAGCAAAAATACAAATAGTTTTCTTATTTAAGCAAATACTTAATTATAGTTTTTAACAATTCTTCTTTGTCAGCGGTGGGTGATTTAGCTCTTTTGGTTTTTTAGCGTTGGCTTTGAGTGTCGGAAAAACCAAATGTGCTAAATGTGCGGTGGGTTTTTAGGGTGACGCACAACGGTCTCGGCTATGATTTCGTTGCGGAAAAATCCGCAGGATTCTTTCCGCCGTAGCCGAAAGATAGCAAAAAAGCGTTGAATTCCGATTAGGAATTCAACCGCAATGAATTATAGCCATTGTGCCTGTTGCACAAGTTAAGAAAAAAACGGTCTTGATCATTGCCGTTCGGTAGATCGATCGTAACTTTAGGTATGCAGGGAAAAAAGGATTACCAGGAAAAACTGTTCGCACATTTCCAGTTGAGCGAGCGTATACCCGAGAACAATTTCTACAGGCGTTTGAAAGGGGCTTTGGACCTTGACTTTCTCTACCCTTTGACCAAGGGGTATTATGGCGAAAGCGGCCAGAAGAGCATCGACCCGGTGGTCTTCTTCAAACTGTGCCTTGTGGGCTATCTGGAGAACATTATCAGCGACCGCAAGCTGATCGACCATTGTTCGATGCGCTTGGACGTCCTTTACTTTATCGGCTACGATATCGACGAGGAGCTGCCATGGCATTCTACGATAAGCCGTACGCGCCAACTGTTCCCGGAAAGTGTGTTCGAGGAAGTCTTCACCAAGGTTTTGAGTATGTGCGCGGACAAGGGTATGGTCAGCGGGCATACCCAGGCGATCGACAGTGCGCCGGTAAAGGCGAACGCGAGCATGGATACCTTGGAACTGAAGGTACCGGAGGAAGAGCTGCAAGAACACCTGCGGAAGGTGCGGGTCCTTAGTTCGATGGATAAAGAAGTGCCCCACCGCAAGAGCAAGGGCGACAGGTCCGATAAAGGACAACGAAGTGTTACCGCCAACGCCAATGAGCTCTCCGCCATAAAGGGCCGCAACAAGAAGTGGGCGAAGGACCAGGACCAACGGCCGGGGGCCGGTAACAAGGGGGCCAAGTATACCAGTAACAAAACACATTACAGCCCCACGGACCCCGATGCGCGTATAAGCGTAAAACCGGGCAAGGCGAGAAAGCTGAACTACCTGGGCCAACTGAGCGTTGATACGGCCCACCACGTCATTACGGACATCAGGGCCTACCATGCGGACGGGAAGGACAACCAACACCTCCCGGACATCGTAAAGCGCGTAAAACGCAGGCTCTGGAAAGAAGGCCTGGTATGGGAGAACTGCGTAGCGGACACCGGTTACAGCAGTGGGGAGAACTACGCCTTTCTGGAAGCCCGGGGACTGAAGAGCTTCATCCCGCCCCATGGCACGTACAAGGGTGGTCCGGACGGGTTCACCTATAACAATACGGAAGATCATTATATCTGTCCACAGGGCAAGGTGATACCATTTACCAAAGTGTTTTTGGATTACCGCACCAAGACAAAGAAGAAGGAGTACCGCGCAAGAAAGCATGTCTGCCTTGGCTGTCCCTTACGGGCACGGTGCCTGGGCAAAAGCGCACAGGAAAAGAAGTTCACCGTTACCTATTACCGGGCCGAGTACGAAAGGAACATTGCCCGGGTCGAGGGCCCACAGGGCAGGTATATGAAGGGCAAACGGCAGAGCACGGTCGAGCCCGTTTTCGGCACCCTTACCCAGTTTATGGGGCTCAGGAAGATAAATACCATAGGATTGAAACAGGCCAACAAGGCGATGCACCTCTCGGCAATCGCGTACAACCTGAAAAAATACCTGAAATTCGACCAAAAACGTTCCATCCCGATAGCTATCGGGAGCGGGGCGGGGAAACTTGCTTTGTTATTTTTTATAAAAAACGGGTGCCAAGAACTTGAAAGAACACTTGTAGGGTTGCCCAAAAATCTAGATTGCCCGGTCGTCCTAAAAATAAAAAGCCCCTAAAAAGGGCTTAAAAGAGGTCTCTTTTTTGCTGTTCAAGGGCTTGCGCAACGGTTACCATTGTTGTAGTGCGTTTTTTTTCGTTAATATTCGGTTACAGAACTCCAATTCTCTCCTTTTTTTATCCTATGGATTTGTGTGTCCGAAACTCCGAAGCGTTTTGCAATCATATTGATTCTGTTCTTTTCGTTTTTCAACTGGCGTTTAATGATTTTCACTTTTCCCTCGTTTAGTTTTCCGATTTTTTTACCTCTTTTTTGCACAACTTTTTCCCAATTCGGATTGTTGAATTGATGAATTTCCTTTTCTCTTTTGGTTGCCCATTTTAAGTTTTCCACTCGATTGTCGGTTTTATCATAATTCAGATGAATGACATAAATTCCGTCGTTCTGTTCAAGAAAATGTTCTGCCACAAGTTTGTGCACGTATCTGCTGGTCGATTTTCCGTTCTGTTTTTGTTTGACTGATAAATTCTGATATCCGTTTATAAAGTATTCTTTAACCAAAAATTCCTTATCGGTTTTGCAGTTTATAATTCTGCCGTAATTTGAGATTTTGAACTTTTCATTTTCGGCAATTCCATCGTCAAATTCGACCTCTTTCCATTCTTCATTCCAATAGTTTCTTATCATCCTAAATGCTTTTCTCAAATGCACTACAACGGTCAAGTATAAAAGCAGTAGCGGATTTCAAGGCATTTACCTTTCCGACATCACAAAAGTTTGTTAGATGTACAGACCTTGAATTTACCACTTTACCCGCTATTGCTTTTATACAATGTTGTGGGTAGTACTTACTTTATATACCCATGTTCTAAGTTCAAAATTGAGTTTCTGTCATCAAACTGATTATTGAATATTTTATTGAAAGAGAAGGATAATCCTACTTGAAATCTATGTTGGCTTTTGCCTAACAAAGGAGTTAACTCACCTCTGTTTTCGTGATATCTGTATTGAACCAATAAATCAAAATTGTTGCCTATTCTGTAAAACATATTTGAAATAAGAACATACTGATTGGCTCCACCATTGATCTCAGGTAATGACTTGTAACCACCACCTAATGATATCTGATAATTAGGTCGTTCAAGTTTCCTGTTTAAATAACGAACCATTCCAAAAAATGATTGGCTTTTGCTCCTTGTATAATCATCATAACTCGTTATATCTGAAATACCATCAATCCCAAAATTTGTGATATTCAATACTTTGAAATCGACAAAATGAACAGGGTCCGGATGAATATTTAAAGCGACATAGCTGGCCAGATTACTTAAATAAGTGTTAGAACCCGGTGAATTCGGGTTTTCAATATCGAAGTTTACCGAACTTACCCCAATTTCTTTTATAATTTCCCTTTTCCAAACCTGACTTTCAGGTACTCTGTAAACTATTGAACCTCCAATTCCATTTAAAGAATAGTCATTCGGGTTACTGAAAGATTGATAATTTTCGCCATGTAAGGTTACATATAACCGATCCTTAAATATATGGGTGTACTCCAGAACATTTGCATATTGGTTGTCTTCTGTGTTAATGCCACTTGAGAATGGATTTAAAATATAATTAAACTGCATTACATCATCATCACGAAAAGTAGTAAACGAACCCAATGTTGTTTGGGTAGTTGTGCGCCCAATTGTGATTATATTCTTTTTATTTTCAACTCTCGCCATTATTTGATTGTAGAAAACCTGACCCAGTCCGGTATTGGCATCAGGAAAAGAAAATCCCAAAACCATTTGACCTCTCCATCCCTTATATAGTTTCTGTCTAGCACCAATCATAAAATAACTATCCGAAAAATCGGAAATCGTTCTCTCTCCTTCATTCAACACTGGAATGTTTAAGGATGGAATGCCTTTGTTTGAATAATAATTGCCTGTTGTAATGGTTTTAAAGCCAATTTCTATTTCAGGTAATAAATCTTCACCTCTTCCTTGACCATATCCTTGCATAAATATTAACCCAAGGAATACTATTGTTAATTGATATTTTTTCATTTCTTCTTTATTTATTGGTTATTATTCGTCTAAAGCAATTTTGGGTAGCTTGTCATCGCCCATTAGCATACTCTTCATATTTGAATTCATATTCATCCCTGTATTTTTATACATTGGGTTTCCAGAATACTTAGAGATAATCAATTCATCTTCAGGTAAATCTTCATAAACCAGAGCTAACAAATTTCCACCTGGGTACAGACCATTATTAGTCACTTTACGGGTGTCATGGTCATGAAATGTCCATATACCTCTATTGTTTCCTTCGATTATAATATCGTAAGTCTTTCCTGGTGTAAGGGGTACTGTGTTTCTTTTCCAAGGTTGTGGTATAGGAATACCATCATCAGCTACCATCCAAAAATCATGACCATGTAAGTGTAAATTATGTATTTCAGCACCAGCATTTATGAGTCGAACACGGATGTTTTCACCAGATTTAATGAAAAGATATGGTGTATCAGGATAAGATTTTCCATTTACTGTAAACCAATCAGCCTGTGGAATTCCTGCAGGTGCACGTCTGTTTAAAGCGTATGGTGGTTCCCATCCATTTTTAATAGATTCATTTAATTGGTCATGATTATTAAAGACTGCCCAACGTTCATGGTCAAATCTTCCTTTACTCATTAAATAAGAACGTTCATCCATGCGCTCCAACATTCTATTCATTTCTTGCCTGATAAAATTTACATCGTGGGCAGAATAAATTAATGTATATTCTCTCTCGTAAGGGAATTGCTTTTTAATTGTATCATTAGGGTCTTCAACTATTAAACTACCGAACATGCCAGCTTGCATATGTAAAACGGTTCCCCAATGACAATGATAAAAATGGGTCCCTATAGGTTTTGCTTCAAATTCATAAATAAATTCATTATTGGGCATTACACTTAGTTGTGTTACCATTGGTACTCCGTCCATACGCCAAGGCACATGCATTCCATGCCAATGAATGGTGTGATTTAATTTTGACTTATTCTTAAATTTAACCCTGACTTTATCACCATAATTCACTCTGATTTCTGGCCCAGGCACCATATCGTTAAATGCCAATGTGTGAAATGAGAAACCTGGTGCCGGTTCTTGTATTTTGACATCAACATAAAGTTCAAACTCTTTCCATTCTCCATCTTGTTTGAATGGTAAGGGTTGTGGAAATTTTGTCTTTAATAATTCTTTGCTCTCCTTAGCGAGCAGATTACCCGGGAAAAATATCATCCCTGCTGTGCTTAATGCACCTGTTGCAATGAAATCGCGTCTGTCCATAATTATTGTATTTATTAGTTCATAATGTAATTAATTGTTTCTTAATTTTTATTTTGTATTACCCACAACGGTCTCGGCTATGATTTCGTTGCGGAAAAATCCGCAGGATTCTTTCCGCCGTAGCCGAAAGATAGCAAAAAAGCGTTGAATTCCGATTAGGAATTCAACCGCAATGAATTATAGCCATTGTGCCTGTTGCACAAGTTAAGAAAAAAACGGTCTTGATCATTGCCGTTCGGTAGATCGATCGTAACTTTAGGTATGCAGGGAAAAAAGGATTACCAGGAAAAACTGTTCGCACATTTCCAGTTGAGCGAGCGTATACCCGAGAACAATTTCTACAGGCGTTTGAAAGGGGCTTTGGACCTTGACTTTCTCTACCCTTTGACCAAGGGGTATTATGGCGAAAGCGGCCAGAAGAGCATCGACCCGGTGGTCTTCTTCAAACTGTGCCTTGTGGGCTATCTGGAGAACATTATCAGCGACCGCAAGCTGATCGACCATTGTTCGATGCGCTTGGACGTCCTTTACTTTATCGGCTACGATATCGACGAGGAGCTGCCATGGCATTCTACGATAAGCCGTACGCGCCAACTGTTCCCGGAAAGTGTGTTCGAGGAAGTCTTCACCAAGGTTTTGAGTATGTGCGCGGACAAGGGTATGGTCAGCGGGCATACCCAGGCGATCGACAGTGCGCCGGTAAAGGCGAACGCGAGCATGGATACCTTGGAACTGAAGGTACCGGAGGAAGAGCTGCAAGAACACCTGCGGAAGGTGCGGGTCCTTAGTTCGATGGATAAAGAAGTGCCCCACCGCAAGAGCAAGGGCGACAGGTCCGATAAAGGACAACGAAGTGTTACCGCCAACGCCAATGAGCTCTCCGCCATAAAGGGCCGCAACAAGAAGTGGGCGAAGGACCAGGACCAACGGCCGGGGGCCGGTAACAAGGGGGCCAAGTATACCAGTAACAAAACACATTACAGCCCCACGGACCCCGATGCGCGTATAAGCGTAAAACCGGGCAAGGCGAGAAAGCTGAACTACCTGGGCCAACTGAGCGTTGATACGGCCCACCACGTCATTACGGACATCAGGGCCTACCATGCGGACGGGAAGGACAACCAACACCTCCCGGACATCGTAAAGCGCGTAAAACGCAGGCTCTGGAAAGAAGGCCTGGTATGGGAGAACTGCGTAGCGGACACCGGTTACAGCAGTGGGGAGAACTACGCCTTTCTGGAAGCCCGGGGACTGAAGAGCTTCATCCCGCCCCATGGCACGTACAAGGGTGGTCCGGACGGGTTCACCTATAACAATACGGAAGATCATTATATCTGTCCACAGGGCAAGGTGATACCATTTACCAAAGTGTTTTTGGATTACCGCACCAAGACAAAGAAGAAGGAGTACCGCGCAAGAAAGCATGTCTGCCTTGGCTGTCCCTTACGGGCACGGTGCCTGGGCAAAAGCGCACAGGAAAAGAAGTTCACCGTTACCTATTACCGGGCCGAGTACGAAAGGAACATTGCCCGGGTCGAGGGCCCACAGGGCAGGTATATGAAGGGCAAACGGCAGAGCACGGTCGAGCCCGTTTTCGGCACCCTTACCCAGTTTATGGGGCTCAGGAAGATAAATACCATAGGATTGAAACAGGCCAACAAGGCGATGCACCTCTCGGCAATCGCGTACAACCTGAAAAAATACCTGAAATTCGACCAAAAACGTTCCATCCCGATAGCTATCGGGAGCGGGGCGGGGAAACTTGCTTTGTTATTTTTTATAAAAAACGGGTGCCAAGAACTTGAAAGAACACTTGTAGGGTTGCCCAAAAATCTAGATTGCCCGGTCGTCCTAAAAATAAAAAGCCCCTAAAAAGGGCTTAAAAGAGGTCTCTTTTTTGCTGTTCAAGGGCTTGCGCAACGGTTACCATTGTTGTAGTGCGTTTTTTTTCGTTAATATTCGGTTACAGAACTCCAATTCTCTCCTTTTTTTATCCTATGGATTTGTGTGTCCGAAACTCCGAAGCGTTTTGCAATCATATTGATTCTGTTCTTTTCGTTTTTCAACTGGCGTTTAATGATTTTCACTTTTCCCTCGTTTAGTTTTCCGATTTTTTTACCTCTTTTTTGCACAACTTTTTCCCAATTCGGATTGTTGAATTGATGAATTTCCTTTTCTCTTTTGGTTGCCCATTTTAAGTTTTCCACTCGATTGTCGGTTTTATCATAATTCAGATGAATGACATAAATTCCGTCGTTCTGTTCAAGAAAATGTTCTGCCACAAGTTTGTGCACGTATCTGCTGGTCGATTTTCCGTTCTGTTTTTGTTTGACTGATAAATTCTGATATCCGTTTATAAAGTATTCTTTAACCAAAAATTCCTTATCGGTTTTGCAGTTTATAATTCTGCCGTAATTTGAGATTTTGAACTTTTCATTTTCGGCAATTCCATCGTCAAATTCGACCTCTTTCCATTCTTCATTCCAATAGTTTCTTATCATCCTAAATGCTTTTCTCAAATGCACTACAACGGTCCGGCTATGAGTAGTTGCGTGGGTTAGCACTTAATTTTGCAAGTACACACCAAACTGAAAATCCGCGAGGATTTTCAGAAGTAGACGAGAACAAGCAATTACTTATAGCCATTGTTGTAGTGCGTTTTTATATTTTAATTTCCGCTAAGAATATCAGTTCATCAGTTTCTGCATTTTCCGATTCCACGTTTTGATTATTAAAAGTCAGTTTGGTCGGTATATAGTAAGATACTTCACAAGGAAGTTCAGCAAACCTTGCTTCAAAGTTCAAAATGATTGATGTCGAGTCGTCCAAATTAATTGTGTACTTAAAATTTGATTCATTAGGAATAAATAGATAAAGAGTTTTATCATATTTTCTTATATCTGCATCGGGTTCTGCAAATTCGTTGGGCGGAATATATTGAAAACCTGGATTTGAAAAGTCGCCCTCAACAGTTATATTTTCAGGGTCTATTGTTCCATTTTCAATTAAATTGGTGCCAGTTTCATCAACTAATCTAATATACAATTCAGGAAATGCTGGGTCAAAAAGTGAACAGTCAATTCCGTTGTCATCGTCACTAGAACAACTTGTAAATAAAATACCAATTAAAAAAAGAATAAGTAATTTTTTCATAATTCAACTTTCTATTCAGATGCTTTAACATTCAATTGGTTGCGTTCAAATGCACTACAACGGTCTCGGCTATGATTTCGTTGCGGAAAAATCCGCAGGATTCTTTCCGCCGTAGCCGAAAGATAGCAAAAAAGCGTTGAATTCCGATTAGGAATTCAACCGCAATGAATTATAGCCATTGTTGTAGTGCGTTTTTTTTCGTTAATATTCGGTTACAGAACTCCAATTCTCTCCTTTTTTTATCCTATGGATTTGTGTGTCCGAAACTCCGAAGCGTTTTGCAATCATATTGATTCTGTTCTTTTCGTTTTTCAACTGGCGTTTAATGATTTTCACTTTTCCCTCGTTTAGTTTTCCGATTTTTTTACCTCTTTTTTGCACAACTTTTTCCCAATTCGGATTGTTGAATTGATGAATTTCCTTTTCTCTTTTGGTTGCCCATTTTAAGTTTTCCACTCGATTGTCGGTTTTATCATAATTCAGATGAATGACATAAATTCCGTCGTTCTGTTCAAGAAAATGTTCTGCCACAAGTTTGTGCACGTATCTGCTGGTCGATTTTCCGTTCTGTTTTTGTTTGACTGATAAATTCTGATATCCGTTTATAAAGTATTCTTTAACCAAAAATTCCTTATCGGTTTTGCAGTTTATAATTCTGCCGTAATTTGAGATTTTGAACTTTTCATTTTCGGCAATTCCATCGTCAAATTCGACCTCTTTCCATTCTTCATTCCAATAGTTTCTTATCATCCTAAATGCTTTTCTCAAATGCACTACAACGGTCTCGGCTATGATTTCGTTGCGGAAAAATCCGCAGGATTCTTTCCGCCGTAGCCGAAAGATAGCAAAAAAGCGTTGAATTCCGATTAGGAATTCAACCGCAATGAATTATAGCCATTGTTGTAGTGCGTTTTTTTTCGTTAATATTCGGTTACAGAACTCCAATTCTCTCCTTTTTTTATCCTATGGATTTGTGTGTCCGAAACTCCGAAGCGTTTTGCAATCATATTGATTCTGTTCTTTTCGTTTTTCAACTGGCGTTTAATGATTTTCACTTTTCCCTCGTTTAGTTTTCCGATTTTTTTACCTCTTTTTTGCACAACTTTTTCCCAATTCGGATTGTTGAATTGATGAATTTCCTTTTCTCTTTTGGTTGCCCATTTTAAGTTTTCCACTCGATTGTCGGTTTTATCATAATTCAGATGAATGACATAAATTCCGTCGTTCTGTTCAAGAAAATGTTCTGCCACAAGTTTGTGCACGTATCTGCTGGTCGATTTTCCGTTCTGTTTTTGTTTGACTGATAAATTCTGATATCCGTTTATAAAGTATTCTTTAACCAAAAATTCCTTATCGGTTTTGCAGTTTATAATTCTGCCGTAATTTGAGATTTTGAACTTTTCATTTTCGGCAATTCCATCGTCAAATTCGACCTCTTTCCATTCTTCATTCCAATAGTTTCTTATCATCCTAAATGCTTTTCTCAAATGCACTACAACTTGTTTATATGCTGAACTTTGTTAGGCATATACCGCCAATTTGGTTGGCTATGCCCATGTTTTGTAAATTATTGTTTTGTATAGTTTCCATTTATTTACTCAGTATGCAATATAAAGATAATCAAAGGTTATCGAATGGGTTGTTGATGTTTTTGATACTATTCTCGGTCACATGTGTATAGATCATTGTGGTCTTTGGACTATTGTGCCCCAAAAGCTCTTGGATATAACGGATATCGGTCCCACTTTCCAATAAATGTGTTGCAAAACTATGCCTTAGCGTGTGAAGAGTAACCTTTTTCCGTATTCCCGAATTCATAACAGCTTTTTTTAAAACACTTTGTGCACTACCGGCACTATATTTTAATTCTTTTTGACCTTCAAATAAATATTCTTTTGGCCTAAACTGTTTATAGTACTCCCGAAGCATTCTTAAAAAACTGGCTGATAATAATGTATATCTATCTTTTTTTCCTTTTGCGCCTTTTATGTGTATCAACATTCTTCCACTGTCTATATCGTCGATTCGAAGATTGATAGCTTCACCTATTCTTAGCCCACCGGAGTAGATAAGAGACAATAGTGTTTTATGTTTTAGATTGTGGGTGGCATCGATGATGGACCTTACCTCTTCCTTGCTCAGGACAACGGGAAGTTTTCTCTCTTTCTTTGGTCTGGTTAGGTTTAACGCACCAATATCTATGCCCTTGAACAAAAAATACTTCTTTATGCCGTTGATGCATTGATTTTGATAGGATATCGATTTTCCTTCCCGGACGATGAATTCATAATTAAAGGATTCGACCAACCTTTTTGAGTGGCTTCTAGAATTTTTCAAGATGTTGTACCTGAGAAAAAAATTGGTAACCTCAACGTAGGTGTTTATAGTGTTGGGACTCAATCTTTTCTCCTCCAACCACTTCCTGAACCTATCCAAGTCTTGTTTGTTCGGTGAATCAATGGGCGGCAAATAAAGTTTTACTTTCTTTTTAGTTTTAACAGTTTGCTTTTGCTTTAATTCGGTATAGTCCACATAGCAATTTATCTTGCGCATATGATTGAATACAAGACTTAAGTTCTGGCCTGTGTTCTTGATATAGAATTTACCGTTTGAATTATCTCTATTCAACTCCTTTAGTTGGATAAGATGGTTTTCCAATGTTTCATTGGCATAGAAGCTAATGATAATAACATCATCCCCATTTTGTTTTCCTTGAATCAGTTTTACAGTTTTCATCCAAATTTTTTAGATTCTTTAGTGTATTCTGGGCCAATTACTGTAAATAATATGTTTCAAATTACAAAATCAATTCAAATTAAGGAGTCTTAACTTGTGAAGGATGAATGCTTTGCTAAATTTTGGAGATTCTAAATAACATCACTGAAAGATTCGACCTTTGAGGGGCTTTCATTAATTTTTTTGCAATTTTTTGTATCTTGACGGAACGAAAAGAGAGCAAATTATATCTCTGAAGTTCTTTTGATGGTTTTGTTGTGCAATCAGGTGTGCAAAATTTAAGAATTAACTATAAAATGCTGAATAACAGTAAATTGTGGGTGCTCGGCTAAGTCTGCCACCCCGACTTTAAAGCCCGAACATTGTTATATGTTCGGGCTTTTTGTATTGATAATAGCAGTTGAGACTAATTAGAAGTGAATTTCCGCGATATTCCCAAATCCTTTATTATAATATAGGTCATCTTATTATATGGAAAGTCATATCGTGCTTTTTATCATGCCACATTTTTTTCTCTCGTGAGTGTTACAGTAATGGTAGTACCCTTTTCCTCTAAGCTCTCCACTTGTATTTCTCCATCGTTTCGTTTAACAAATTCGGAGCTAAGTACGAGTCCAAGACCACTCCCTTTTTCACCTTCGGTACCTAGGATTCCTTTGGATTTTTGAATGGAAAAAAGATTATCCCTAAACTCGGAAGACATACCTACCCCTGTATCGGCAACAACTATTTTAATGTGTTTGGAAGTTTGTGTGACTGATACGCTTACAATTCCCTTTCGTGGGGTAAACTTTATGGCATTATTGATCAAATTTCGAATGATAAACTCCACCTGATCTTTATCCCCCATAAATTTAGGGGAACCCATTATGGAAGTGACGAGTCTTACCTCTTTGTTGCCCGCAATTTCTTTGAAAATTAGAACAACATCGTTAACCACTTGCTTTAAATGTATTAGTTCCTTTTTATCCTCGATAACGTTCATTTGACTTTTGGCCCAAACAATTAAATTGTCGGCCATTTTCAATGTGTTGTCAACCGATATGTCTAGTTTTTTTCCCATGGACAGGATTTCTTCCTTGCTCAACAAATCGATATGATCAACCAATACGGAACTAAAAGATTTCAAAGAGGTTAAAGGACTTCGCAAATCGTGGGCAACGATACTAAAGAATTTATTTTTTGTAGCGTTGAGTTCTTGCAATTCATTTTTTTGATGATTTATGGTTTTATTTTGGGCGATTAATTCCTTATTAATACGTCTCAGTTTTCTCATCACCACAAATAGTCCTATTAAAAAGAGGGCCGTGATGCATAAACTGATGTTGCGATAAAAAATAGTTGATGCCTGGGCCGCATTTTCTTTTTCAAGGGCTTCGGTTGTTGTATTTAATTGGTGAATGGAAGCCATACTTTCCGTAAGTCTATTTCGATCTTCTAATTGAATCCTATGTATAGCATTGGAAAGCTCATTGTATGCGTTGAGATAGTACAAAGCCTTCTCTGTATTATTCTTATCTAAATAGAATTTTTGTAACTCGTGATAAACCCTGAGCAGCGACCGGTTTAAATTAAATTTTTCACAAAAGGCTTCCGTTTGCTCAAGATATTGATATTGAAGATTATAGTTTTTATTTGTTTCTGCGATTTTAGCCAAGTGCATTAAAGCTTCAACCGTGGCCACCTTTTGTGCATTATCTCCTAGTTCATCGGAAATTTGAAGTACTTTATTAAAATAGTAATTCGCCGAATCTATTTGTTTTTCATGTTCCTTGATTAGACCTATTACTTTGTAGCAACTTGAAAGCACAGGTAGATTGAGTATTGAATCATTTATGCGAATGGCGAAACGGGTAAGGTTTTCGGCTTTTGTGAATTCCTTATTATTATAATAGCTTTCGCCAAGATTGTGTGCCGAAACCCCAATACGCTCTGTTCTTTCAAGACGATTAAAGATTTCGAAGGATTTTTTATGAAAATTTATTTCCTGTGAACGATTGTTCAAACCGCGATAAATATGGCCCAAGGAAATGTAACAGTTCGCTATTCCTTCCTCATCGTTACGTTTTTCAAAAATATCCAGGGCTTTGTGGATATACTCCATGCTCATGAAATAATTATCGTTAATGGCATAGATGCTGGAAAGTATTCTATAACTGTATGCGATGCCATCAATGTCTTGAATCTCCGTGGCAAGATGTAATGCTTCTTCGGCATACTCAAGGGACTTTAGGTTGTTGACATAGGTCAATTCACGGCTTAGGGTATATAAAATATCTATCCGTTCCCTTTTTGTTAACTCCGGTTGAGAAAGTAAAAATTCAAGTTCCTGAACATTCTGTGCGTTTGTCAAGTAGAAATTCATAAGAACAATGACAAAAAAACATATGGTCTTCAATGGTTTTCTACCAATAATTGAAATATGCATACTTCCGGGGGATTTGTAGGAAATTATATATAAAAACGATATTGAGGGTAATTTAGTACAAGTTCATTCCTTGTTTGTTCGGGCTTCCTTCTCTGGAATTTTTATACTACTCAATTCCAGTATATTGGGATAATGAATTTAACATTTGAAACGGTTCATATTCAATAAAAATCAATTTTCCCAGATGCCTATTAGCATAAAAAAGGGATCTGTTTAGAATACGAGTCTTCCTTATTTAGGATATTAATTTACAGTAATAATGACTCTTTGATACCTTGTCATTGCAGGTAAACCCGTATCGGTATCTTCAATCCATAATGAGATGGTACTGATTTTCCTTTTTAGCTGTTGTAGGTAATTCTACGGTAGTATTTTTATAAAGGTAATCCTATAAGAGGAATCAATAAATCAACGGTACGAAGACATAGCTGTATCCATTATTGTATCTTAGTTTAAAAAATTGAACCATGCCTACTTCGGATAAAATGTATAAGGCTTTTGAACTTTTTGATGAAGCGAACAAAAAAGACCCTAATAGGGAAACCTATCTTGGTAAGGATTATCCCAAGGAGGTTTTGTATGCGATTCGGATGACCGAAAAGCTCAATGAATTCGAACCTGACGCCTCTGAAGCCTTAAAATTAACGGCCAGGGCACAACATATTTGTAGATGGGAAATTCCTAGGGATTCATACGAAATGAATCGTGTTGGATATTTAAAATGGCGACAGGACCTTAAAAAGTTTCATGCCGAAAAAGCCTCAAAGATTTTACAGGATATTGGATATGATTCGGAAACGATAGACAAGGTAAAATTTCTGCTGGAAAAAAAGCAACTGAAACGAAACGAGGAAACCCAAATTTTGGAGGATGTCATTTGTTTGGTTTTTCTGGAATTTTACTTTGAGCCGTTCGCCAAGGAACATCAGGAGGAAAAAGTGGTGGATATTTTGCAAAAAACATGGCGTAAAATGTCCGAAAAAGGTCAGGAGGCTGCCTTAAGACTTCCATTGTCCCAAAAATCCAAGAGGCTAGTGGAAAGGGCATTATCGTAAAAAGGAATTTTAATCTTTGTTTAAAAGAATGTCAGGTCGAGCTGTCATATCGAGCGCAGTCGAGATGCGAGACCTAATTTGTTTTATCAATTCTAAAACCTCTTGACTCAGCTCGAGGAGACAGAAAAGTTGGATTGAAGTCAACATTAAAAATGTATATAGAAAACCGAACAACATAGAGTAAATGGAGCGAAATGAACTATACCCCATTTTTTTAAAAGTTTCCAACCTAAAAATATTAATCGTGGGAGGGGGTAACGTGGCCTTGGAGAAATTGACCTTTCTTTTAAAATCGAGTCCCAATGCAATGGTAGAAATGGTTTCCCCAATGTTTCGGGAGGAAACTGTTCAATTGGCCAAAAGTTCAAACATCATAATGCATGAGGATAAGTATAATACTTTCTATTTGGATGGGAAACACATAGTCGTGGCCACAACGGATAATGTTGCCGTGAACGAGCAAGTGTATCATGATTGTAGGGAACGCAGTATTTTAGTGAATGTGGCGGACAACCCTCCATTTTGTGATTTTTACATGGGAGGTATCGTCACTAAGGGTAATGTAAAAGTGGCCATTTCCACCAATGGAAAATCCCCCACGACCGCCAAAAGATTACGACAGTTTTTTGAGGATGTCATCCCCGAGAATATTGACGATTTGGTCAAAAACCTCAATGAATTTAGGAAGACTATAAAGGGCGATTTTGAAGAAAAAGTGGAGACCTTAAATGAATTCACCAAAGGATTGGTGAGTAAGAAAAAAGAGGAATGAAAATTAGAATCAAAGGGAATACGGTGCGATACCGACTCACAAAAAGTGAAGTCGAAACTTTGGCGCAAACGGGATATTACCAAGAGGAGACCCCCTTTGGCGGAAAGACCTTTATATATGCAATTAAGGCGGATCCAGCCACACCGGAATTGAATGTGGACTTTGTAAACGATACCATTACCATGTACCTGAACAAGCATAAAGCTGTGGCATGGGGAAACAATGATATGGTAGGTTTCAACTCGGAAATAAAGACCTCAAAGGACACCACCTTGTCGCTTTTGTTGGAAAAGGATTTTGTGTGTATGGACAATAGGGCAGAAGACCAATCGGATAATTACCCGAATCCAAAACTTGAAAACAACACTTAGGCCATGAAATTGTACTCAAGGGAAAACTTGGATTTTATTTTGTTCGATGTCTTGTCCGTTCAAGAATTGAACAAACTAACATTTTTTGGGGAGTATGATAAGGAAAACCTAGGAATGATATTGGATACGGCTTCCGAGTTGGCCGATAAAATAAAACCCGAGCATATTGCAGAATCCGATAGAAACGAGCCCGAACTAAAGAATGGCAGGGTCCAGGTGCATTCCGCCGTTCATGAATTTGTGAAGAGCTATGCCGAGGCCGGTTTTGTGGGAGCTGCATTACCGGAGGCCTTAGGCGGCTTTCAGATTCCCAAAACGATTGTCGCGGCGATCGATTTCATACTCTGTTCAAAGTCCAACAGCTTTATCATGTATACCGATTTGGCAAAAGGAGTGGCCAATGTCATTGCCACCTTTGGAACAGAAGCACAAAAACAGCGCTTTTTGCCCAATCTGTTATCCGGGAAATGGCTGGGAACTATGTGCCTAACAGAAACGGAATCGGGCAGTTCCTTGGCGAACATCACAACGAAAGCTATTCCCCAATCCGACGGTAGTTACCAAATAAAAGGGCAAAAAATATTCATCTCGGCGGGGGATCATGATATCACGGAAAATATAATTCACCTCGTTTTGGCAAGAATAGAGGGTGCTCCCCAGGGCACTAAGGGAATTTCCCTGTTCTTGGTTCCCACCCGCTTGGAAAATGGGGAGGATAATGACGTAGGCTCCATCGGTATCTATCATAAAATGGGACAGAAAGCTACGCCCGCCATGCATTTGGAATTTGGGGCCAACGATACGTGTGTGGGATATCTTGTGGGTGAAGCCCATAAAGGGCTGTCGCACATGTTTTTAATGATGGACAATGCTAGGTTAAGTGTAGGTTCCATGGGAGCGGGTATCGCTTCGGCCGCCTATTACCATGCACTTAGGTATGCCAAGGAGCGCAAACAGGGCAAACATTTGGATGAATCCAAGGATGCGTCGGAATCCGTGGCCATTATCAATCATCCGGATGTTAGGCGCATGTTGTTATCGCAAAAGGCATTTTTGGAAGGAACCTTGGGTTTCATTTTACAATGCTATAGTTACTTGGACCTTCAAAAACATAGTCCTAATGAGGATGAAGTGGAAAAATATACCCGTTTGTTGAATTTGTTGACCCCGGTGGCCAAGACCTATGGTGCGGAACATGGGGTAAGCTCCGTAAACCAGGCACTACAGGTTTTTGGCGGATACGGATATACGGCTGATTTCCCCTTGGAGCAATTGGCACGGGATGTCCGAATCCTTCCGATATATGAGGGCACTACAGGTATTCATGCTTTGGGATTATTGGGCAGACAGGTACTACGAGATCAAGGCAAGGCTTTGGCTATTTGGCGAGATGAGGTGATGAAGGATGTCCATCAAGCTCTTGAAATTAAGGAAATTGAGGCATCTGCGTCTAGGTTGTCCTTGGAAATTGAACATTTTTTCGAGATCACCCAACATCTGGCGGAACTCACAAAAAAGAACACGGCCGACATCTACCTTGCCGATGCCAATTTGTATATGGAGTTTTTCGGTACGTTGAACGTAGGTTGGCAATGGATAAAACAAGCTATCGTGGCCTATGAAAAAATGCAGGAAAGACCCGATGCTGTTTTCTTGAAATCTAAAGTTAAGACCATGGAGTTTTTCTTTACCTATGAAATTCCCAATTTGAAAGGTCTAAAAGAACGCTTGTTAAGTTTGGAACGAACTACGGTGAAGACGGATGATGATGAAATTTTGATGTAGAACAATGGCCGATTCAAAGGACTATTCCAAAATACCCAGCCTCACCACCTCCCAATTCGATGAGTTTTTGTTTCCGGGGTGGAAACCACCCAATTATCCTTCCTATCATAAATTTCATATTACTAGAATAGAGGAATATGCCCAACACTTGAAGGTACCCGTTTTGCCCCATCGGCGAACGGTGAATTTTTTCATTTTCTTGACCCAAGGCAAGGCCGTACGGAGCAAAGGTTTAAATAGCTACGAAATTTTGCCGGGCCATTTTTACTTTCTTCCGGCCGATCAGATTACCTCCCTGGAATATGTCAGTAAGGATATTGCTGGGTTTTATTGTCATTTTAGTTCCGAGATATTTCAGGAAACCCTACTGAAGATAAATTTGGAAAAGGATTTTGCCTTTTTCAGGTTCAACGCCAGTCCTTTGGTAAAGATTAAGGAATTGGGGACTATCCCTGATATCTTAAAAATATTGGAAGATGAATATAGGAAGGGGGACACAAATCGATTCGATTTAATTCCCATGTACTTGGCCACTTTGTTAAAGGAAGTAAACAAGCAGGTCGATATTTCGTCAATGGAATCAAAACCTCACTTGGCGGCCCTCAAGATTACGGAACAATATAAGGACGCGTTACAGCGCTTTATTCGGGAGAAGAAAACTGTGGCCGAGTATGCCGATTATTTATCCGTTTCCAAAAACCATTTGCACAAATGTGTGAAGTCGGTCACCGGGAAATCCGCACATTCCTTGCTGGCCAATATGAGGATTTTGGAATCCAAAGTATTATTACGTCAGACCGATTTATCCATTGCCGAGGTTGCCTTCAACGTGGGCAAAGTGGATCAGAGCGATTTTACACGATTTTTCAAAACGCAGACTGGAATGACGCCCCGTGAATACAGGAGTATTTTAAAATGATTGATTTTGCATAAAAAACCATAAGTTTTAGCTAAAATAAATCACTGACTTTACCTTATTTTACAATAATTTTAGATGTAAAAATTTGTAAATAATTTAAATATCGGGCTTTATTCTCGTGAAATAGATAGATTTCTCTTAAAAATTTTGAGGATATAAGCATTTTTAAGTTCATATAAAAAAGTGCTTTTTTAGTTAGAAATTGAATAAATAAACGAATGAACATTAAGGATAAAACATTTTTAATCACAGGCGGGGCTTCCGGATTGGGAGCTGCCGTTGCCAATACGATTGTAGACCATGGTGGACATGTCCTTCTTATCGACCTAAAAGAAGCGGAGGGAAGCAGTTTGGCCAAAAATTTGGGAACGTCCGCATTGTTTAAAAAAGCGGATGTTACGGATGAGGAAAGTGTCCGTAGTGCGATAAATGATGGGGTTCAGAAGTTTGGGGTCCTTCACGGGGCCATCAGTTGTGCAGGAATTGGTCCGGCCTGGAGGGTATTGGGCAAGGAGGGTCTGCACGAACTGGAAGATTTTTCCAAAGTGATACAGGTCAATCTAATAGGGACCTTTAATGTGCTGCGGTTGGCCGCTGAGGTAATCCAACAGAATGAAGTGGGTGAAAGCGGTGAGCGTGGGGTTATCATAAATACGGCTTCCGTCGCTGCCTTTGATGGTCAAATAGGGCAGGCAGCTTATTCGGCTTCCAAGGGAGGTATCGTTTCAATGACCTTGCCCATTGCCAGGGAGTTTGCCCGGTTTGGGATTCGGGTAATGACGATTGCCCCGGGTATATTCGAAACTCCGATGCTCCAAGGGTTGCCAGAGGATGCCAAGATATCCCTGGGGCAACAAATACCCTTTCCTTCCCGATTGGGTAAGCCGGAGGAATACGCGGCATTGGCAAAACATATCATTGAAAATCAAATGCTTAATGGCGAGGTAATTCGTTTGGACGGGGCCATACGCATGACGGCTAAATAAATGGAATATGGGTACAGACTATAAAAATATTAAAACGGAACTCAAGGGTAAGGTTTTCCTAGTCGGACTGAACCGACCGGAGAAACGGAATGCCGTAAATACGGATACGATTGTGGAGATTGAACATGTGTTTTCCAATGTTCCCAAAGAGGCCAAATGTATTTTAATCTATGGAGAGGGCAAGCATTTTTGTGCGGGGCTTGACCTATCGGATTTAAAGGAAAGTTCCGCCATCGAGGGCATGTTGCATTCCCGCAAATGGCACAGTGCCATGGATAAAATTCAATTCAGTACCGTTCCGGTGGTTGCGTTGTTGCACGGTGCCTGTGTAGGCGGTGGTCTGGAACTTGCAAGTGCCTGCCATATTCGGGTGGCCGATGAATCCACCTTCTACGCCCTTCCAGAAGGCCAGCGCGGTATTTTTGTTGGGGGAGGGGGCTCTGTTCGACTTCCCAAACTTATCGGTGTTTCAAGAATGACGGATATGATGCTGACAGGTCGCGTGTACAAGGCGGATGAAGGCTATCAAATAGGTTTGTCCCAATACATTGAAAAAACAGGAAAAGGCATGGAAAAAGCGGAGGAACTGGCGGAAAAAATTAGTGAAAACGCTCCCATGACCAATTTTGCGCTTACCAATATTCTGCCACGGATAGTGGATGGCGGTCATGATGTTGGTTTGATGATGGAATCTATGGCCGGTGCCATAGCCCAAGATGCCCCGGAGGCCAAACAACGGTTGAGGGACTTTTTGGAAGGCAGGGCAAAAAAAGTAGGAGAAAACTAAGAATTTAGCATACAAAGATGAGAACGAGAATATTGTTTTTTTGGGTGTGTTTGGTAATAGGCTTTTTTACTGAAGTAAATGCACAATCCAAAATTCCTGAACCCACTTTGGAATTCCTTTTTGAGGAAAATGTCCTTTTGGAGCCGGCCCAGGAATTGGGTGTGACCACCTATGGTAACCGACGTATCATCAATATCGTGGGAGGTACCTTTGAAGGTCCCAAATTAAAAGGAAAGATTTTAAGGGGTGGAGCCGATTGGCAAACCGTAAGGGAAGACGGTACGGCGGACCTTGTAGCACAATATACCCTTCAAACCGATGATGGCGCACTGATTTATATTGTAAACAAGGGGGTAAGACATGCCTCTCCGGAAGTTTTGCAACGCATGAAAAACGGTGAAGATGTGGACCCAAGTGAGTATTATATGCGCACGGCCGCCACTTTTGAAACCTCCCATGAAAAATATAAATGGCTCAATAAGATTATCGCCGTAGCCAGCGGTGCCCGTTTGGCGGACGAGGTCATCATACGTTTTTATCAAGTTAACTAGGGATATGTCGAAAAACACAGCGTCAGTGGAGGAAATAGCGTATCTGGAAGTGCCGACGCTTCCAATAGACATTCAAAAAAGCGTAGATAATCAAGGGGTCATCTACTTAAAATCGAATATCCCCCTGGAACCCTGTCCGGAGACCATAACAGAACGGTTAGGGTATTGGGCAAAGCATACGCCCGATACGGTTTTTTTGGCACAGCGAGGTCCACTGGACGAATGGATAAAATTGACCTACGCCCAAGTGTGGGAAAAGGTACAGCACCTGGCTCAGTTTTTACTGGAAAGTGACGCATCCGTAGAAAAACCTATTGCCATACTTTCAGGAAATGGTCTGGAACATGGGCTTTTGGCGCTGGCCGCCATGCATGTGGGAATTCCCTATGCACCCATCAGTCCTGCATATAGCTTAAGGTCGGATAAATATGAAAAACTGATCCATTGTATCTCCTTATTGACACCGGGTTTGGTATTTGTTGACGATAAGTCGGTTTTTCAAAAGGCCTTGGCTGTCACTGCTCCAAATATTCCTGTGTTGACAGTAACGAATGGTAGTACTTCCGACTATTCCTTTGAAGATGCGTTGAAGACTCCGGTAACCGAAGCGGTTCAAAATCGGAATAAACAAGTCGGTTCAAAAACCATCGCTAAAATATTGTTTACTTCTGGGTCTACGGGATTGCCCAAAGGGGTGATCAACACGCATTGCAATATGACCACCAACTGGCAACAGATTACGCAGACCTTTCCCTTTTTTAAGGATGGAGGTTTAAAATTGATGGATTGGCTGCCCTGGAACCATACCTTTGGCGGGAACCACAATTTTGGTTTAGCCCTATATAATGGCGGTACGCTGTATATCGATGAAGGAAATCCCACCCCAGACGGTATTCTAAAAACCGTTAAAAATCTAAAGGACTTGGCCCCAACGGTTTACTTTAACGTGCCCAAAGGCTTCGAGGAATTGATTCCATTTCTAAAAAAGGACGATGAACTGCGGGAATTGTTTTTCTCGCGCCTAAAGATGTTTTTCTATGCAGGGGCCAGTATGTCGCAACATGTTTGGAACGGATTGGAGAATCTGGCCTTGGAAACCATCGGAAAGAAAATTTTAATTGCTTCTGGATTGGGCATGACCGAGGCAAGTCCGTCCGCCATGTTCAATACCCGGTATGGAAGTACCTCAGGGGTTTTGGGGGTGCCGGTACCCGGACTAGAGGTCAAGTTGATTCCCGATGGCGA
The DNA here is from genome assembly GCF_002269385.1 of Maribacter cobaltidurans. NCBI lineage: Bacteria > Pseudomonadati > Bacteroidota > Flavobacteriia > Flavobacteriales > Flavobacteriaceae > Maribacter > Maribacter cobaltidurans. The sequence continues at coordinate 3,651,205 of NZ_CP022957.1, forward strand.
TAAATTGGAAGCTCGGTTCAAGGGCAATAACCTTACTCCGGGCTATTGGAAAAATCCAAAAGCAACTTCAACTGCCTTTGATGAAGAAGGTTTCTACAAAACAGGGGATGCCTTAAAATTTATAGACGAAGAGGATCCCAACGCCGGAATGGTGTTCGATGGACGGATTGCAGAGGACTTTAAGCTCAGTTCCGGTACTTGGGTGAGTGTTGGCGTTTTAAGGGCCAAGTTGATTGCCCATGCCGATGGGGTTGTGCGCGATGTCGTAATCACTGGGCATGATCGTGATTATTTGGGCGCGATACTGATTCCCGATGTCAACCGCTGTAAGGAATTGATACCAAATGCGAAAACGAATGCCATGAAACTACCTGAAATGATGCAGTGTGCCGAGTTGAAGGAGTTTCTTCAAAATCTATTGGATGCCATGGCAAAAAAGGCTACCGGCAGCTCCACCAAAGTGAAACGGGCCATGTTTGCCGATTTTGAATTGAGCATCGACAAAGGGGAAATAACCGACAAAGGATCCATCAACCAACGTTCCTTCCTAAAACACAGAAACGAGATTGTGGAAAGAATCTATGATCAAACTTTATACCCGGGAATACTCGAAACCAAACACTAGATTATGAAGCAGAATATACAGCAGCTTATAGATTCATCATCCATGTCCAAATTGCAGTACGGTACTATTTTGGTCTGCTTCTTAATGAATATTTTGGATGGCATGGATGTCCTGGTCATTTCCTATTGTGCCCCGGCCATTGCCAAATCATGGAACGTGGGTCCGGAGGCCTTGGGTATCGTTTTTAGTGCCGGACTGGCCGGGATGACCTTGGGGGCTTTGTTTTTGGCACCTTTTGCCGACCAGATGGGACGTAAAAAAATGATTGTCCTAAGTGCCCTGCTCATGGGGACAAGTATCATGTTAACGGCTTGGACCAACGACGTCACCCAACTTATTGCCCTACGTTTTATCAGTGGTATCGGTATTGGAAGTATGCTGGCCAGTACGGCGGCACTTACGGCCGAATACACGCCGAACAAATCCCGGGATTTTTGGGTCAGTTTTGTCATATCCGGGTATCCGGTAGGGGCTGTTTTATCGGGTTTGGTGGCGGCTTCGCTAGTTCCCGCGAGTGGATGGCAGGCCATGTTTAAATTGGCGGGTCTGGCCTCCTTCGTGACCATTCCCTTAATTCTTATTTTCCTATCGGAATCCATTGATTTTTATTTCAACAAACAACCTAAAAATGGACTAGCCAAGGCGAACAAAACCATTATAAAAATGGGTTTTGAACCTATCGATGCGTATCCACAACCAGAAACCAAAAGCAGTGGTATTCCGGTGAAAAAATTGCTGAACGATGAATTCAGAATACCGACCATCCAATTGTGGATTGCGCTGTTTTTGGCTTTTGGATGTTTGTATTTTTTGACGAGTTGGATTCCAAAAATGGCGGAGACTACCGGGCTTTCCCTCTCTCTGGCCATTTACGCGGGTACGGTATTTAATGTCGGGGCCTGGGGTGGAATTATCCTTCAAGGCTACTTTTCCTCCAAATTCGGGTTAAAGAAAACCATTGCGGTGTACCTTATTTTGACAGCGGTGCTTATGATGGTGTTTCGGTGGTTTATAGGTTCGGATTGGCTGCTCTTTGTCTTTGGCCTTTTAGGATTTACCCTGCAAGGTGGATTTGTAGGTCTATATGCGGTAGCTGCGAGAATGTATCCCACCAACTTCAGGACAACGGGACTCGGCTGGGCCATTGGTATGGGACGTTTGGGAGGCGTAATAGGACCTGCGGTAGGTGGAGTGTTGATCGGTATGGGTTTTATGATGGCTTCCACCTTTATGATATTTGCCGTGCCGATATTTTTGGCCGGTATTGTCACTTTTTATCTTTCTTCCAAAAGGATATCTTGAGAGTTCATAGTTAGTAGTTAAGAGTTAAGAGTTAAAAGATTAAAGTTTAAAATGAATATTGAAGCGAACTGTATGCCGCAAATAGTAATACGTAAGGAGTTAAAAAGGGAAAGTTCTTTGCGCAAAGCAAATTTCCAACTATAATTACTAAAAACTAAGCACTAAAAACTATACATGATAGACATAGAAAACATAAGGGCCATAGACGTACACACGCATGCGGAGCGTTCCTGTACCCAACCCCATGATGCGTATAGGCCGGAGTTTGATGAAGCCTTTGCCAAGTATTTTAAATCGGACGAGCGTCCCACCATTCAGGAAACGGCGGATTACTACCGGTCCCTCAATATGGCATTTGTGATGTTCTGTATCGATTCGGAGCATGAGGTAGGAAAAAAACGGATTCCCAATGAGGAAGTCGCCGAGGGTGCCATGGCCAATCCGGATGTCATGATTGCCTTTGCCAGTATCGACCCGCATAAAGGGCGTATGGGGGCGAGGGAGGCCAGAAACCTTATCGAAAATTATGGCGTAAAAGGATTTAAGTTTCATCCGACCGTACAAGGGTTCTACCCCTATGATAGAATGGCCTACCCTTTATATGAGGTGATTGCGGAATACAATTTGCCCATGCTGTTCCATTCCGGACATTCCGGTTATGGTTCCGGGGTGCGGGGTGGTGGCGGACTGCGTTTGGAGTATTCCAACCCCATGCATTTAGATCAGGTGGCCATCGATTTTCCCGATGCCCCGATTATTATTGCCCACCCCAGTTGGCCTTGGCAGGACGAAGCGTTATCGGTGGCCATGCACAAACCCAATGTGTATATCGATTTAAGCGGATGGTCGCCCAAATATTTTCCAAAACAATTGGTGCAATATGCCAATACCTTGCTCAAAAAGAGAATGTTATTTGGTACGGACTTCCCACTGATTACTCCGGAACGCTGGTTGAAGGACTTTGAGGAAGCAGGATTCAAGGATGAGGTTAAACCCTTGATTTTAAAGGAAAACGCTATTGAAATGTTAGGATTAAATAAAAAGTAAAATTATTGTCCGGTCGAGCGCAGTCGAGACCTAAAAATAAACTAGGGTAAATAAATGTCAGGTCGAGCGCAGTCGAGACCTCAAAAAAAAATAAAAATTCAATGTATGTCAGGTCGAGCGCAGTCGAGACCTCAAGAACAAAATGAAAGCCTATTATGTCTATATTCTTGAATGCAATGATGGGATGCTGTATACCGGAGTCACCAACGATATAACACGTCGTGTTAATGAACATCAAAAAGGACTGAACAATACCTGTTTCATCTTTAAACGACGCCCGGTTAAGTTACTATGGCATGAAATGTTCAATGATATAGAGCAGGCTATTTTCTTTGAGAAGAAAATAAAAAAATGGAGTAAAGCCAAAAAACATGCCTTAGTAAATGGAGATGAAAAGATGCTTAGGATATTGGCGGAATGCAGAAATGCAAGCCATTATGATTTTAGACCTAAGTGAGGTCTCGCATCTCGACTGCGCTCGATGTGACAGCTCGACCGGACAAAACTCGACTGTCCTTCGACTGCGATCAAGACAAGCTGCTCGGTGAGACATCTCGACTGCGCTCGATGTGACAACCCGTACTCAGGTATAGATAAAAAATAGAATTGAAGGATAAAAATGAAACTAATTAAAATATCAAAATGAGAATACTTTTATTGCTTTTATTTGTTGTGGGTTCCATAACGGCCCAAACCCCCGTAAAGACCGAAACCGGCGAACTAAATGGTGCCGGATTTAAAATATTCGTTCCCGAGGACTGGAACGGAAACTTGGTGATGTATGCCCATGGCTACGCCTTTATGGGCACGCCCTTGCAAAGCGAGGATCCCAATTTTCAGGATAGAATGAGCCTGTTTCTGGGCAAAGGTTTTGCCGTGGCTGCGTCGGACTATGCCTACCAAGGTTTTGCATTGCCGCAAGGGGTGGACGATACAGAGGCCTTACGAAACTATTTTACCGAAAAATATGGGGAGCCCAAACAGACCATTATGGCGGGACACTCTATGGGTGGTGGGGTGACCTTGGCGATGTTGGAAAATTTTGGGGAGCATTATGATGGGGGATTGGCGCTCTGTCCATTATCCAGCCGACCTTATTTACAATGCAGGAAGGAGTTCGATATGTATGCTACGTTCAACGGTTTGTTCCCCGGAGTGGTCACCAGCCTTACGGATATTTTTGATTTGGAAAAATCTTACGAGGCGCAGGACCCAAGAAAAATGGTGCCGAGGGCACAGGAGATTACCAAGGCGATTATAGAAAAGGATTCGGCTTTGGGAGTGGCCTTTGCACAGCGTTTCGACCTTAAATTTCAGGACTTGCCCTTTTCCTTGTTCTTTAACGAAAATGTATTGCGGGATTTGGCCCAAAAGTCCGGTGGAAATCCTTTTGACAATACCAATACGGTCTATTCGGGGTTTCCCAATGATTGGGAAGTCAACCAAAAAGCGGAGCGTTTGGCGGCTACGGTAGATCCAGGTGTCATCTTTAGCAAGTATGATCGCACGGGCAATATCGATACCCCTGTGGTGTTGATGCATACGATCTACGATCAGTTGATCCCACCTAATTACGGCGTCACCAATTTTGAGAATATGGTCATTGATCAAGGTAAAACCGAATTTTTATCGGTGTATTATACCCAAGGTCAGGGACACTGTCAATTTTCACCGGAAGAGACGAAAATGGCCTTTGAAAGTTTGTTAAGTTGGGTGGAAACCGGAAAAAAACCCATCCCCGGGCCGGTAGAATAAAAAGCTTATTTCTAAAATTATTGAAGCTAATATAAAATTGTATGCATATCCATAACTATACCCTTAATGGGTCTCTATGTCACATCGAACCTTTCGACTGCCCTTCGACTGCGCTCAGGACAGGCAGCTCAAGGGGACAAAAACGGGTTTTGCAATTATTTTTAGAGATAGGTATCTTAAGATGGAATCAATAGCATTTAAATAAAAATCACATGTCAGCTCAGCAAACAGACACACACTTTAAACCGCCCTCGTAGCATTTCCGTGGCCAAACAAGGATGGATTCGGGCGAAATGGGAGTTGGAGTTTCCAAAGAGCCAAGCGGTCTGGAAACGGCGGAGCGGATACATCCTTAGTTTGGCAGGAGAGGATGCGAAGGCTAGATTTTTTTGGTTCTTTTTTCATCTATGGAAAAAAGAAGAGAAACAATATGTTTTAAAATAAAGTAGTAATTAAAAAAGTGACACAATATCAAAAAAGTCATCGAAATATAAACGTATAAACGAAAGGATATGTCCGTAAAAACAACCTTTACCATGAATGAATCCTTTCCCATGAATGCCTGGTACGCCACGGCATGGGATGTGGAACTGAAGCATGAACTGTTGGCACGTACCGTCTGCAATAAGAAACTGGTCCTGTACCGAAAAAAAGACGGTACCCCCGTAGTATTGGAGGATGCCTGCTGGCATCGGTTATTACCTCTCTCCAAAGGAAGTCTAAGGGACGATACCGTCGTCTGCGGCTACCACGGATTGGAATACAACAGCGATGGCCGCTGTTCCTATATGCCCTCTCAAGAAACCATAAATCCATCCGCCTGTGTGCGCTCCTATCCCGCAGTACAGAAATATCGGTTTATCTGGGTGTGGATGGGCGACCCCGCCCTGGCCGATGAAGCCAAAATCCCGGATATGCATTGGAACGATGACCCGGAATGGGCCGGGGATGGCAAGATGATCGAGGTAAAGTGTAATTACCGATTGGTGGTCGATAACCTGATGGACCTTACCCATGAAACCTTTGTGCATGCGGGAAGTATTGGCGACCGCAATGTGGCCGAAGCGCCTTTTGATGTGCATTACGATGAACATACGGCCACGGTGACCCGATGGATGAAGGGCATTGACCCACCACCGTTTTGGAAAAGCCAGCTGAACAAGAAAATAAAATACGACGGACGCGTAGACCGTTGGCAGGTCATTAAGTTTCAGGCACCCTGTACGGTAAATATCGATGTTGGGGTGGCCATTGCCGATACGGGAGCGCCGGAGGGCGACCGCTCACAAGGGGTGAACGGCTATGTACTAAATACGATGACCCCGTCCACCAACCAGACCTGCTATTACTTTTGGGCCTTTGTACGAAACTATAACCTGCAGGACCAGAGCAATACGATCGAGTTGCGCGAAGGGGTTTCGAGAATCTTTGCCCAGGACGAGGATATTTTGGAAGCACAGCAAGCCGCCATCAATGCGAACCCGGAACGTGAATTCTATAACCTGAACATCGATGCCGGTGCCATGTGGTCGCGCCGGATCACGGATAAGATGGTGGAAAAGGAACAAAAAGCCTAATGCGATACAGAAATACATGGGAAGAGGCCACCATCGAGGCCGCCGAACAGGTGGCCGCGAATGTGATGCAATTCAGGATTAGGCCCAAGAACGGAACCCAAAAATTTACGGTAGGCGCCCATTTGGATGTCTCGGTATTGATCAACGATATTCCCGAAATTCGGAGTTATTCCCTCGTGGGGAGCTATGCACCCCATGCCCCCTATACCATTGCCGTAAAGCGCTTGCCACAAAGTAGGGGAGGTTCCCAATACATGTGGAGTCTTAAAAAAGGGAGCAAAATTAAAATATCCCAGCCCGCGAATCATTTTGAACTGGGCTTTGGGGCGACGGACTATCTTTTGATTGCCGGTGGTATCGGGATTACGCCTATTGTGGGCATGGCGCAGCAATTGGCGGACCGACCGGGGAAAAATGTGCGTATGCTCTATTTGGGGCAGTCCCAGGCCGAAATGCCCTTTATTGAAACCCTGCAGGAGGTATTGGGGGACCGACTCACCCTACATTATAGTGATGCTGAGGGTTTTTACGATACGGCCCAAATTTTGGAATTGGTGAATGCTAAGACGCAAGTTTATCTCTGCGGTCCCATTGGGTTGATGAACGCCGTACGCAAAACTTGGGAGGAAAGCCCCTTTGAAACCACGAACCTACGGTATGAAACCTTTGGGGCTTCCGGATTGTTCGCTCCACAGAAGTTTATCGTGACCATCCCCCGGTTTAAAAAACAAATCGAGGTGCAGGAAAATGAAACGTTGCTGCATGCCTTGGAAGCTGCGGATATCGATGTGATGTACGATTGCAAAAAAGGGGAATGCGGCCTATGCCAAGTGGATATTCTGGAGTGTTCCGGGGACATAGACCACCGGGATTTCTTTTTAAGCGAGGCCGAAAAAGGGGAAAATAAAAAAATGTGCGCCTGTGTCAGTAGGGTCGCCAACGGCAGCATCACCATTGACACCGCCTATCGAGGAAAGTAGCGATGTATTTTTTACGTAAGCGGAATACAAAAAGGGATTGTCACTTCGAGCGCAGTCGAGAAGTGCTTTAACTACGTAATGTCGAAGGGAGTCGAAGTGACTCGAAGCAAGACCCCAAAACAACCAGAAACCAAAAAGTGTCAGGTCGAGCTGTCACATCGAGCGCAGTCGAGATGCGAGACCTCATTTTACACTAAATACCTAATCCTCAACTTTTACAGAAAACCGTACTACCCTTTTTGTAAGAATTTTTATATTGCAGATAAGAATTAAAAATATACTCCCCCTCCTTTTTTAGCTCTTGAAATTTTTACAATAAATAAGCAATGGTAAAATAATTATTCATAGCCTGTTTTATCTATGGATATGCATAATTATACATTTATTCAATTGGTGGCAGCAAGCGGAAAAACTAAACAATGACAAAAAAGCACAGATTCTATATTGTAAACGGAATTATCTATTCCGTTTTTGGTCTCTTAGGACTCTTAATTAGAAATGACTTAATCGAATATTTCAGATTCAATCCTTTAATAGTATCTACAATTTCCGTTGTCCTGGTTTTAACGGGATTAGTTTCAGTTCTTTTTGTGTATTTACAAGGCGGATTTACAAAAGACTCTCAAGTAATGCAAAGGTCTAATCTTGATTATAGAAGACAACTTGAAAGATTGAGAAATGAATTCTATCATATCATAAAAGACAGGGAGAATATTCAGATTGATGAGGAGAAGATAAAAGACATTATAGATTCCAAAATTGACCAAATAACAAGCGAGACCCTTTTCGAACAGATAAAAGAAAAATATGAATCAAGGTTAATTGACGACATCAAACACAAGGCATTAGAAGAAGAACTTTATGATGTGAAAAGACGAATAGAAAGAGAAGTTCTTCGTACCTCCAGAAATAGTAATATAAACTTATCTATCGGATTCTTCACAACATTCATAGCTATCTTTTTCTTAGGTTATTCTTTATTAGGTGTTGAATCGAACCAAGAAAGTTCAACTTCATTTATCTATCATTTTATCCCACGTTTGTCATTGAGTTTATTTATTGAGTTGTTTTCGTTTTTCTTTTTAAGAATTTATAAAAAGAATCTTGACGACATAAAATATCTAAATAATGAGAGAACAAACATTGACTTGAAACTTGTTGCACTCAGAACTTCAATAGCTTATGAAGAGAGTGCTGCGCTTAAAGAGGTTATTCTTGACTTGTCTAAAACGGAAAGGAATTTCGTTTTAAAGAAAGGAGAATCAACCGTAGAAATTGAAAAAGTACGTCAAGACGATAATAACTCAGAAAAGCTATTATCGAGTATTTTAAAAATTTTGGATAAAAAATAGTCAGCTACTAACACGGGTATAGTGCATGCCCTACGAGACACGCACCATACCCAAAACGTTACCTGTAAGGCTAAAAAAACATTCGAACTAAAAACAAAATTTAATGCAAAAAGATTATCAACAACTAATATCAAGTGTAAGAGGGAGAATTAACCCAGACAATTTCGCATTAAAAAAAGCTTTTTCTGAGGAATTATCAACGATTTCTTATAGTCAAGTTTTGATATATATAAGACTTGCCATGAAAGGTGTAGAGCCTGAATATACTCAAAAAAGTAAAGATGCTGGAGAAAGAGTTAAAGAGCATTTAAGTATAGAACTTGAAAATGTTGAATTTAGATATCAAGGCTCTGTTATGACCAATACACATATTAGGGGTTATAGTGATATAGACTTATTGACAATTTCAGATAAATTTTATTCGTATGATGTAAACAATATTCAGCAACTTTTGGCAAGCTCAGAAAGAAGGTCCAAATATTACCGGTCTTCAATTGAAAAGTTAGAAAAAGAGGTAAATACATCACCTTATTTAGGAAACTCAATTCAAGATTTAAGAGATTTAAGAATTAATAGCGAAAATGTTTTAAATAGAATTTATAGTGTCTGTGATACATCAAAACCCAAAGCAATTAAGATTAAAAACTTGAATTTAAATCGAGAAGTAGATATTGTAATAGCTAATTGGTATGATGATATTTCGTCAATAATTAATAATAAAGGAGATTATAGAGGTATTCAAATATTCAATAAGACGACGGATTCAAAAGAAAATCCAGATTATCCATTTTTGAGTATTAAAAGAATTAACGAAAGAAGTTCGGAAACAAATGGTAGGTTGAAAAAAATGATTCGATTTTTGAAGAATAGCAAAGCAAATTCAAATCAAGATATAGACTTAAATAGTTTCGAAATAAATGCTATATGTTATGATATTAATCCTTCGAAATACGAAAGCTTATCATTTTATGAATTAGTGCCAGTAATTTATAATCAAATGAAAGAGATAGCTACTGATGACAGTAAAGCAAATAATCTTGTTTCTGTAGATGGGAGAGAATATATCTTTAGACACAAGCAGTCTAAAAAAGATAATTTGAGAATATTACTTGCCGAAATAGAGGCGATTTTTGTTGATCTTAAAAGAACACTTGTATGATTATTAGACCTAAAATATTTATCGGCTCTTCAAGTGCAGGATTGGAAATAGCAGAGAAAGTCAAAGCACATTTGTCTAATATAGCGGACTGTTTCGTTTGGTCAGAACCAGATATTTGGGAAACAAACAGAAGTACCTTCGATAATCTGATTCGTATGGCGAATTACTTTGATTTTGGTGTCTTTGTTGCAACTGCTGATGATTTGACAGAAACCAACGACCGGTTAGTAATTGAACCAAGAGATAACGTCATTCTTGAAATGGCATTATTTTTAGGAGCAATGGGTCATCATAAATCTTTTTTGTTAGTAGAGAAAGGCATAAAATTACCCACAGATTTCAATGGAATTTATATGCCACGATTTGACACCAATGATGAAGATTCAATAAAAGATGCTTGCGATACTTATATGGCAAAAATCGAAGAACATTATCAATTAGGTCATTTAAGTTTATATCCAACGACAGCTTTGGCTATTGGCTACTATAAAAATTTTATAGCGGATTTGGTTGAAAGTGTTCAAACGGCTAAAAAAATGACCATCGATGAAACTGAATATACGGACTTTAAACTCAAAGTTGTTATTCCAGCTGACCTTAAAGGAATGATACGCGAAAAGGCGCAAGTATTTTATAAACGAAATGGGTTTTCTGCTAATGCAATGGAGGCAAAGTTTAGGAAACATCATTTATGGTTTCAATTAGATAAAAAAAATGCCCCAATTGCAATTATGTACGATATGCCAAGTACATTAACAGGAATTGACGATGCTATTGAGTTAATACTTCAAAAGAGCTATAAGGGCAGAACTAAAATTCAAGAATTAATTGAACAAAAAGAGCTCAATAATTTCAGAAGAGTATTACAAATGCAAATAGATAGCAGTCCATTTGCACAAGAGGTTGTAGAAATTATCGATGAATTTTAAATACACGAAAGTCCAATAAGTAACAACGTATATATCTCATAAATAATCAGTAAGTTGAAAAATCGAGTTATTTACATATCATTCGTATTATTTAATATAAGTCTGATTAGTAATTGTAAATCTCAAAAAGGAATTTTAAATGCAAATGAAATAGTGGAAATACTCCAGTGGAATAGATGTGGAGATAATGGAAGTAAGGAAGGTGAATTTCACTTGTTAAAAATAAGTCAGGACTCAACAATGATGATTTCTGGAACTCGAAATTCAGCTGATACCATAAAGAGCAAAACTGAATATTCAAAATGGAAGAAAATGACTGAACTTTTGAATGTTGAGGATTTTTTGAAGTTTGAATCCAAGGAGATAGTGAATTTGAAACCTGATAATTGTGAAAATGGAATTTCTATTATTACCAAGGACAGTATTTACACAGAAGCCAATGTCATATTCAATAAACTGATTGAAGAGTCTGAAACAATAAATGATTTGATAATAAAAACCAACAAGTAAGATTTTCTTTAATTATCGGAAACTACATTATTACTAAACCCACCGACTTTTTTGGGTAAATAAGCAGTAACGATGTTACTTCGGTTTTATTAACTTTAGCGTCCATTGATAAAAACTAGACCAACTTAATCAAGACTAAAATGGTGTGCATTTTCACGTGCTACACCGTTAACCTTATTCCTATGAAGACATTTTTGTGGTTCCTTTCCTTTTGTTTGCTTGTCAGCAATTCATCGCTCGCCCAAACCCATCAAAAAAATAGGGTCATTATCCTAACGGATATTGAGGCCGATCCAGATGATACACAGTCCTTGGTGCGTTTGCTGCTCTATTCCAATCAAATCGATATCAAGGGACTCGTGGCAACCACCTCATGCTGGATGCAAAACAAAATAAACCCGGAGTCCATTGCCAGGGTGATCCGAGGGTATGGAAAAGTACAACCCAATCTTTTAACCCACGAATCCGGTTATCCGGAATCGGAAGCCTTGTTGTCCTTGATCAAAAAGGGACTTCCGGTGTACGGTATGGACGGTGTAGGCGACGGTAAAGATTCCGAGGGTTCCGAATGGATCATTAAGGTCTTGGAAGAAAAGGATGATCGCCCCTTGTGGATTTCGGTTTGGGGCGGTGTAAATACCTTGGCGCAATCCCTCCATAAAATAAAACAAACGAAAAGTAAAAGCGAAGCCCAACGGATGATTTCAAAACTGCGGGTGTATACGATTTCCGATCAGGATGACAGCGGCCTTTGGATACGCAATACGTTTCCCGAACTTTTTTATATCGTTTCCCCGGGAGATCACTATGACTCGGCGACTTGGACAGGAATCAATACCTATATCAACGGAATCGATAACAGTAGCATAAGCAATACGTGGATTGCCGAAAATATTCAGCAGGACCATGGGCCTTTAGGTGCAGAATATCCCGATGTGGCTTGGGGCATGGAAGGGGATACCCCGGCTTTTTTGTCCCTGATTCCCAACGGACTCAATGTACCCGAACATCCGGAATGGGGCGCATGGGGCGGCCGATATGCACTGTATAAACCGGAATTTGACAAGACCAAAAAAGGAACTTCGGTCGTAACCATTGCTCCCGAGACCCGGGCTATTTGGACGAATGTTGATGATACGTATACGCCCTATGTTTCCCAAGAATATGGGAGAACGGTAAAAAGAGATACCTTGACGTTCAAGAACAATAAGGCCACCTTATGGCGATGGAGGGATGATTTTCAAAATGATTTTGCCGCCCGTATGGATTGGTGTTTGATGACGTATGAGGAGGCGAATCACCCACCGGTTCCCGGTCTGACCCATCCGGAGGAATTTACCGTAAAATCGGGCGAAGCTTTTAGTCTGGATGCGTTTAAATCCACCGACCCAGATGGGGATAACCTGAGTTATTTATGGTTTCACTATCCAGAGGAAAGTACCTATAAAAAGGAAATCTATATGGGGGCGGAGAATGTTCATATCGTGAACCTTACGGCGCCTGATGTGGATAAAAAGGAAACCCTTCATTTTATTTTAAAGCTCTCCGATAAAGGCAGCCCTTCCTTAACAAGGTACAAACGTGTTATCGTTACGGTTGTGCCTAAATAGCAGGTACGGCCACCTTGACATTGGGACTCAAGCTAAAATCCTAGAATGCTCCAATAAAAAAGCCACAAGTCTATTGTGGCTTTTGTAGATTTCGTGTATTACGTTGCTTAAATGGTCTGATAGTATGCTGTTAGGGTGCTATTCCCAATGCATCGACCAATTCTTCGTATGGCATTTTTTCTAGGTTGCCACGGTTCATCTTGGCACTCATTGATGCGGGAATCACCACATACCTGAATTTAAAGGGAACTAATTCTTCGGACTCATAACCCATAAAATTAATAAATATGAAGCCTAAATAATCTAAAGATGTAGCGGTTTCCTCGTCTATCATGGGATATCCAGAATCTTCCAAGTCAGGCTGATTGGTAAAACTTAAATCGGTACGAATTTCTAGACTGCCTTCATAGACATTGTAATACGTTAAAAAGTTTGCCGTGGCGCCTTCAGGCCCTTGGGCATGGACGAAAAGTTGGGGCAATGGAGAAATATAGGGAGTTCCTTCGGGCACTAACGGGGAATCCGGATTAATAGTAGTGTACACCATAATTAAAGAAGATTCTAAAATTTCTGGGGTAAAGCGATCATCTTCTACAAACAGGTTGGCGGAATAGGTTAAACGTGGTTCATCTAGAAATCCAAATGCATTATTTAAATCGAAGGGTATCCATTCGCTAGAAAATACATTCACATTGCCATCTTCGCCGGCAGGACCTTGTTCACCCTGTTCTCCTTGTTCACCTTGTTCACCCTGTGGGCCTTGTTCACCTTGTGGTCCCTGTTCACCTTGATTGCCCTGAGGCCCTTGTTCGCCCTGGATTCCTTGAATTCCTTGAGGTCCCATGGCACCATCCATTCCGTCTTCCGGCTCACAGGCCAAAAACAAACCTATAACACAACCAAATAATAATGTTTTTTTAAAAAAGTAGTAGTTCATCTAAAATTGAATTTGTTGATTCGTTACCTAATAACGACCTGAAATATAATTTAGTACGTAAAATCTTACAATTTTGATTCTCTAGTCTTTCTGGGTAGTGGTTGACATACGGAGCAGCTTGTCCTGAGTGTGGGCACTGAGCGGCCTGCCCTGAGCCTTTCGTTTTGCTCCGCAAGGTGCGCTCAAAGAAAACATGTTTTCTTTTCACCCAATGCTCAAGGTAAACTACATCGAAGGGAGCCGAAGTGAAGTCGAAGTGGAAAAGCCAAAAGCCAACGGCTAACAGCCTTTTTTTATCCCTTTCTAAACTCCCCAGGCGCTACACCCACGCGGTTTTTAAAAAGTCGGCTAAAATAGGCCGGGTCGTTAAAGTTGAGGAAGTAGGCCACTTCCGCAATGGAATAGGAGGTGTTCAACAGGTATTTTTTGGCCTCCGCGATGGTAAATTCCTGCACCACTTTTAAGGCAGAGGTTCCCGCTACGGTATGGCATACCCGGTTGAGGTGGGTTTGGGTAATGCCCAGTTTTTTTGCAAAGGTTTTGATGCTGGGCAGGTCTTGGGCATGCTGCCTTATGAGTTCCTGAAACTGCTGAAAATAGGCCAAGTTGCGGTTGTTGGTGAGTAAATCGGCCGTTCGGGTCCTAAACTTTTCACGGTACAGTTCCAAGTAGAGCATTTCAAAATAGGTCTTGAGGGCCAGCAGTTTTTCGGGCGCATTGTCAAAAATCTCTTGCTGGATCTTGTCCTTCCAATAGTCGAACTCCGCAAAACGTTCGGGACGTTCTGTAAAGGAAATACAGGCCAATTGACCCAATTGTCGGGTAAGGTCGGGCTTGTTGGGCAACAGGGTATCGTAAAAGGAAACGGAGAGGGTCATGACATGACCGGTAATGTGCGGCTCAAAATGAAAACCGTGCAGTACGTTGGCGGGTACGGTCACTGTACAAGGGGCATTTAGGGAGACTTCTTGCTTTTCGGAATATAGGGTGCCACTTCCCGAGGAAATTAAAAAGAGCTGCACGAGATCGGTGTGGATATGTTCCTCAATTTCCCACGCATAGATCTTGCTACGGTCTTGTAGGGGTTCTAGATGGATGAAATCGGACACCATAGGCAACTGCTGCTCGCCATATAAACCTTGGTAGCGAAGGAGGTCGTTCATTAATGTATATTTAAAACAAGTATCTACAATTAGAAATAATATAGTAAATATATGTATTTCAATATATTAAATAATAATCTGATATCATATTCAATATATATAACGGTTAAAATGTTTATTTTGTACAATAATAAAACAAAAATATCCAAGAGTAAACATCAATGTTTCAGTAGGTTTGAATGGATGAATTGATTGTCCGTTGATAATCTTACTTACACTTTTAGTGTCAGGTCGAGCGGTCATATCGAGCGCAGTCGAAATGCGAGACCTTAATTAAAATGAATTGAGCCTATAGACCTCTCGACTTTAAGTTTATCTTGAGCAAAGCCGAAAGACTCGAGGTGACAACCAGTTATGGTGGATTAGGGATAATTAAAAATTAATACTAATGGCTTCTGAATTTTTAGACCAATTTGATAGGGAGGTGCAACCGCCCTACCTTCACGAAGCGTATAAATCCACCTTGCTACGGGCGCCTTTACAGCCTTTGGTGGTGCCCCCAAAAAAAGACATTAGCTTGAGTGGTCCGCTGTTCAAGGATTTTAAACTGGGTGCTTTGGACCATGACCTGACCAAAAATTCGGTCAAGGACGGCGAGGCCATCGGGGAGCGTATTGTGGTACACGGAAAGGTGACCAATGAAAAGGGACATCCTTTGCCCCATACCCTTATTGAACTCTGGCAGGCGAATTCCGCCGGGCGCTACGTACACAAAGTGGACCAGCACGATGCCCCGTTGGACCCCAACTTTTTGGGAACCGGCCGTTGCATGACCGATGCCCATGGCAATTATAAATTCTATACCATAAAGCCCGGAGCCTATCCCTGGGGCAACCACCCCAATGCATGGCGGCCCAACCACATCCATTTTTCACTCTTTGGTGGCGATATTACGAGTAGGTTGATTACCCAAATGTATTTTCCGGGCGACCCACTTTTTGAACACGACCCTATTTTTAAGGCCGTACCGCCCAAGGGCAGGGAATTGTTGATTTCCAAGTTCGACCTTTCCATCACCGAACCCAATTTTGCCCTAGGCTACCGTTTTGATATTGTTTTGCGCGGAAAACATGCAACCCCTTTTGAAAATCTGTAAGCGACCATGAGCGATACCCTAAAAAAACAGACCCCCTCACAAACCATAGGTCCCTACTTTGCGTACGGACTTACGCCGCAGCAATACGGCTACGCCTATGATAGCTTGGCGGACAATGATATGACCAAGGGGCTTACGAACATAACTCCCATTACCATCACCGGAGCCGTGTATGACGGCAATGGCAACCCCATAGACGATGCCATGGTGGAACTTTGGCAGGATGATGGCGAACATAAACTGTTTGGTCGCTATGGCACGGGAACGGATGAAGGAAACACCTTTACCTTTACCACTGTAAAACCGAAATCCGTGAACGGGGAAGCGCCATATATCAACGTAATTTTGTTTATGCGCGGGCAATTGTTGCATTCCTATACCCGTATCTATTTTTCGGACGAGGCGGAACTTAATCAATCAGATGCTCTATTGCAATCAATCGACAAGGAGCGCAGGCAGACCCTGATAGCGGAGAAAAACGGAGAAGGCTATACCTTCAATATGTACATGCAAGGGACGCAGGAAACCGTATTTTTTGAAATCTAACCAGAAATAAAATGTCACTCTACGCCAATACCTTTAATGCCCTTGAACTGACGGAATTATTTTCGGACCGGTACGCCGTGGCCACGTTGTTGAAGGTGGAAGCCGAATTGGCAAAAGCCCAAGCGTCCGAAGGTATCATTCCCGAGGCCGCAGCAAAAATCATAGCCGATTGTTGTGTGGTCGATGCGATTGATATCAATAGTCTGAAGACCGATGTGGTCTTGGGGGGCAATGTGGCCATTCCGCTGGTCAAGCAACTTACCAAGATTATTAAGAATCGGGATTTTGAAGCCTCCAAATACGTGCATTTGGGAGCCACGAGTCAGGATATTATCGATACCGCCACCATTCTCACCATTAAGGACTATCTGGAGTGGATGGAAGCGAAACTCAAAGCTTTACAAGAGGTTTTGGTGCAGACCACAAAAGACCACGCGGAGACCATTATGATCGGGCGTACCTTGTTGCAACAGGCCAAACCCATGACTTTTGGGGTGAAGACCGCTGGATGGCTGGAAAGTTGTTCGCGCAATCTGTCGCGCTTGGGTCACTTAAAGGAAAATTTGTACAGCATACAATTGGGCGGTGCTGTAGGCAGCGGCAATGCCCACATCACCACGGGGGTACAGGAGAAAATGGCCTATGCCTTAGGGTTGCAATCTGCTTTTCCATGGCAATCACAACGTGATTCCCTGAACGAGTTTGCTTCCTTTTTGGGGATTGTTTCTGGAAGTTTGGGCAAGATGGCCAAGGATATTTCACTGTTGATGCAAACCGAAGTGGCCGAAGTCTTTGAAGGGGCGGCAGAAGGTAAGGGCGGGTCCAGTACCATGCCGCACAAACGGAATCCCGTGAGCTGTGCCCTTATTTTGGGCAATGCCATCCGTACCCCGGGATTGGTTGCTACCATGCTCAGCGCTATGCCTCAGGAACACGAACGCTCCGCCGGACATTGGCATGCGGAGTGGGAAACCCTGAGTACCTTGATGCAGCTTACAGCGGGCGCTTTGGAGAAATCGGTAGATTTGATTACGAATCTGGAAGTGGATAAAAAGCGCATGTTGCAGAACATCGAGATTACTAACGGACTCATCTATGCAGAGAAGGTGTCCTTGCAATTGTCCAAGTCCATCGGAAAAATGCAGGCCCATGAATCCGTAAAAAAAGCATGTCATTTGGCGATGCAGCAGCAAAAACATTTAAAGGAAGTGGTGCAGGAGATGCATCCACAATTAGAAAATTTGGACGCCTTGTTCTTAGCCGAAAACGCGATTGGAAATAGTGTGGAGTGGGTAGAAAAGGTGTTAAAAAAATACAATACTGAGTTCGATAATTAAGTCTTTATTTGTGGTCAATGGGCAAATTAATTTTTGTGATGTCTCCCCGAGCGCAGTCGAGGGGTCAATCGGCAATTATAAACTGGATAAGGCCTTGCATCTCGACTGCGCTCGATGTGACGGCCCAACCTTAAAATTTGCAACGACTTATTCTCCTTTTTTAATGAATTTATGATGTATAGAACTCAGAAAAGTCTAATTAAAAACCTATGAAGACCAATTATAAGATACAAGGTACGCCCAATAGTCCCGTACTGATGTTCTCCAATTCCTTGGGGGCGGATTTAACGATGTGGGACGATTTGGTGCCGCACCTCTTGCCATATTTTAGGGTGTTACAGTACGATACCCGTGGCCACGGGCAAAGTGAATTGACCGATGGGCCCTATACCATTGAAATGTTGGGTAAGGATGTGATCGACCTTTTGGACCAATTGAAGATTGATAAAGTGTATTTCTGCGGATTGTCCATGGGGGGTATGATAGGTCAGTACCTCGGGATTCACCATCCAAATCGATTGCACAAGTTGATCATCAGCAATACCGATGCTAAAATTGGTACGGCAGAAGGATGGAAGGATCGCATAAAGACCATAAACGAACAAGGCATGCAGGCCATTGTAGATGGCACAATGGAAAAGTGGTTTACCAAGGCATTCCATAGTACGCATCCTTACCGTATTGCGGAAATGAGAGAAATCTTTTTGGCCAATAGGATAGTGGGGTATACGGCATGTTGTGCGGCCTTGGGAGCTGCGGATTTTAGGGAAGACATTAAAAAGATTTCGGTGGAAACCTTAATTATCACGGGCGATGAGGATGAGGTTACCAATGTGGAACAGGCGAAAGCCCTGCAAAAGGAAATTGCAGGCGCGCAACTGAAGGTATTTAACGCCCGGCATTTACCCAGTACCGAATTACCGGCCTACTACGCGGAAACCCTGATCGATTTTATCGTGGGCGAGGATGGTTTTGACCGAGGGATGCACGTTCGCCGTACGGTGTTGGGAAGTGCCCATGTGGACCGCGCGAACGGGAATAAAAACGAATTCAATACCGATTTTCAGGAATTTATATCGCAATACGCTTGGGGAGAGATTTGGACCCGCCCGGGATTATCCAAACACACCCGAAGTCTCATTACCCTTTCCATGCTGGTACCGCTGAATAAAAAGGCGGAGTTTAAGATGCATGTTCGGGCAGCCTTTAACAATGGGGTCACGATAGCCGAAATCAAGGAAGTGATTTTGCAATCGGGTATTTATTGTGGCCTGCCCGCCGCCAACGATGCCATGCATTCGGCAGAGGAGGTTTTTGAGGAACTGGGATTGGAGTATAAGGAATAACGGATTGTCTGTAAAATATGCATAAAGCGAGTTTATGTTAGGTCGAGCCGTCACATCGAGCGCAGTCGAGATGCGAGACCTAATGAAGCTTATTAATGAAATAACCTCTCGACTGCGCTCGAGGAGACTGTAGGCTATTAAAGATAGGATATGAAAAAGTGTAAGAAATGATCAACATTAAAACACAAGTAGGGATTATTGGTGCCGGTCCGGCCGGATTGGTCCTGGCGAATTGGCTGAGAAAGTACGGGATCGAATCCGTTATCATTGAATTGCGGTCAAGGGAATATGTAGAAGGCAGGGTGCGTGCCGGTCTGGTAGAACAGAACACCAAGGACATTTTAAAGGAATTGGGGTTGGATGCCCGTATGAAAAAGGAAGGTATTGTTCACGATGGCGTGTATTTGAGTTTTGACGAGGAACGTGTTCATATTCCTTTTGGGGAATTAACGGGAGGTAGAACCATAAGTATTTATGGCCAACAGGAAATTGTAAAAGATTTGACAGATGCCTGGTTGCAAGAAGGGGGGCAATTGCACTTTGAGACCAAAGCAACCAAAATTGTGGATTTTGATACCAAAAATCCAAAAATCCATTTCGAAAAAGACGGGGAAGAAGAAATTATGGAGTGCGATTTTGTGGCGGCCTGTGATGGTTTTCACGGTATAGGGAGAAAGACCTTGCCCCATAAAAGTTTTCAATCCTATGACATTACCTACCCTTTCAGTTGGTTGGGTATTTTAGCCCACGTGGCACCGTCTACGGATGAATTGATATATGCCTACCACGAGAATGGTTTTGCCTTGCACAGCCTGCGTTCGGAAACGGTGAGCCGATTATATATTCAGGTAGATAATGACGAGTCGGTCGATAATTGGTCGGATGACCGAATCTGGAGCGAACTTTCCAAACGCTTGGCCACCCCCGGTTTTGAATTGGAGGAAGGTCCCATTTTTGAAAAGGGTATTACGCCTATGCGAAGCCATATGATCGATAGTTTGCAATCGGGTCGCTTATTTTTATCGGGAGATGCTGCACATATTGTGCCTCCAACCGGTGGTAAAGGTATGAACCTTGCCATTGCCGATGTAAAACACTTGGTAGATGCCTTTGTAGATTTTTATACAAATAATTCCGAAGTCAAGATGGAAAGCTATACCCGTATCGCTTTGCAGCGTATTTGGAGGGCCCAGGATTTTTCCAATTTTATGACCAAGCTGTTCCACAAGCAAGATGCTCATGGTTCCTTTACTTATCGCTTACAGAAAGCGAAGTTCGATTATCTAAAAGTGTCCAGAGCCTATAAAACCACAATAGCGGAAAATTATGTGGGCCTACCCTTTGAATCCTTTGAAATGTAGAATGATGAACTATTCAACGGCTATTAAATGGTTTTTTTATGATGTAAATTGTAAGGTCGAGCTGTCATATCGAGCGCAGTCGAGATGCGAGACCTCGATAAAAAATCAAGTTATCATTGTTAATCCGAAAAATATAAAGAATTGAAAGCGGTACCTGTAATAACAGCACAAAAGGCGGCAAGTCTTGTTAAAAATGGGGATACCCTAATGGTTGGAGGCTTTGGAATGACGGGCAACCCCGTGAACATCGTTCACGAACTGGCCAAGACACAGACAAAGGACCTTACCTATATTGCAAACAACGTAGGGGAACCCAATATGGGAGGGGGGCGCTTGTTGAACAACGGACAGTTGAAAAAAATGATCGGTTCTTTCTTTACTTCCAATCGGGAAGCGGTATTGGCCGCCCAAGAAGGTCGGGTGGAATATGAATTATTGCCCCAAGGCACCCTGGCAGAAGCGATTAGGGCAGGAGGTGCAGGTATAGGCGGATTTTATACCCCAACGTCGGCAGGAACCCTGATTGCAAAAGGCAGGGAAACTAAAGTACTCGATGGCAAGGAACAGGTATTCATAGAAGGAATTAATGGAAATGTAGCCTTTATACGAGCTTGGAAGGCCGATACGGCCGGAAATCTGCAATACCGAATGACCGAACAAAACTTTAACCGTGCCATGGCTACCGCGGCGGATATTGTCATTGCAGAAGTACAGGAAATTGTTCCCGTGGGCGAGCTGGACCCTAATGAAATACATACCCCGGGTTGTTTTGTGGATTATTTGGTAGAACGCAAACTAACTTTGGAAGATTTGGGTATCTCGGCATCGGTCGGATCCTCAAAAGTGGTCGATGAAAAACGGATGAACATGGCCAAGCGTGCCTTTGCGGAATTGAGCAAAGGTGATGTGGTAAATTTAGGTATTGGAATCCCCACCTTGGTAGCCGATTATATTACCCCTGAAGATGGTATCATTCTCCATACCGAAAATGGGATGTTGGGTGTAGGCCCGGAACCCAAAGATGGGGGAGGAGCGATGCATTATCCCGTAAATGCGGGTAAAGTGCCGGTAACGGCATTGGAGGGCAGTAGCTATTTTGATAGTGCCGATAGTTTTGCCATGATTCGTGGTGGACATATTGATGTGGCCATTATGGGAGGATTGGAAGTTGATGCCCAGGGGAACCTCGCCAACTGGTCCGTACCCGGAAAGCCTTTGTTGGGTGTGGGCGGGGCAATGGATTTGGCCTCCGGAGCAAAGAAATTAATCATTACTTTAGGCCATACCGATAGGGACGGCAATTCCAAAGTTGTGGAAAACTGCAGCTTGCCTATAACCGATTTTAACTGTGTGGATGTCCTGATCACGGAACTGGCGGTCTTTAAATTTATTGAAGGGCAATTGACCTTAACGGAAATTTTACCGGGAAGTAGCCTGGAGGAGGTCCGTGAAAAGACAGCCGCCAAATTTGTTGAACAATTAGCATAACCGAATGAAAGAAGCATATATCGTAGACGCAATACGCACCCCCATAGGAAGTTTTAGAGGAGCTTTGGCCCCGGTTCGCGCCGATGATTTGGCGGCCATTCCGATCAAGGCCCTGTTAGAAAAATATCCAAACTTGCCCAAGGACGCTATTGATGATGTTATTTTGGGCTGTCATAACCAAGCAGGGGAGGACAATCGGAATGTTGCTCGAATGGCCCTGTTATTGGCCGGTTTGCCCTATACCGTTCCCGGGGAAACGGTCAACCGATTATGCTCCTCAGGAATGTCCGCCGTGATTCATGCGAATCGGGCCATCAAAGCCGGTGACGGGGAGGTATTTATTTCCGGGGGGATGGAACACATGTCCCGCGGACCCTACGTAATTTCCAAAGTATCAACCGCATTTGGCAACGATTCCAAAATGGAAGATTCCAGTTTTGGCTGGCGCTTTGTGAACAAAAAGCTTCATGAAATGTACGGTACCGATGCCATGGGTGTTACTGCAGAGAATTTGGCGGAAAAGTTCAATATCAGTCGGGAAGACCAAGATTTGTTTGCCTATAACTCGCAAATGAAAGCGACCAAAGCACAACAAAATGGCGTTTTAGCCGAAGAAATCTGCATTGTGGAAATTCCGCAACGGAAGGGAGACCCTATTTTGGTTACCCAAGATGAATTTATTCGTCCGGATACCACGTTGGAGAAATTGGCCACCCTAAGAACCGTCTTTAAAAAGGACGGGACGGTGACGGCGGGAAATGCCTCGGGACTGAATGATGGAGCCGCGGCGATGTTGGTCGTTTCGGAAGAAGCATTGAAGAAATACGGACTAAAACCGAAGGCTAGAATCGTAGCTTCGGCAGTGGTGGGGGTAGAACCGAGAATCATGGGAATTGGTCCGGTCTATGCCACCAGAAAGGTTTTGGAAAAAACGGGCCTTTCCCTTAAGGATATGGACGTGATGGAATTCAATGAAGCTTTTTCCGCACAAGCCCTGGCCTGTACCCGGGAATTGGGATTGGCCGATGACGACCCAAGAATAAACCCGAATGGAGGAGCCATTGCCATTGGTCACCCTTTGGGAATGTCCGGCACACGAATCCTCCAAGCCGCCACCAATCAATTGGTGAGAAATAGCGGAAAATATGGGTTGACCACCATGTGTGTGGGAGTCGGTATGGGGTATGCTGTGATTGTGGAAAGAACCGTGTAAAATTTTAAAAATAAAAACGTGTCCTAGGTAATTTTTGTACTGAAATTTTCACTTTTAGATACTCAAGAATTGATTAAATCCAAAAAAGTAAAATGGGTGATTTTTTCTTAATTTCTTACGCTACTGGCCAGTAATATAGTACAATAGGTTTAGGTACCTTTTATACTTCTTTAAGAGTTGATGGTTCTTTACGTTTTTGCCACGGGAAAAAAATAAAAAACACCTCAGCATCTAATTTTAAACTTTAAAAATTAATTTTTAAAGTATTGATAATGTTTTAGTTATTATAATTTTTAGCTGGCATTATTTGCCTACCAAAAAGCCATTGTTGATAACAGTGTTGAAAAACTTCGGAGGGAATTTAACTATTGAAGGTTTAAAAATTTGACCTTTATACCTCTCGAAAAAAGTATCACTTTAACCTTTTATTAACATGGAAATAACAGAAGTCATTAAAAGGGACTTTACTACTAAACCCTTTCAATTACACAAGATTACAAATGCAATTTTAAAGGCTATGACCGCTGTGGAACTTGGTGGTCCTGGTGAGGCCGAGGAAATTTCCAAAAATGTGTATGCTGCCCTTTTGGAAAGGAAGGAAAAAGATACATCCTACAAACCAACGGTTGAGGAGGTTCAGGATTTTGTGGAGAAAAAATTAATGGAAGGTGGGTTCTTTGAGGTTGCCAAGGCGTATATCCTATATAGGAACGAGCAGGCCCAAAAAAGGAAATCAAATATTTTCGAGAAACGTATCAATCTAAAACCATATGAATATCCTGCATTGTACGAGTATGTACCGGCAATAAGGCATTCGTATTGGATCCATACAGAATTCAATTTTACAAGTGACATACAGGATTTTAAGACCCGTCTTAACGATACGGAGCGTAGCGCCATAAAAAATACCATGTTGGCCATTTCCCAAATAGAAGTTGCCGTAAAAAGCTTTTGGGGCGATATCTATCATAAAATGCCTAAACCAGAGATAGGTTCTGTGGGTGCCACGTTCGCGGAAAGTGAGGTAAGACATCATGATGCATATTCACATCTTTTGGAAATCCTAGGATTGAACCAAGAGTTCAAAAACCTAAAGAAGAAGCCTGTCATCATGAAGCGTGTCCATTATTTGGAGACGGCCCTAAAGAATGCGAAAAGCGAGGATAATAAGGAATATGCGGAATCCATCTTATTATTCTCTCTATTTATAGAGCATGTATCCCTGTTTTCACAGTTCTTGATCATCATGGCCTTTAATAAATACAAGAACATGTTGAAAGGTATTTCCAATGTAGTGGAAGCGACATCCAAAGAGGAACAAATCCACGGGGATTTTGGTATCGATATTATCAATATCATCAAAGATGAAAACCCGGATTGGTTCGATGTGGAATACCACACCATGGTTCAGGATATGTGCAAGGATGCCTTCGATGCCGAGAGCGATATTATAGACTGGATTTTTGAGGCAGGCGAAATCGACTTTTTGCCCAAGGTATTGGTGAAGGAGTTCATTAAAAAGAGATTCAACGATTCCTTGGACAGTATAGGAATCGACAAAATATTTGAGGTAGACGAGAAATTATTGGCGCAGACGGAATGGTTTGATGATGAAATTATCGGTACCAAACATGGGGATTTTTTCGTAAAACGCTCCATAAATTACAGCAAAAGAACACAAAGTATAACCAGCGACGACTTATTTTAACATGAACGAAACAAAACTAAACTCAGAGAAAGAAGTAGTACAGGAAGGAAAAGTATTAAAAGGTTCCGACCAATTAGTGCAAGCCCGAAAGGAGGCATTGAAAAACTTGTCCGAAGAGAAGAATCAAGGAAAAGGATTTGCCTGGCTAAACGAACACAGCCGAAATTTTTTGGCATCCGGGTACCTTACAAAAGGAGTTACCCCAGAGGAACGTATTCGTGAGATTGCGGATAGGGCAGAGGCCATTCTGAAGATTCCTGGATTTTCTGATAAGTTCTATGGGTATATGAGTGAAGGGTTTTACTCGTTAGCTTCACCGGTCTGGTCAAACTTTGGGAAGCAAAGAGGTTTACCCATTAGCTGTTTTGGGTCGCATATAGACGATGATATGGGTAATATTCTTTTTACCCAGTCAGAAGTGGGCATGATGTCCAAATTAGGGGGAGGAACTTCAGGATATTTCGGGAAAATAAGACATCGTGGTGCCGAGGTAAAAAATAACGGTCAGGCTTCTGGAGCTGTTCACATTATGCAGCTATTTGAATCCATGGTAGATGTGGTAAGCCAAGGTTCTGTTCGTCGAGGTCGGTTTTCTCCATATTTACCTGTTGAGCATCCAGATATTAAGGAGTTCTTGGAAATAGGAACAGAAGGAAACCCTATTCAAGAGTTGACCCATGGTGTAACGGTTACCAATGAATGGATGCAAGAGATGGTGGATGGGGATACTGAAAAAAGGTCTATCTGGGCCAAAGTATTGCAGCGTAGAGGGGAAATGGGATATCCTTATATTTTCTTCAAGGACAACGCCAATAATGGGGCAGCGGATGTGTATAGGGATAAAAACCACCCTATTTATGCGAGTAACCTATGTACGGAAATCATGTTGCCATCCAACGATCAATGGTCTTTTGTTTGTGTGTTATCTTCCGTAAACCTATTGCATTATGATAAATGGAAAAATACCGATGCAGTAGAAACAATGGTACACTTCTTGGACGCTGTAATTACGGAGTTCTGTGAAAAATTGGAGGTATATCGTGATTCCGATAGTAGGGAAGACCGTCAAACGTTCTTATTCATGGAACGTGCATACAACTTTGCCAAGGAAAACCGTTCTTTAGGTCTTGGAGTACTTGGGTGGCATTCTTTATTACAATCCAAAATGCTAGCGTTTAATAGCCAAGAAGCATATAATTTAAATAGTGAAATTTTCAAGGCTATAAAGGAGAAGTCCTATAAAGCTTCTGAGGAATTGGCGCAAAAATTTGGAGAGCCCGAAGTATTGAAAGGGTATGGAAGACGTAATGCAACATTGAATGCAATCGCTCCAACGACTTCGTCAGCATTTATTCTAGGACAGGTATCCCAGGGTATAGAGCCAATATGGTCCAATACCTATGTAAAGGATATTGCCAAGGTGAAAACGACGATTAGAAATCCTTATTTAGTAGCCTTATTGGAAGAAAAAGGAAAAAACACGACTGAAGTTTGGAGAAGTATTCGAGATTTTGATGGTTCTGTTCAACACTTGGATTTCTTAACGGATGAGGAAAAAGACGTATTTAAAACGTATTCGGAAATAGACCAAATGGATATCATCTATCAGGCGGCAAATAGGCAAAACCATATTGACCAAGGTCAATCCGTGAACATCATCGTTCATCCGGAAATGCCAGTTAAGGAAATCAATAAAATTCACGTAACTGCATGGAAGTTAGGGTTAAAGTCGCTTTACTATCAGCATAGTATGAACGCCGCACAGAAATTCAAACAAAAGAAGGAGTGTGCAAGCTGTGAAGCATAAGAAAGGATAAAACACAATAAAAAAGGCCCGCTATTTAACGGGCCTTTTTTATTCCTCTTATAAATCCGATTTTGGATTTTGAGAAATCAATCAATTAGTCAAGAATTCAAATTCCTCTTTGTATATATCCTGCATACCTAAATCCGTATCAAAAACCATGATGTTCCCATTATCAATATCATAAGCATTCCAAACAGGAAGGTTTTCACCATTTGGATTCCCTCTCTTGGCAAAATTGACCCAATAAGCGGACATTTGATTTTCCAAGGTACGCTCCTCGGGTTTCCAGTCCCGTTGCCACTGATCTAAGGTATGGAGCGCAAAAGGCACTTCCGAAGTATGAAATGCCCCGTAGTTGGGAAAACCAGGCTTATCCGTAGGAACATGGGTAAACTCGTACAGCCAAACATTTTTGTCCATGTATTTGGCCAATAAGTAACTGGGGACACCAGCGAAGTTTAAAAGGTTCAATTTTTTTTGTGAGGCTGTGGCTTCTTCATCGGTATTGGCGGGGAAAAACTCTAAAAATTCCCCAGTTCTGTCACCATAGTTGTCGAAAGCATCTTTTTTGAAGGACGTTGTGGTGACACCACTTGCGGGAAAAAGTGACGAATCACCCGTAACCCAACCCGAAAGAACGGACACTTGATTTTGTTTCCCTTCCTTAAAATATTCCAACAAGTCCGTAGGGAGGAAATAATCATCCAAAACCACCCCAAATCTTCCAACAGCACTTTCACTGCTGATTTTTTGTAGTTCGTTGGCAGGAATAGCTCTTAAATCAGCTATGGATGATTTACCAGCAAATTTTTGAAAAGACAAGCCTTGCTGTTCAGCCGATGGTAAATCCTGCATCAATCTACCACTTAAGATACCTCCACTTTGGGTAATCGCTTTTTGGAAATATCCTTTGGCCAACGGGGACGCTATTTGGACATTGACACTGAAAGAACCGGCAGATTGCCCGGCAATAGTTACATTTTCAGGATCTCCACCAAAAGCTTCTATGTTATTTTTCACCCATTTCAGGGCCTGTAATTGGTCCATGAATCCATAGTTTCCGGAAGCATTGTGGCCTGATTCCTCGCTCAATTCAGGATGCGCCATAAAGCCCAAAACCCCAACACGATAGTTGATGCTTACATAAACGATTCCTTGTTTGGCCATTTGGGCACCATCATAGATATCACAATTTGCCGACCCTGAATTCAGCCCGCCGCCATAAATCCAAACAAAAACGGGTAGTTTTTCGGTTTCGGATTTTGCAGGGGTCCAAAGGTTTAGATAGAGGCAGTCCTCGCTCAAGGGTTCCGGTTTGGCAATAAATTCTTCGGTCCAACACAAAAATGGTTCGGGTTTGTTCTGGATGGGACTGGGACCAAATTCGGTACACTCCTTTACGCCCTTCCATGGTTCAACGGGCTGTGGGGCTTTCCAACGCAAATCGCCTACAGGAGGTTGCGCAAAGGGTATTCCCTTGAAAACCCTAATATCGTTGATACTATATCCTTTTACCTTACCATCCCGAGTTGTAACAATGGTTTGTGCCTTTATACCGAAGCACAGCATTATGAGCAATGTGCTTAATATTTTTGTTTTCATCATCATTGTGCTTGTGGTTTACTTGTTTTTAAAGAGTAAGGGGGCAAAATCATGGAGGTTTCGTCTCCATGTGAGGAAAGTATGTCCCTTTCCTCCATTCTTGTAATTATATTCAATGCCGAAGTCATCGAACATGGCCATCATATTTAAGTTGTTCTGATAGGCAATATCTTCTTCTCCTCCCATATAAATCTGGAAAAGGTCGAATTGATTGATTTCCTCATTTTTCATTACATCAGCATACTTTTCCTTTATTTCTGCTATGTTGGGAGAAAAGTACCCGGTACTCATGGGGATCACATAGCCGAACAATTCTGGATTCCATAGTGCGGTGTTCAAGATCTGCACACCTCCCATGGAAAGACCTGCAATGGCCCTATGGGAACGAATGGTGGAAACTGGATAGGTGCTTTCAATCAAGGGAATAATATCATTTAATAAATCCTTACAAAAAGGGTCTTGGTCCGGTCCAACTCCCATGAAAAACCCTTCCTCCTCCGTGTGTCCGCTCGGCATCACTACAAGCATAGGTTCCAGTTTGCCCTCTGCATATAAATTATCCAAGATAACGTTGGCCCTTCCGGCAGTTGTCCAAGAGGCATCATTGTCACCACCTCCGTGCAATAAGTAAAGAACGGGTAGCTTATCTTTTTTCTTAAGTTGACCATACGAAGGAGGTAGATAAACATGAAGCCTTCTTTGGGCTCCGTTTAGGCTTTGGGAAGTATACCAAACTTCTTCTACCCGGCCGTGGGGTACGTTTTTTCGAGTTTGAAAATTGTTTTCCGGCCCTTTTATTTCAACTAGGTTTGAAAAACCATTTAAGCTTTCTTTGACTAGGTTATTTTTGGGATCCAAAGTATTGATTTCATTGACCTTAAAATCATAAGTATAAATATCCGGAGTGACTTTGTTTTCAGTCTGACCAGACCAAACACCCAGGTAATCCTTCTTTAAGGTAATACCGGGAAACCCTCCTGGGAAATCCCCGGAGACAGAAACTTTTTCAGCCTCTGGGGCGTAGATATTAAATTGCAAATTACTGTCCTCCCTCCATACTACGGATTCCAAAGAATCATTTGGACTTGGGATACGTTGGAACGGTGAAATGGAGGCAGGTTTTTCCATAAAACCATGCATTTTTAACCAAGCTCCGAATTGCTCATACCAAGTATCCGTGGGTATGCCCTGTTGTCGCATTCCAAAGCCATGTCCGCCTTTTTCATAAATATGTAGTTCGGAAGGTTGGTCTGCCTCAAACCATTTTTTGTAAATATTGATGCTATAAGGCACCATCCCCAATTGGTCGTCACTTGCAACCGCTACATAAATGGGAGTTTTAGTTGCAGGTATATCCGAACCTATAACAGCAGGCTCATAAGCATAGATCGGAGCAACAAAGTTAGGTCTGGTATCTTCATCTGCATTGTATAGTACAGACATCGCCAACGTTCCACCGGCGGAAAACCCCATAAATCCGACTTTATCGGGGTCAATATTCATTTCCTTGGCGTTTGACCTAACATATTCCATGGCTTTTAATCCATCTGCCATGGCCAAGGGAATTATAGGTTCGTTCTCTTTGTCGAGGGCATCAAAATCGCTCATTTTTCCCATCAGCTCCTTTACAGGGTCATCAGTAAAACTTCTTGCCAAACGATATTTAAGGACAAACGCTGCAATACCTTTACTATTTAACCATTTAGCCACATCAATTCCTTCGCTTTGCACGCTCAAGGTATGAAAGGCACCTCCCGGAGCAACGATTACAGCTGTGCCATTTGCTGTGGATTTTGGGGGTAAGTAGGCGGTGATAGTTGGGTCAATTACATTATAAACAATAGGAGTATTAAATTGATTTTTTTCACTTAGTCCCTTTTTCCAGGTCCATTCTTCTGAGCCAGGGGCTTTTCCTTCATACAGTTTTATTTCCTGTTGGGCACATATGAAGTTCGTAAAAACAAAATAGATAAGTAAAAGGGCTGTTCTTTTGATATACATGTATCTCAACATTTTATATAGATTGTCTCAATTTGTTACAATGATATATTGATTTTTTTATTTATACCTATTTTTTCGGCCCAAAAAATCAACATTACATGATTTATTATTGAATATTTTGACAAATTGAAGAAAATATGAAATTAGTTCATTCTCTTGTTGGACCTATGCTTTATGGATAGTTTTCTTGGAATTCGAAGGAAGTTTTATGCGCTTTCCCATTATCTTCCTTTAACTTTGCCCCAAGCTATATGCCCTTTGAAAAAAGCCGTCCTTTTTATGATCATCAGTACATTTTCATTTACGCTTATGAATGCGTTTGTGAAATACCTGAGCCATTTTCCCACTTTTGAAATCGTTTTTTTCAGATCTATTGGGTCGCTTTTTTTGGCTACCTCCTATATCCTGTATAAAGGAATCCCGATTTTAGGACATAATAGAAAATTGATGCTCTATCGATCTTTTGCCGGACTCACGGCCATGAGTCTTTTTTTTATGTCGCTAAAGTATATTCCAGTAGGCACTGCGGTTTCTTTAAGATACATTGCACCTATCTTTGCGGCTTTTTTCGCCGTATTCTTGCTTAAGGAAAAATTGCGGGCTGTACAGTGGCTGTTATTTGTTGTTGCTTTCTGTGGCGTTCTAGTAATAAAGGGCTTTGGGGACTCCTTAAATACGACAGGCCTGTTATTGGTACTAATAGCCTCTGTTTTTAGTGGTATGGTATATGTTCTGATTAGAAAGATTGGAAAAGGGGACCATCCCTTGGTAGTCGTCAACTATTTTATGTTTATAGGTACGCTTGTTGGAGGAATATTGAGCATTAAAAACTTTATCCTACCTCAAGGAAGCGAATGGATATTACTATTAAGTTTGGGTATTTTTGGTTTTTTTGGCCAGCTTTT
Organism: Maribacter cobaltidurans; assembly: GCF_002269385.1. Classification (NCBI taxonomy): domain Bacteria; kingdom Pseudomonadati; phylum Bacteroidota; class Flavobacteriia; order Flavobacteriales; family Flavobacteriaceae; genus Maribacter; species Maribacter cobaltidurans. The sequence continues at coordinate 3,682,561 of NZ_CP022957.1, forward strand.
TATGACCAAGGCGTTTCAGGTGGCAAAAACAACCCTGGTAGCTCCATTAAAATATATTGAGGTCATCTTTACCGCTACCGTAGGGGTATTTTGGTTCGGTGATATTTATTCGGTCCTTAGTATATTGGGCATTGCACTGATCGTTGGTGCTTTGGTTGCCAATGTGTTTATCGGTAAGCGCTGATAATAAAATCCAATACTATCTTCCTGTACGTGTTTCCGCAATGCTCCCGTTAATGTCATTAACGGAATTCAGCACCGTAGTCCTTATTTCATTTTCTATTTCTTGGGAATACTGCATAAAAAGAATTGCAGCGGCAATGAACATCATTAATATTAGAATATCCGTCATCAATTTGGCGTCCAAGCTATTTTTTGAAGTTTTCATCATCCGAAGTGTTAGGTTCTAATACCTAAATTTAGAAATTATTAACATTATTAACAAATTTTTAAGAGAAAAGATTGATAGTTCAGTCTGATAATCTGAATCGATTCGATGATTTCTTGGATTAAGCGTGTGAAAAATTCGATGAAATACACAAAATTTTAAGAAAAAAGCTAAAAACCTGTGAAAACCTATGAATTTTTGTCAAGTCTAGAGTGAATCACTTTTGGGAACTTTGTCCTGTTGAACCCCAAAACCCAGTATTATGAGAAATACTCTAGCTTACAAAATGATAATCGGGTGTAGCCTATTCATAGGTTTTTATACCCTAAATGCCCAGGGCAGTTTGGTGGTTTCCAGTGAGACCCATCAATTGACCGAAACGGAAAAACGGCTCCAAAACTACGAGGACCTAAAATCCTTGGGTTACACGGAAAAGGAAATTTATCAGGATTTAGGTAATGCACATTTTTTGTCGCACAACTATGAAACAGCTTTGTTCTGGTATGAGAAATTGAGCGAGATTAGTCCAGATGGCCATTTAGATTCTTCCTATCAGAAACGCTATGACCATGCGCTGTCAAAATTGGGAAAAACGGCAAAGCAGGAAAAAGAGGACGAGAATTGGACGGAGCTTGTAAAGTCTGACTATCATATGACCTACGCTTCCCCAAATTCCAACAAGCGATTTTCGCAAAGAAAGAATTTTAGGCCCTTGCAAATCGATACCGAGTTCAGTACGGCCTCTTTGGGTAACGAAAGACCCTATTTTTCTGCAATACAGGACAAACCCAAGGTAAAGGAGTTTAATTATGAAAGCCCTGCCGTGTTGACCAAGGACGGAAAAACGGCCTACTTCAGTAAAGAGGTTTGGGTAAAACCAACCACTGGAATATTTTCTAAAAAGCAAAAAGTCCACCGGATTTTTAGGGCGGACAAAGTAAATGGTGAATGGAAATCCATTAAGGAATTGGCATTGTGTCCAAAGGAATATTCCGCGTTGCATCCGGCAATTTCCAAGGATGGTACTAGGCTTTTCTTTGCTTCCAATATGCCAGGAACCTTTGGAGAGTTTGATATTTATGTCACTACCATAAAGTCAAACGGCATTGTTGGAGTTGCCAAAAACTTGGGTACTAAGGTGAACACGTTAAAAAATGAAATGTACCCCAAGGTTATGGAAGGAAACACCTTGGTTTTTGCCTCGGAAGGCCATCAAGGATATGGCGGATTGGATGTCTATATGGTAGAGGTTGAAAAAAGAAACGTAGGCTTGGCCATGAACATGGGTAGCACAATCAATAGTCCTAGTGATGACTTCTCCATTCAATTTACGAATGAACAGGGTATGGGCTACGTTATGTCCAACAGAGGTGGAAATGGCAAGGCCATGGAAATGGTCGCGTTCTCCTACTTTGGTGAAAATAATACCAAGAATATTAGGGATTTCCATTTGATGGAAGCCATGAATACAGAAACTAGAACCCAGTACTCATCATCAGTTTTTGAGGATGAAAATTAAATAGATGAAATTCCCCCCGAATCTTTTCTATGATGAACCACGCAAAGGAAATTAACCCACATCCCTAGAATGTGATGTTAATACCCCCAATCCTTTGAAGATAATTTTACTCGAACGTTAAACCCTACTCAAATGAAAAATATTCATAAAATATCGGCAAAAATAGGACTCCCCCTAATCCTATTCATGTTTATGGGAAGCCTAAATGTAATTGGACAAGAGACTGGTACCAATTTAAACTCCAGTAGTACGTATCATAACCAGTTGTTCTTCAATAGATATTTGATCAACCCAACCTTTTCCTTGGTACGGGAGAACAAATCCTATCTAAATATTTTACACAGGAACCAGTACGCCACTTTTGATGACAATAGTCAGAACTATTTTTTAGGTTTCAGTAATATGTTGAACGATAAAACGGCCATAGGAATTGGTGTTTACAGTCAGTGGGCAGGAGTGGTGCAGGAGTTTGGTTTTAATGCCAACTACGCCACCGCGGTAAAACTTGGTGATAAGAGCACACTTACTTTTGGTACCAATGTTACTTATTTCAATCAAGGATTGGATAAAAATCGTGTGGTCATATCTGAAACGGACCCGGAAATTGCAGAGTCTAGAAAGGAAAGTAAAATTGCCGTGCAGCCAGGGATCAACTTATCCATTGGGAAATTCGATTTTGGGCTTTACGCCGAGGATTTACTTAGATATAACCAAACTACCGATGAATTTTTGACCAATCTATCCACTAGAAGTGTAAAGGCCTCTATGCAATATACCCATACGTTCAATGCCGGAAGAGGATTGTTTGAAAATGCCCGTTTGATGCCTTTGGGACAAGTAGGTAAAAACGAGGATGGAAGCATATACTATTTAGGTTCCCTTTTATTGGACCTACCAAATTATGGATGGTTGCAAACAACGATAGACCAAGAATACGGCATGTCCGCCGGTGTGGGGTTCAACTTCAGTAAGAAGATGTCCTTGGGATACTTAATAGAGAAGGACCTTTCCCAAAATGAGTCCAATCTAGGTTGGAACCACGAGGTATCCTTGGCCTATAAATTTAAGGACGAGGATATGTCCATCACCATTGCAGATCGCTCCAATGACAGTAAAATAGATGCCATAGTACGAAATTATGAAGAGCAAATTGCCGATTTGATTTCGGAGCGGGACAAAGCCCAAAGAAAGGAGCAAAGAACCGAGAAAAAGGAATTGGCTACTACCCAAAAATCAGCCAAACCTTCAATTGATGAGGCATCTTTGGTAAGTAATGGCGCAAGTAATACGGATGCCAATGACTTGGCCTATCAAAACCGTTTGATTTTGGACGAACTTATGTTGAGACAGGATTCCATAGAGGAAGCGCGGACCTTGGCCTTCGAGAAAAAGTTTGAGACCATTGTGAGGCTATTGAGGAACGATATCAAAAATAGTGTCGATTCCAACATTCAAAACTTCAAGTTGGAGGAAAGGACTATGATGGCCGCCAAGAAAATGGAGGAGGAGCATGCTAGGATGGCTGCGGAGGAAGATTTTGAAAAGTACAATAAGCTACCTATAAAAATGTTGGGCGATTCAGATGTACTGGGAATAAAGTCTGGATATTATGTGATTGCCAATGTATATAGCAACAAGAAGTATTTGAATGCCTTTATGCAAAAGTTGAAAAGTCAGGGTTTGGATGCCAAGCAGTTTTATAACAAGGAGAATGGTCTTTACTATGTATACTTAGCGGATTATGACTATAAAAGTGAAGCTCATAACGCATTTGTCTCCAATTTAGATGGTAAATACAATGATGAAAAATGGATTATGCAGGTAGATCAGCATACGGCCACAGCTTCTAACACCTTTGAAGATGGGGATTCCTATTAAAAAATTAACAAAAATATAGTGTATGTAACATACTATAAAGACAATATAAAAGTTTGAGTATTTCTATGTTTGAGTAAATTGTCGACAGAAGGAGGGGTAGTATCCGGGGGGATAACTGGGCCCCTCCTTTTTATTTTTAGTAAAAATCTCGATGAACTACAACCAGATTGTGCATTTTATCGAAAAAATGCAGGAGTTTATCAGGTCTAGTTGTTAAAGAAGTATATTTCAATCCCAAATAAATTAGAAACCATTGTTTAACCCCAAATCCCCCTAACATGGAAAAATTTTACCTACAGCTTGCGACCCACAAGCAATCCTTCTTGGCGACAATAAATTTAAACTTTCTTAAAGTTTTAGATTTCATGGATTTTATTCTCAAACCTACATTGCATCCCCAAGCATTTGGTATTGGAGAATAAAATTTCTTAAGACCCCTTACTTTTAGTGTTTTGACCATCACCGGTGGATTATAGGACCAATGCTCCTGTAACCTTAAAGGTCTAGTGTGATTTTTGAAAAATTCCTAGGGTTTTTATGCTAATCGATACCCAGTTTTACCAAATATTAACCCCCCGGATATGGTTTCTACCAAGAAATCATTCAGGACAATTTAAATTATTATGAATACTCAAGACTTAAAAATTATTATTGTAGAAAAAGATGAAACGTTACATGCAGCCTATTTGAACCAGTTGAGAGCGGTTGACGGATTTATTCTTATGGGAATTTACAATTGCCCTAGCAAGGCGCTTAAGGATTTTAACAGGACCAGGCCTGATATTGTACTCACAGAAATCGATCTTTCTGGTACTAGTGGTTTGGATACCATTCAGTTGTACAAGAAAAAAGATTGGAACGTTAAGGTCGTAATGATAAGTGAAAACAACGATTTTGAACTTATCAAGAAAAGCTTTAAAAAAGGAGCAAACGGCTACTTGACCAAACCTATGTCCGCGGACAAATTTAGCCATGCCTTGACCAGTGTAAAGGAGGAGGGGGCCACACTCAGTAATGATATTGTAAAACAAGTGGTCTCCAATTACAACAAAAAGTCCTTTAGCTTCTTTTCTGAGCGGGAAAATCAAATTGTAGATTATCTCTGCAACGGTGCCACCTATAAGATGATTGCGGACAAATTGTTCGTCACTACCAGTACGGTCAACTTCCATATCCAAAACATTTATTTGAAATTGGATGTAAACTCTAAGTCCGAAGCCTTGAGCAAGCTCCAAAGTTTATGATTCCTACCTGTGCTATGGTAGAGGCCCTTGAAAATGTTAAAGTTTTCAGGGGCTTTTTTATTTGTCTACGAAAAGGGTTTCGTTAAGTTTTCGTAAATAACGAAAAAAATATAAATATCTAAATATCAATCTGGTAATACTAAGGAATGATGAATTAAAACTATATAAATTTAACTAATCAATAGATATTCTTATTCCGAACATGCTTCTAAAAGCCTAGTTTATACTATTTTTAGGTGGGAAAATTTAATTTCAACTAAAGCACCTCTCTATATGTATTATTTAGGTTTGGATATTGGTAGTTCTTCCATCAAGGTTGCATTGGTGGCATCCGGCACTGGTAAAAGTGTGGATGTCGTTCAGGAACCGGAAACGGAAATGTCCATGCTGGCGATAAAAAATGGTTGGGCAGAGCAAAATCCGGAGGATTGGTGGATTCATGCCTGCAATGGCATCAAAAAGCTCTTGGAGAATCATCAGATTGCCCCCGAAGCTATTATAGGTATTGGGATTTCCTACCAAATGCACGGCTTGGTAGTGGTGGATGAGGAAAAAAAACCATTACGTAATTCCATTATCTGGTGCGATAGCCGAGCAGTACCCATCGGTCAGAATGCCTTTGAAGAGATAGGCGAGGAAAGATGCTCGGAATATTTATTGAATTCACCTTCGAATTTTACGGCCAGTAAGCTAAAATGGGTAAAAGACAATGAACCGGAAATTTTTGCCAAAATCCATAAGTTCATGTTGCCCGGTGACTATATAGCCCTTAGGCTTTCCGGAAAAATAAACACGACGGTCTCTGGACTTTCGGAAGGAATTTTCTGGGATTTTAAAAATAAGGAAATCGCTTCTTTCTTAATGGAATTTTATGGTTTGGATACCAGTATGGTTCCCGATATCGTGGAAACCTTTGGGATTCAATCCAGAGTTCATGAAAAAGGGGCGTCTGAAAGTGGTTTAAAAGTTGGCACTCCAATTTTATATAGGGCGGGGGATCAACCAAACAATGCACTTTCCCTTAATGTGTTCAATCCGGGTGAAGTGGCCGCTACAGGAGGTACCTCTGGGGTCGTTTATGCCGTTACCGATAGTTTGTCGGTAAAGGAAAGTGCAAGGGTGAACAATTTCGCCCATGTAAACTATAATCCCAAAAATGACTCTAGAATAGGCAAATTACTTTGCATCAACGGTTCTGGAATCCAGTATAGGTGGCTACTCAACAATTTGGATGTGGCGTCCTATGACGAAATGAACAAATTGGCGGAGGAAGTTCCTGTAGGTTCCGATGGTGTGGTAATCATACCTTTTGGGAACGGAGCGGAACGCATGCTTAACAATCAGGAAGTTGGTACACGTCTGGTAAACATTAACTTGAACAACCATGGCAAAGGACATCTTTGCAGGGCAGCTCTGGAGGGTATCGCCTTTTCGTTTGTTTATGGGATGGAAATTATGGAATCCGATGGTATACGGGTCAATGTGATGAGGGCAGGAAACGACAACCTTTTTAGGTCTGAAATTTTTTCGGAGACCGTAGCTACCCTTATCGGCTATGATATTGAAATTTATAATACTACGGGTGCCATAGGAGCAGCCAGGGCAGGACTTTTACAGGATGGGGATTACGAAGTTTTTGGAAAAGCCATCATGGAAAACGATTACATAATGACATTTAAGCCTTTAGAGAATAAGGCGGAATACCAAAGTGCATATCAACTTTGGAAGAAGGAATTAGAAATAAAATTAAACAACTTATAAAACAATTATAATGGCGGACAAGCAGTATTTTAAGGGAATAGATACCATCAAATTTGAAGGAAAGGATTCAGACAATCCAATGGCATTCAAATATTATAATCCGGATCAAGTGGTTGCGGGCAAAACAATGCGAGAGCATTTTAAATTCGCAATTGCATATTGGCATACCTTCTGCGGACAAGGATCCGATCCCTTTGGACCGGGTACCCAAAATTTTGAATGGGACCAATCTTCAGACCCAATTCAGGCGGCAAAAGACAAAGCCGACGCTGCCTTTGAATTTTTTGAAAAAATCGGGTTCGATTATTTCTGTTTCCATGACTTTGACCTGATTCAAGAGGGGCCAACGTTTTTGGAGTCGGAAAAAAGATTAAATACCATTGTTGATTACATCAAGGAAAAGCAGAAGGCTTCAGGTAAAAAATTACTTTGGGGAACGGCAAACTGTTTTTCCAACCCAAGGTACATGAACGGAGCGTCCACCAACCCTGAATTTAACGTGGTGGCGAGGGCCGGGGCACAAATTAAAATGGCATTGGATGCCACAATGGAACTTAATGGTGAAAACTATGTGTTCTGGGGTGGTAGAGAAGGTTATATGTCCTTGTTGAATTCTGACATGGGACGCGAATTGGACCATATGGGACAGTTTTTGGCCATGTGCAGGGATTATGCCCGTAATCAAGGCTTTAAAGGAAATTTCTTTATTGAGCCAAAACCTATGGAACCTATGAAGCATCAGTATGATTTTGATACCGCTACGGCTATTGGTTTCCTACGTGAGTACGGATTGGAGAAGGATTTTAAAATAAATATAGAAGTAAACCATGCCACGTTGGCCCAACACACCTTTCAACATGAAATAGCAGTTGCCGGTAAAGCTGGAATGTTGGGTAGTTTGGATGCCAACAGGGGAGACTATCAAAATGGATGGGATACCGATCAGTTCCCTAATAATATTTTGGAAACTACGGAGGCCATGTTGGTATTCTTGGAAGCCGGAGGCCTACAAGGTGGTGGAGTAAATTTTGACGCTAAGATCAGACGTAACTCTACAGATTTGGAAGATATTTTCTTGGCGCATATTGGTGGTGCCGATACGTTTGCACGTGCCCTTATCACTGCTGACAAAATAATGACTTCTTCTGCTTATACAAGTCTGAGGAAAAAACGATACAGTTCCTTTGACTCTGGAAAAGGAAAGGATTTTGAAAATGGTAAGTTAGATTTGAACGATCTATATGCAATTGCCAAGGAGAACGGAGAATTACCTTTGGTAAGCGGTAAGCAGGAATTGTTCGAAAATATTATTAATCAATATATATAATTCAAGGAGTTTTTAACAAAAAAAAGGTCTTGAAGAATATCAAGGCCTTTTTAGTTTAAAGCAATGAAAAAAATCACCTTAAAGGACATAGCGAAGTATTTTGATGTTTCCATTTCTACGGTATCCAAAGCGGTCAACGATAGCCATGAGATAAGTAAGGACTTAAAACAGCGGATACAGGAGTATGCCAAAGAGCAGCATTATAAACCCAATAAGCTTGCGTTAAACCTTTTAAATAGAAGTACCAAGACCATTGGGGTTATTGTTCCCAATATATTGAACTATTTTTTTGTTCAAGTACTTTATGGTATAGAAAAGGTGGCCAATGAAAACGGGTATAATATCATTAGCTGTATTAGTAATGAATCCTATGAAAAGGAATCGAAAACCTTGGAATTTTTAGATTCGGGTACCGTAGACGGATTAATCATTTCTTTGGCGGAGGAAACCCAAGTCAAGGAAAGGGTAGAGGGACTTCAGGAAATAGCCGAAAATCAAATCCCCTTGGTTTTGTTCGATAGGGTCTCGGATTTAATTGCATGTGATAAGGTCATTGTTGATGATTTTGAGGCCGGGTACAAGACCACCAAATATTTCTTTAACATTGGATGTAAAAATGTGGCATTTGTTTCTCCTATTGGTAAGTCCAGCGTGGGGAAATTGAGACATGAAGGCTATAAGAAAGCCTTGGAAGAAGCCGGAAGACCTTATGATGAAAAGCTAGTGGTGAACTTTACCGCCAAGGATGATTTGGATTTAATCATGTCTTTTTTACTTAATTATAAGCCCATAGACGGTATTCTAGGGCTGGACGAAATAACTGCTGTGAAAATTCTACACATTGTAAAATCCCGAGGATATAATGTTCCCAATGACGTCTCAATCGTAGGTTTTACAAACGGACAGTTATCCCAATATGTCACGCCATCGCTTACCATGGTAAGTCAGCATGGCAAGTTTATCGGAGAAAAAGCCGCTGAACTTTTAATAAAACGCATTCAACATCCCGATAGACCATTCGAGACCAAAATGGTCAAAACGAGCCTTTTGGTTAGGGACTCTACAAAAAAGCTACAGTAACTATACCGTATCCGGATGTGGATGCTTCCATTCACCTCTATACGCACGCTGCAATTTATCGGTCGCCTCTTGGTCGTCAACAATAGACATGTTGCTTGGGTCATAAATCAATGGTCTCCCTAAATCCATGGATAGGTTTGCCAAAATGCAACTTGCCGTGGAAATATGTCCTTCTTCTATATCCGCAATAGGTCTCGTGCCATTGGCAATAGCCTCCAAGAAATCAATCATATGTCTTCTTGTGGCGGGCGCTGCATTCAGTTCATTATCCTTTTCAACCAAATCTTCAGGATATTTTTCTTTTTCAAAGAGAACATCAAAATGTACGGGTTCACCTTCTTTACCATAGGGAATAAAATCGGCCTTCATGGTACTTCCTTTTAAAACACCTTTTTCCCCATAAATGATAAAGGCCCAAGGGTATTCCGGGTCCGCAGGATTACCCCAGCTCCTATGCTGCCATACGCAGTTTACACCATCATATTCAAAAACGGCAGTTTGGGTGTCCGATATGTTTGACTTCCCATCCTTTTGCACATAAATACCTCCTTCGGAACTTATTCGTTTTGGCCATCCCAAATCCAACATCCAGCGCACGGTATCCAGCATATGGACGCACATATCACCCATAATGCCGTTTCCATATTCCCTAAAGGTTCTCCACCATCTTCTATGTGGAATTCCGTCATAAGGTCGCCACGGTGCAGGGCCCGTCCACATTTCATAGTCCAAAAATTCGGGAACAGGTTGTACGGGAGGGTTTCCATTGGCCCGCATGTGATAATAACAGCACATTTCAACATGGCCTATTTTTCCCAATAGTCCCTTATCCACAATTTGTTGCTTGGCATCTATCAAATGGGGTGTACTTTTTCTTTGCGTTCCAACCTGTACTACTTTGTTATATTTTCTTGCCGCTGCAACCATGGCCTCTCCCTCAATGACATCCACACTTATAGGTTTTTGAACATATACATGTGCGCCAGCTTTTATGGCATCAATGCACATTAGGGCATGCCAATGGTCTGGAGTTCCAATGAGTACGATGTCCAATTTCTCCTTTTTAAGCATATCCCTGTAATCAGAATATAACTTTGGGACTTTCCCGTTTTTTTGCCTTTGTGAAACCAATTCCCCCACTTCATTTAGAAAATTGGAATCCACATCACATAGGGAAACGACTTCAACGTTGGCCACTTGTATTAATTTAAAAAGGTCACTTGTCCCGTACCAACCGGTTCCTATCAATGCCACTTTTTTGGGCTTTTCATCCTTAAAAAATTCAAATCCATAACTACCCATAGAGGACAAAAGCAAGGAGGCCGCCGATGCCCCTTTGATAAATTTCCTTCTTCCTAAATTTTGTTTTGTATTGGTCATTCTAATGTAATTAAGTACTATTTTTTGGTTCGACCGTAAGTTATTGCTTTACGATGTAAAATATATCATATTGTTAGAAAACTAACATAGACTTTAATAAATATATATATTTGAAAGGATTAAAATAATGAATTATTATGAAGCAAATTATTATCGTATTGTTTCTTTGCTGGTTTTCAGCAGTTAGGGCCGAAATTGCCCTACCCCATATTTTTTCTAGCAATATGGTTTTGCAAAGGGAATCCAAGGTTAATCTTTTTGGTTGGGCCCATCCCGGTGAGGAATTTACCATTACTACGAGTTGGGATGCCGGTACTTTTGAAATAAAAACGGGAATAAATTCCAAATGGAACCTTGAAATAGCCACTCCGAAAGCCGGTGGTCCCTATACCATAACTTTTAAGGGGAACTCCAATGAGATTCTTTTGGACAATATTTTAATCGGGGAAGTATGGTTGTGTTCCGGACAGTCCAATATGGAATGGAGCGCCAATAGTGGTTTGGACAATAAGGAAGAGGCCATTAATAATGCTAACAAACCAACTATCAGGCTATTTACGGTGGAAAAAAGAACATCGGAATATCCTCAGGATGATTTGGTGGGAAAATGGGAGGTCTGTACACCGGAAACCATGGCGGATTTTAGTGCTGTCGCTTATTTTTTTGCGCAAAGAATTCAGGAGGAAATGGATGTGCCCATTGGCCTGATAGATTCCTCATGGGGTGCCTCCTGTGCCGAGGTGTGGACTCCAGAAGAGGAATTTGAAAACAATCCTGATTTACAACAATCCTACGAGCTTATTAAACCAAACCCTTGGGTGCCCATTGAAAAATCCATTTTATACAACGCTATGATAGCGCCTTTGACAAATTTTAAGATAGGTGGAACCATTTGGTATCAGGGAGAGGCAAATACGGCAAATGCTTCATCTTACGAAAATATATTCTCTACAATGATAAATTCTTGGAGAAACAAATGGGGATATGAATTCCCATTTTATTATGTGCAAATAGCCCCTTTTAAATATGGCGGTGAGCTTGAAGGTGGTATCGTTAGGGACCAACAAAGAAGGACTTTGTCATTTCCAAAAACTGGAATGGCCATGACAAGCGATATTTGCACCATAGAGGATATCCATCCAAGAAATAAATTGGATGTGGGCATAAGATTGGGAAATATTGCCTTAAAACAACATTACAATAAAATAGATCAAGAGGTTTATGGCCCTTTGTTTAAGGGAGCCGAAGTTGTAAAAAATAAAGTTGAGGTAACTTTTGAACATAACGACGGTTTGAACATTAAAGGAAAGAACCTGAAGCACTTTGAAGTAATGTCGTCGAATGGAAAATGGTATCCGGCCAAGGCCAAAATTAAGAATGGAATGGTTACCTTAAACGCAAAGGAAGTCCCAGTGCCAAAAAAGGTACGCTATGCTTATCATAGTACTGATATTTCAAACTTGTTTAATTCCTCTGGTTTGCCAGCTTCTACATTCATAAGTGAAGAATTATAATTAAATGATTTTTAAAGTATACGATAATTCGAGTATTGGTATAATTAAATACCATGATTCATGAATTTAAGCGTTCAAAGAAGTTCAATGGCCTTTAATTTTTGAATTATTCGTTAAATTGTACAATAAACCAAAGACCAAATTATGCAGATAAAAGAATCCTCCGAAGTGTATGATGTTATTATTGTAGGCTCAGGAGCTGGTGGCGGAATGGCTACCAAACAGTTAGCGGATGCAGGGTTGAATGTAGCCGTAGTAGAAGCAGGTCCATTCTTTGATCCAGCGGACCCAAAGACCATGACCCAATTAAAATGGCCATATGACTCTCCTCGTAGGGGAGCCGGTACGGATAGGGCTTTTGGCGAATGGGATCAGTCTTGGGGAGATTGGGAAGTTGAAGGAGAACCCTATACCCATGAAGAAGGGACGGATTTTAAATGGTGGAGAGCCAGAATGCTTGGTGGTCGTACCAATCACTGGGGGCGTATTTCTCTTCGATTTGGACCCAAAGATTTTAAGGGAAAATCCAGGGATGGTCTTGGGGACGATTGGCCCATAGGCTATGAGGACATTAAGCCTTACTACGATAAGCTGGATAAACTGATCGGGGTTTTTGGCACCAAAGAAGGTAGGGAAAATGATCCGGACGGATTTTTTCTTCCACCACCAAAACCAAGGCTGCACGAGTTATTTTATATCAATGGGGCCAAAAAGACAGGAATTCCTGTAATTCCTGGAAGGTTGTCCATGTTGACCAAAAGAATCAATAACGAGCGTGGCGTCTGTTTTTATTGTGGTCAATGTAGTCGTTCCTGTCAGGTATATGCTGATTTCTCAGCCGGAAGCTGCCTTATTTTCCCAGCACAAAAAAACGGTGGTAAGGTTAAGCTGTTTGTCAATTGTATGGTGCGAGAGGTTACCACGAATGAAGAAGGTAAAGCTACAGGGGTATCCTACATTAATAAAGAGGACAGAAAGGAATATAAGTTAAAGGGTAAGGTTGTGGTCTTAGGTGCGTCAGCTTGTAGTTCGGCCCGAATTTTATTGAATAGTAAAAGTAAACAACACCCCAACGGATTGGGCAACAGCAGTGATGTCGTTGGAAGATATTTGCATGATTCCACAGGTGCCAGTGCTTCCGGTGTCATTCCAGGTTTATTGAACCGAAAAACCTCCTATAATGAAGATGGAGTAGGAGGTATGCACGTCTATTCTCCATGGTGGGGTGATAACTCTAAACTGGACTTCCCAAGAGGCTACCATATTGAGGTATGGGGCGGAATGGGTCAGCCAAATTATGGTTTCGGATTTGACCCCAATGGCATGAACAAGTTCTTTGGGCTTAAAGTGGGAGGATACGGTGATAGCCTAAGGGATGATGTCAAAAAATACTATGGTTCCGTAATTGGATTTGGTGGCCGTGGTGAAGCTATTGCCTTTAGGGAAAACCGATGTGAAATAGATCCGACCACTGTAGATAAATACGGTATTCCGGTCTTGAAATTCAATTATAAGCATTCCCAGTATGAAATAAACCAGGCCAAGCATATGCAGGACACTTTTGAGGAACTTATTCATAATATGGGAGGTATTCCTTTAAGTGAAAAGCCAGGAAAGGACCAGAACTATGGTTTATTGGCTCCTGGACAGATTATTCATGAGGTGGGAACAACCCGAATGGGAAATGACCCAAAAACTTCCGTGACCAACAAATACCAACAGTTACACGATTGTGATAATGTGTTCATCGTGGATGCAGGGCCTTTCGTTTCCCAAGCGGATAAGAACTGTACATGGACCATTATGGCATTGTCTTGGAGGGCATCGGACTATATCATTGAACAATTGAAGCAACAAAATATTTAAGAAGATGGATAGAAGAAAAAGTTTACAGACCCTAATTCTAGGTGGAGCCGCAGCTGGTTCTGGTTTGGTTTTCAATGCATGTAAAACGGAAAACACGGAAACCATAGACCAGGCCATCACGGAAAGCAGTGATAAATATTTTGGAAGGACCCCAGAAGAATTGGAACGATTGGAAAAGTTACAGGCGGAAACCTTATTTAACGACCATGAAATGGAAACAATAGCCGCTTTAAGTGTAGTGATACTTCCTCCGAAGGAACCCCATGGCGGGCCTATTGAGGCCGGTGTGCCGGACTTGGTAGAATTTATGGGTAAGGATATCCCTGAAATGGCACCCACACTTCTGGGAGGTCTGATGTGGCTGGACCATAAAAGCAATACGGAATTTGGAACCGAATTTAAATCGGCAACCTTGGAACAACAAAAGCAGATCTGTGATGAGATTTGTTGGCACGACATTGAAAAACCCCTGTCTGAACAACCTTTGGAAATTCAATTCTTTTATATGATGCGTGGCTTAACCGTAACGGGCTACTATACCTCAAAAGTGGGAATAGAAGATTTAGGCTATAAGGGCAATCAACCCAATGTGTGGGACGGGGTTCCACAGGATGTTCTGGACCAACATGGTGTGGCCTATGATCCAGAATGGATTGCCAAATGTGTGGACCAAAGCAAACGAAATGTCATTGCAGAATGGGACGATGAAGGCAATCTACTCACATAAATAAAAGAAAATGAAAAAATATCTTACGTTACTGGTAATAGCATGTTTAGCCATCACTACCAATGCTCAGGAAGTCGGTTTGCAATTGTATAGTTTAAGGAACCAATTCAAAGACGATGTCCCAGGAACTTTGAAGCTTATCAATTCTTGGGGTATTTCAAAAATTGAAGGTGGGGGTACTTATGGTATGCCCATGGAAGACTTTCAAGGTCTTTTGAAAGAAAATAACCTACATGTGGTTAGCGTGGGAGCAAGTTTCGAAGATTTGGAAAAGAATGTGGACAAGGTTATACAGAACGCCAAGGATTTTGGTGCTAAATATGTGATGTGTGCCTGGGTTCCCCATGACGGAAATAACTGGGGATTGGAAGAAACCAAACATGCTACGGATGTTTTCAATAGTGCAGGAAAGCGATTAAAGGAAGAGGGGCTTACTTTGGCCTACCATGCCCACGGTTACGAATTCAGGCCCTATGATGAGGGTACTTTCTTCGATTATATGGCCAAAAATGCCACGGACTTCACTTTTGAGCTTGATGTATATTGGGCAAAACATGGTGGCGCAGATCCCGTGGCCCTTATGAAAAAATATCCCGGTAAGATGACCTTATTACATTTAAAGGACATGGAGCATGGGGTAAAAGGTAACAATACGGGCCATGAAGATGTGGAGACCAATGTGGTTTTGGGGGCAGGTCAGGTCGATATTGCTGGCGTTGTTGCCGAAGCTAAGAAACTTGGTTTGGAGTATATGTTCATTGAGGATGAATCAAGCCGAGTGGTGGAACAGGTTCCAGAAAGTTTAGAGTATTTGAAAAGTTTAAAGTAGTTCAAAATTGATAGATTGAGTTAAAGCCGTTCAATGGAAACTTTGAACGGCTTTTTGTTTATAAAACCATATATTTATGGGAACATAGTTTAAATCTTATGTCTCCTAAATATCTGATTACTGCATTAGTAACTTTTTTCTTGTTTGGTTGTACCAATAAGGAAAAGGAAGATCCAAATAGGATCTTCGAAGATTTACCCAATATTGTTTGGTTAGTGGCGGAGGATCAATCTCCTGAATGGTTTCCCATGTACGGGGATTCCACGATTCCCTTGCCTAATTTGGAGTCTCTTGCAGCTGATGGGGTGGTCTTTACCAATGCGGTAGCACCGGTTCCGGTGTGTGCCCCAGCCAGAAGTGCGATTATTACGGGCATGTATCCCACGACCTTGGGAACCCATAATATGAGAACGCACAAACCTTGGGCACCAATCAATGAACCTCTATTGGACAGTTTACCCAGTTACTCCCCAGTAGTACCGGAAGGAGTTAAAATGTTTACGGAATACCTTCGGAAAATTGGATATTATACGGCCAATGGCCCCAAAGAGGATTATAATTTTGAAAAGACAGATGCCGCTTGGGATGAAAGCAGCAATAAGGCCCATTGGCGAAAACGGAAAAAGGACCAGCCATTTTTTGTCGTCTTCAATTACTCCGTTTGCCATGAGTCCCAAATTTGGGCTAGGGGAAAGGATTCCATTTTTGTGGACCCAAATGCATTGACTGTGCCACCCTACTTTCCGGATACCGATGTGGTACGTCATGATTTGGCCGTTAATTACAGCAATCTCAAAAGATTGGATAATCAGGCAGGGAAAATTTTGGACCAATTAAAGGAGGATGGACTTTATGAAAACACCATTATCTTCTTTTATGGGGACCATGGAGGACCCTTTCCACGTCATAAAAGGGCATTGTACGATACCGGGGTAAAAGTACCTTTGATCATTAAATTTCCCAAAAATAAAAATGCAGGAAGCTATGACGACCGTTTGATAAGTTTTATAGATTATGCCCCAACACTACTTTCGCTAGCAGGTATTGAACCGCCAAAAGTTATGCAGGGCGTGGCACAATTTGGGAAGTATGAGGTCAAAAAGAAACCCAAATATACGTTCCACACGTCAGATAGATTCGATGAAATATATGACCGTTTAAGGGCCATCCGTAGCAAGCGTTTTAAATATATCAAAAGCTATAATACCAATTTGAGTCATGCCTTACCGGTATCTTATCGGGAGCAAATGCCTTTGATGCAGGAATTACGGAAACTATTTGATGCCGATAAATTGAATGAAGAGCAAGCGGCTTGGTTACAACCGAATAAACCTGAGGAAGAACTGTACGACTTGCAAAAAGATCCCTATGAACTAAACAATCTGGCGGACCTTCCCGAAATGGAGGATACCCTAGTTTTTTATCGTAATATTTTGAATGAATGGATAAAGGATACCAAGGATTTAGGAAGGATTCCGGAGCGCGACTTGATCAGTAATTGGCTTCCCAATGGAGAAATACAAAAATTACCGGCCTTGGAGGTTGAGGTAAAGGATTCCGTAATCGAATTAATTTCACCTAAAAGGGATGCTACGATTGTTTGGAAAAGCCCTAAGGATTCCATTTGGAACGTCTACACAAAGCCTTTGCCAACTGGTATGCCCATAGAAGCCAAGGCAGAACGAATTGGATATCAGGATAGTGAAATAATCAGGATGGAATAGAGGTTCTTACGTTGATTGGCAAAAGTCTAGAAAGGACAATACCATAAACCATTCTTTTCAACCCAATTAATAAAGCCCAGCTTTCTGTAAAGCTGAACTCAGCACCAACACCGAACTTTCAAAACTCTTTTTCAATAAGGTATCGGCGTCCATGGATTCCCAATAGCCCTTATTGAAAAGCTCTACTGAAAATGCACCTCTGAAACCGGCTTCATAAAGTTTTGGGACTACATAGTCAAAAGGACAAACCCCTTCTCCGGGTAGAACACGATCTGCATCGGTCAACTTATCGTATGTAGGTTCTGCCGGATAATCGTTCATGTGCATAACAGGTAATTTGGCCCCATTGATCACGTCAACGGTGTCCCAAGAATTTCCACCTCGGTGTACGTGATAAAAATCCAAAAGTATGGAAGCTTTAGGGTGACCGGTTGCTATGACTATTTGCGCACAGTCCGAAATTTTATGAAGGGCACCCATGCCCCATAGTTCAAGTACGGGAATGACACCCGTTTCTTCCTCTAAATCCAGGATAGCCTTGTATCGGTCTGCATATTCCTGCATTTTTGATGGTTCCAGTTTGGAAAGTCCCATTATGGGAGCAGCTATATAACTACCACCCAATTCCTTGATGATATTCATTTCCTCTCGGAGTTGGTTGATGGCCTTTTCCCTTTTTTCTGATTCATCGCTACACCATTCCGAAAAACCAATGATGTTTTCCAGTTTAAGATTTCCTTCCTCTAACTTTCTTTTTAAGGATTCTGTGCTTCCTCCTTGATCTAGATAGGTCATGATGTCCCGCATCCAAAGTTCAATACCGTCGAATCCTGCGGCTGCAACCTTTTCAATCTGTACATCAACCGGTAACTTATAAGCCATTAAGGTTGAAGTGTTTAAACTGACTCGGAAGGGTAAGGAATGATCAAGTGGGGATTTGGAATATATATTTTTAGCAAAGGCAGATGCTGTTGAAACGGATAGGGCCAAAAGGCTTCCACTTTTGATTGCCTGTCTTCTTGATATTTTTGATTGGTTCATTTTATGTTTTTAAAATATGTAATAATAACTAAAATAATCTATTCCTTTATCGCTAATCCCACCATGGAATCGGCTGTTCCATAATATAAAAACCATTGGTCCCTAAAATAGACCAATCCTTGAATAAAGGTTGTTCCGGCCTTATATTGACCGCTGACTTCATGCGGTAGGCTTGGGCAAATAAAAGGGGTTTCCAGTCTGGAAATCATTTTGGAAGGATTATCCTTGTCGAACAAGACTTGTCCGCCGCAGTAGGTACCTTCCGGATACTTATCCGTTGCACCTTCCCCAGATAGGTTTTTTCCATTATATAATAATAGAATACCATTTTCCGTGTAAAGCGCTGGGGGACCTGGTTCTGTTAAATGGCTGTCAAACTTGTTTAAAGTGGGTTTAAAAACATGAAGCAGCTCTCCGTTATCATCCAATAAGGGAGTCCAATCGATTCCGTTTTCACTTTCTGCCAGGTTTACGAAAAGTTCCCCCCAATACATGAGGTATTTACCATTGAATTTTTTGGCAATCAATCGGCCATCCGTTAATTTGGTAACCACGGATCCGGATTTACTCCAAATATCCAAGAATTTACCATCATAGGCTTTTTGAAAAATGGGTCCGTAATTGATCCAAGTTTTCAGATTTTTTGAGGAAGCAACCGACAATCTTGCTACATCCTTGTTCCAACTGGTATAGTACATCAGGTAGGTGCCATCAGGGGTTTCAATGACCCTGGGATCTTCCATTCCCCCGGGGTAATCCCATTTCTTGAATTCATCATCTTGAGGAAAAAAAACGGGTTCCGGATATTTGGTGAAGTCGATTCCGTTGGTGCTATAGGCTAAGCCTATCCGGGAAGTACGGCCACCCAAAATAGCATCGGGATTGTCCTCTGCCCTAAAAAGAAGAAAAACCGTATCGTTTCTGACAATGGCTCCCGGATTAAATACATCCGCTTTTTGCCATTGGACCACATTCCCTGTCATCGGGTCCGTAAATACAAAAGAAGAGTCCGGGATCATAATGGGGTTTTTATCGGCCTTTTCAAAACCTAGCATCCATTTGGATAGGGGTTCCGTTTCTTCTTGTTTTGTTTCGGTAGATGTATTTTTACAACAAGTAAGCAAAGCAAGCAGTATTATGGGGAGAATTCTAGAAGACATTTTTTTGGATTTTGTTTGACTGTGAGTGGTTAAGGTACTAATAATTCGATTTAGGACGATGGAACAATCAGGAAATCGGTTTTGAATCCTTTGACACTCTAGGAAGTTGATTGAAATAAATGTATTTTAAACCCCTTAAAACCCAAGATGAAATATTTTTTTTACAGCATTGTCCTACTCTCTTTTTTGTCCTGTAAAAATGGTGAAAAGGTAGAAAAGGAAGAAACATCCAACATAGTGGAAAAGAAGGGGGAGAAGAAAATCATCCAGGACGAAAAAACGGAATCTCCACAAGTACATTTAAAGTCCTTTGATGGATTGGCGGATACCACTTTTATACGTTTGGCGGACTACAGTGCAGATTTCGCATATGATATGCGTTATGCCACGGAAAACAACTTTTTGAAGGCCAAGGTCTATGATTGTTCGGAATGTTACACTAGGGTTAAAACGGCCAAGGCCTTGATTGCCGCGAATAAGGACTTTATGGAAAAGGGAGTAAAAATAAAGTTTTATGATTGCTATAGGCCAAACTCCGTACAATATAAGATGTGGAAGATTGTTCCCAATCCCCAGTATGTGGCGAATCCGGTAAAGGGTTCAATTCACAATAAAGGAGGGGCAGTAGACATCACCTTGGTAGATATGGATGGTGAGGAACTGAACATGGGAACCGATTTCGATTTTTTTGGAAAAAGGGCCTATCATGACAATATGGACCTTCCACAAGAGATTCTGGACAACAGAAAGCTATTAAAGGAAACAATGGAAAAACACGGATTTTGGTCTATACGGACCGAGTGGTGGCATTATAATCTTTCATCGGCATCCAACGAAAAAATAGCCGACTTTAAATGGGACTGCGAATAAATAATTCTGAAAACTATTGGATAAAACGGACAATAATAATTTTTAAACACATGAAAAGTATACTTATTGGCACTTTGCTGTTAATGACCATAACAGTACAATCACAAGACACTATAATGCCCTTGTGGCCCGATGGAAAAATTCCGAATCAGCTAAAAACTGATGAAAAGGAAATCCATGAAATTGAGGGTATATTAAGAATCAGTAAGGTACAAAAGCCAACCATTGAAGTGTATTTGCCAGCGCAAAGAAATGCAACTGGAGAAGCCATGTTAATTTTCCCTGGAGGAGGCTATGGTATTTTGGCCTATGACTGGGAAGGGACGGATATTGCCAAGTTCTTGAATAGTAAGGGAATTGCCGGAATCGTTGTTAAATATAGACTTCCATCTGATGTTTCTCAGACAGATAAACAAAATGTTCCCCTAATAGATGCCCAGAGAGCCATACGACTTGTTCGCGCAAACGCCGAAGGTTGGAACATAAAACCGGATAAAATTGGAATTATCGGATTCTCTGCAGGCGGACATTTGGCTTCTACTTTGGGAACCCATTTTGATGAGAGGGTATATGCTGAAGTAGACGATGGAGATAATGAAAGTGCGCGTCCAGATTTTATGGCGTTGGGGTATCCGGTGATTACTTTTGGGATTAATACGCATGGAGGGTCTAGGAAAAACTTGATTGGAGAAAGTCCTTCAGAAGCTATGCTCGAACACTTTTCAAATGAAAAACAGGTAACTGCGAACACACCTCCCACATTTTTAATGCATGCTACGGATGATGGGGCGGTACCGGTAGAAAACAGCTTACTGTTCTTTCAAGCCTTAATGGACAACGGTGTCTCTGCTACCATGCATATCTATCCCAAAGGAGGACATGGTTTCTCCTTGGCCAGAAATGATGAACACTTGCGCGGCTGGACGGAAAGAATGTTTGAATGGATAGAAAGCCTTCGCAAGTAAATTTTATAAAAAGATAGGGAGTAATCTATTTTACTTTTTTATTTTTGCCATCCGAATTCGGGATGTAGCCCTTCGACTACGCTCAGGATAAACTGCACTACGGTGTGGTTGTTTCTAGTCGAAAAACTACAAAGCAAACCTATATTTGGTTTTTTAAATTCTATTTCGGGATGTAGCGCAGTCCGGTAGCGCACTCGGCTGGGGGTCGAGTGGTCGCAGGTTCAAATCCTGTCATCCCGACTTAACCTTTTCAAGTAAAAACAAAACACTGTTAATCTTATGATTTTTCAGTGTTTTGTGTTTTTGGGCATATCGTTTGAATTCATTTAAAACCATTTAAAATCATAATAAGCGTGTTCCCATCGGGAGCAAACACTTACAGTTCTTGTTCTAACTTTAAATGACTTTTAGAACCAGTTTTCTTGCGTTTTGACTTTCACAGTATTAATACTCTAAAAGGTTATAACATGCAGAAAAACAATTGTTTAACAATCAATTTCTTTATAAGAAAGCACAAGGTGCAATCCGAGAACCGGATTGTCTATTGCAGGATTACCATCGATGGTGAGCGCACCGATTTTGCATAAACCGGGAAATCAAGTCCAATTTATGGGACAACAGCCGCAAAAGGAGAAAGGACTTTCCAATTATGTCATCTCCCTTAACAAGTACCTGGACCAAATCTATACAGGTCTACTTGAATCCCATAGACTATTGATGGCGGAAAAGAAGGTGGCAATAAAAGCAAGGTTGTTTGGGGGGACGAGAGAGGCAAGACATTTAAGCAATTGATTGCCTACCACAACGGGACCATGTACACTTCATTACGCCCGGGAACCAGAAAGAACTACCATATTACCGAAAGATGAATAAGCCTCTTCTCTTGTTATAGGAGCCTGTCATACATTGACGTAAAAGCACTATCTCCAGACAATGTTATTAAAGATATTGATGGGAATGATTGGTAGTTCACCAAAAGGACGAAGACCGATGAACGGCTAAAAATACCATTGCTGCCTAAAGCAAGGGATATTATCAAGAAAATATGAGGAATCTTCGGAAAGGACAATAAAAAATGTCCTTTTACCCGTTTTCAGTAACTAGAAAGTCAATTTCTATCTGAGGGAGATTAGTAAAGCCTGTGGCGTCCGTAAAAGGGTCACGTTCCACACGGCAAGGCACACTTTTGCAACAACGGTAACCTTATCCAATGGAGTCCCGATAGAAACAGTTTCAAAGTTGTTGGTTCATACCCAACTGTCCACTGCCCAAATCTATGCGAGTTTACTGGAGCACAAGATGGTGGAGAACATAAAGAATCTCATAGACCAAACGGGACAACAAAAAAATAAAAAGTTGATAAGGGACCGATGAATTTTATTTTGATTATGTAATGACTATGCTAAATGGAAAAACTAGATGACCACACAATTTCGTGGTGTTTTATTTTCTTGACTCCTAAGAATATGGTTAAAGTTTTTAATCGAAAAGAAATGTTTAGAAGCATTGTACGAATGGAACGGGACCACTAAACTACAACCAAACTAATTCATTGATCTAGATAGAATTTTTTACAAGTATATAAGGGTTAAGTGTGTTATAATTTGTTCTCTAAAAAAATAAAGGGAATTTGACCCAAATTCGATTAAAAAAGATTAATAAAAACAATCATTCTGCCCCAAAGATAATTCTCGTAATTAGGTTGCAATCAAAAATTTATTTGGTTTTTTTTCTAAGTGAGTAAAAAAATAATATAGTTACAGTTTTTTTTCTCGATATTGTAGGTATTTATAACAATTTTTGTTTTCCATTTTACTTGAATTTATTCTGCAAACACAAAGATTTCAATGACCGTTAAACAAAACCGGCTTAGAAAAATTCCCGTTCCATTAGCAGTATTGAACGCTAATTATGTTTTTGTTGACTTCTCTGAAAAGTGGTTGAGCCATTTTAACCAATCCGAAACCATTATAGGTAAGACCCTTTTTGAATGTATGGACGAATTACCTGAGGAATTATTGTCGGACATAAAGTATTGCTTGGAGGGAGTCGAGAACAGGTCAGATATTAAAAGGGTGATTTTAGAGAATGGCGATGCAATTTGGTACGAATGGAAGATAGAAACTTTAAAATCCGATAAAGGTACAGTAGACGAATTAATATTGGTATTAGAGAACGTTACCGATAAAAAGTTTGAAGAAGCACTTTTTGTCAAATCTCAACAGGTTGCAAGAATAGGAGGTTGGGAGGTGGATCTTATAGATAACACTATTTTTTGGTCAAAAATAACTAAGGAAATTCATGAAGTCAACGATGACTATGAGCCCAATCTAGAAAATGCAATTTCTTTCTACAAGGAAGGAATTAGCAGAGAGACCATGAGCGTACTTGTCCAGGAAGGGATTGAAAATGGTAAACCATGGGATGTGGAACTTCAAATCGTAACAGCCACGGGTAGGGAAGTTTGGGTAAGGGCGATTGGAGAGCCTGAAATGCTCGATGGCAAATGCGTTAGAATAACAGGTACTTTTCAGGATATTGATATAAGGAAGAAAGCTGAAATCCATTATAGGAGCGTAAGTGACCGTTTGATTTTGGCAACTAACAAGGCCGGAATTGGAATTTGGGAACTTGATTTGCCGAACAATGAACTTTTATGGGATTCCAACATGTATGATTTGTACGGAATAAAGGAAACGGACTTTAAAGGGGTCTATGAGGCTTGGGAAGCCTGTGTCCTTCCCGGGGACCTTGAAAAATCTTCAAAAGAAGTTCAAGAGGCCATTGATGGTAAAAAAGATTTCAATACAAATTTTAGGGTTAAATTGCCAAATGGAGAAATACGGTGTATAAAAGCTGAGGCCACGGTTATTAGGGATATTGATGGAAGTGCATTAAAAATGATTGGCATCAACCAGGACATATCCCAACTAAAGACTACGCAATTACAACTCGAAAAAATCGAAGAATCCCTTCAAGGAGCATTCGAGAACTCTTCCATAGGCATGGCCCTTGTTGCCTTGGACGGTAAATTCATCAGTGTCAATCAAAGTCTTTGCAACAGCTTAGGTTACAAAAATGAAGAATTACTGAAGTTGACTTTTCAGGATATAACGCATCCAGATGACTTAGAAATAGACTTATCCCTTCTAGGTGAAATCATTAAAGGAAAACGAAGCACATTCCAGATTGAGAAAAGGTATTTTAATAAAGTGGGTCAGTTGGTTTACGTACTTCTGACAGTAACATCGGTTAAAAAGTTAAATGGAGAAATCTCACATTTTATATCACAGATAGTGGATATATCATCGCGTATCGAAGCCGAGGAGAAATTAAAAAACATACTTCAATTAACCACAAACCAAAACAATAGTCTCTTGAATTTTGCACATATCGTTTCCCACAACCTTCGTTCACATGCTGCAAACCTTACGATGATGACTGGGTTTCTTTTGGATGATGATTTAGGACAGGAGGAGCGCAAAAATACCTTAAGTATGTTGATTAAGGCTTCAAACGGGCTCAACGAAACCATTACACACCTTAACGAAGTGGTCCAGGTAAAACTTGAAACAGAGAAAAAACTGAGTACGGTTCCACTGAGGAAAACCGTTGACAAGATTTTGGACGATATCATAGCTTTGATAAATGAGAATGATGTATTAATAAACATAAATATCCCCAATAAACTGACCATCAAAGGAGTCTTGGCCTATCTAGAAAGTGTTATATTGAATTTGGTCACCAATGCCATAAAATATCGTGATCTTAAAAGGAAAGCCATACTTACTATCCAAGCCACCTTAGAAGGCAAATATGTTATGTTATCCGTCCAAGACAATGGTATGGGAATAGATATGGAAAAATATGGACAGAAACTTTTTGGAATGTACCAAACCTTTCATGGAAATGATGATGCACGGGGTATTGGACTTTTTATCACCAAGTATCAAATTGAATCCATGGGAGGTAAAATAACAGTGGAGAGCCAAGTTGGTTCTGGAACAAGATTTATTGTCAAATTATTAAAAGCGTAGTCTAAATGAATCAATTGAATTGTGCATTTATTGTGGATGATGATCCCATCCACCAGTTTGGAATGAAGGTTTTGATGGAAAAACTAGAATTTTCAAAAAAAGTTATGGTATTCTATAACGGACAAGAGGCAATAGATGCCTTGTTGGATATGTTAAGGGCCAAAAAGCAGTTTCCCAATGTTATCTTTTTGGATTTGAACATGCCAATCAAAGATGGTTGGGGTTTTCTTGATGATTTTGTTCAAATCCCTCACAGTAATAGAGAAAAGGTCCTGATCTATGTGGTTAGTTCTTCGATAAGTCCATTAGACCAAGAAAGGGCAAAGGAATATGCTGTGGTTAGTAATTACCTGTTCAAACCTATTGACGAAAGTGATTTGAAGAATATTTTAAATGATAATCGAAATAAAAACCTTGCTATCAATAGGGGAGAGTTATGAAAGTTTAGTTTGAACTAATCTAATTTGGACTTTTTGGTTTTTGAATGTTTCTTGTTCAGCCCATGTCACCAATTTAAATTTTTAGTGGGATTGATATAATGAAACAAAAACTATTGAGAAAAGTTTTTAGGTATATTAATACATATTCCCATTCTAAATATGTTTGGGGTCCTATACCAAAATGTATTCAAAAATATCGCCACCAACCAATTGGCCGATACTACAAATTATTCCTTTAGGTGTTTGTTCTATTGGTTGCATTTTAAAAAGAAAAATTTGACAAGCCCATATTGATGTCTTTTCAAAATAGACAAATGTATATAGCCGTAAAAAATGATAATGGCTTGTTTTCATTTCCCTCAGGAAAGCTTGATGGTATCTCTGTTGTGGAAGAATTGGCGTATGATATTGAAACTGCCTTGGAGGTTTCCGAAGAATTAAAATTGTAGATTACTATTCATCTGATAATTTATTGGTGAAACTGACTCTTTAAGGTCTCGTAGGCGTAGCCCAAATTGAAGCCGTTGCTTACATTGAACAGAAATAGCCCGCTGATGCTCTCGTCGTACCTGTAGCTTGCACCCAGCTCAAAGCGCTGCCCAAAGTCCAGAATCCCGCTCACTTCCCCTTTCCCGAAATATAAACTGGGGTAATCGTCGAAGTCGATATAGTAGGAGACATTGATGGCCATCCATGTCTGGCGTTCGATGAAGGTCCTGTCATTGAGTATGGCGCCCCCTCTATGCCGGCCCATTGCCTTCGAATCCTCAAGTAGAACTCTGCGGCATCGGAACTTCCCGCAAAGGCAGGGTTGTAAATGTTCATATTATAGCGGTAAAAGGTGTAATTGGGGTCCTGCTGTGCACTTGCCGAAAGGGAAAGAGCAAAAAGGGCAACCGCTATCAATAGTTTATGATACGTTTCATTTGTTTTTGCATTATATTTTCGGTTGATGTTGATTTTAATAATTAATGAATATCCATCCCTGTAGGGGCGCACTTCCGTCGCCAAGGTCAATGACATAGAGATAAGACCCAGCGGGGAGCTTCTCCCGATTATCCTTATAACTTCCCGTCCAATCATTTTCGTATCCCTTGACGGCAAAGACTTCATGGCCAGATCTATTGTACACCCTCACAACATTGTTGGGATAGTTCCCAATGCCTGGAACGATCCAAGTATCGTTGTTGCCATCACCGTTAGGGGTAAAAGCTTGAGCGGGAATAATGCGGGGTGCACCGTCCATTGGGAAATCATCGTTGCTATCGGGAATTCCATCATTGTCATCATCGTTATCGGCGTTGTCGCCCGTTCCATCACCATCCGTATCGGTATCCTCAGTAGGGTCCCAAGGGAAGGCATCCTCCGTATCGGGGACCCCGTCGTTGTCATCGTCAGGGTCGGCATTGTCTCCGATACCATCGCCATCACTGTCCACACTTTCATTGGGGTCGTTCGGCAAGGCATCTTCTGAATCTGGTACGCCATCATTGTCCGTGTCGGTAATTTGACCGTTTGGATAAATATCTTCATCATTTGGTATTCCATCTCCATCGATGTCATTGTCATTGTTGTCACCGGTTCCGTCACCGTCGGTGTCAGTATCTTCGGAGTTGTCTAGAGGAAAGGCATCTTCGGTATCGGGGGTGCCGTCATTGTCATCGTCCGGGTCTGAGTTGTCACCTTGACCGTCTCCATCACTGTCCACACTTTCGTTTGGGTCATTGGGGAAGGCATCCTCTGAATCGGGAACACCATCGTTGTCAGCATCTTCAACATCACCATTTGGATACAAATCCTCATCATTTGGAATTCCATCTCCGTCAATATCATCATCAGTATTGTCGCCCGTTCCGTCGCCATCGGTATCGGTATCCTCGGAATCATCCAATGGGAAGGCATCATCAACATCTGGGGTTCCATCCCCATCATCATCGGTATCGGCGTTATTACCGGTTCCATCACCATCGGTGTCGGTATCCTCGGAATCATCCAATGGGAAGGCATCCTCGGTATCGGGAGTTCCGTCCCCATCGTCATCTGTATCGGCATTGTCTCCGGTTCCGTCCCCATCGGTATCGGTATCCTCGCTATCGTCCAGCGGAAAGGCATCGTCCGTATCAGGGGTACCGTCATTGTCGTCATCGGTATCGGCATTGTCGCCCGTTCCGTCCCCATCGGTATCGGTGTCCTCGTTTTCGTCCAATGGAAAGGCGTCATCAGTGTCTGGAGTACCATCCCCATCATCGTCGGTATCGGCGTTGTCGCCCGTTCCGTCCCCATCGGTATCGGTGTCCTCGTTTTCATCCAACGGGAAGGCATCGTCCGTATCAGGGGTACCGTCATTGTCGTCATCGGTATCGGCGTTGTCCCCGGTTCCGTCCCCATCGGTATCGGTATCCTCGTTTTCATCCAACGGGAATGCATCCTGGGCATCGGGAGTACCATCCCCGTCATCATCGGTATCGGCATTGTCGCCGGTTCCGTCCCCATCGGTATCCGTGTCCTCGTTTTCGTCCAATGGAAAGGCATCGTCAACATCTGGGGTTCCGTCATTGTCGTCATCATCATCGCAAGCATTACCATCACCATCAGCATCGGTATCCGTTTGGTCTGCGTTGGCTATAGAGGTACAGTTATCGGTATCATCCCGTACCCCATCTTCATCAGTATCGGGATATAGGTAAGTAAATCCAGTGGTGGTTGCTGTTCCGACAGTTGTGGTCACGACAATGCTTCCACTGGTACCTTCGTCCACTACCGCTGTTATTTGTGTGGATGAATCCACGGTAAATGAAGCAGCATTGGTGCCACCAAAGGTGACTTGTGTTGTGCCGTTGAAATTGGTGCCTGTGATGACCACGTTATCTCCCGTTTCTGCACTGGTAGGTGTGAAGGAAGTGATAGTTGGTGACGAATTTTTAACTTCCACTGTCTTAAAGGTAGATTGGCCACAAAGTTGATATGTGATATTCGCAGTTCCAGTAGCCACTCCCGTAACAAGACCTGATTGATTTACGGTTGCAATGTTCGTATTATTGCTTGACCAAACACCACCACTTTCTAAATGTGTCAACTGTATTTGTCCTCCTATTGCCGTTGTATTTTCTCCTGAGATTTGGGAAAAATAACCCTGCACCCAGTTACTTGTGGTTCCTGAAAGGGCAAAATTATTAAGTGTACCGTCATTCGCAGACGCCGTATTATCCGGTAATGTAGTCAGACCTATATTATTACCTTCTGTGACCCCTTCATTAAAATTATAATGTCCAATAAGTCCAGCTTCGTTGCCCATTAAAGCAGTATTCATGTTATTTGTGATTTCCGAGGCTGTACGGGAATCGCTCCAAAAACGAACATCATCTATCTTTCCGGCAAAATAATTATCAATGAAACCGAACTGGTAAGGGGCCGTAATATTTATCGCACCCGGTGCCGGAGCAGTGATGACCTCTTGTCCATTAACGTAAACAATAAACTGAAGGCCATCTTTTACCAATGCTATATGTGACCAGACATTCTGCAGAATCGAAGGATTCGTCTCCAAAAACGGGAACCGTGTCAATGTGTTGTCCTCATATGAGTCAATATGAATTTTACCATCGATAATATAGAAGGAGGGATTTCTAGTTTCGATAGCTCCCTGTTGATTACCCATAATAGCGTGATAGTCCCCGTCCCAATTGGAATTATCGGGCAATATCCATGCTTCAATGGTAAAGTCGCTTGCACCATCGGGTATGGTTATACTAGTCAAATTAACATAATCGTCAATCCCATCAAAATAGAGGGAGTTATTGGTCTCTGCATTTACTGAAATGTTTTCTGCAACCGTTCCTGAGACTATTGCAACGTTTCCTGAAAGTCGACCGGACTGACCGGCAGCTACACGAACATAAATAGTTGTGTTGACTATTGTATTAGCCACAGGTGATAGAATAAGACTGGAAACAAAACCACTATTTTCGTTCAGCGATATTTCAAAACCTGAAGGTGCAGATATGACCATATCTTGATAGGCATCACTGGCAGAAACATCAAAATCAAGCGCAGAGGACGTTTCTCCTCCGCAGTAAATAATACTGTTCAATGATGATACGGATGTTGTGATATTCGTTTTTGAGGTAAATGTAAATCCACTCAAAGTTGCGGTGCCCCCGGCCGTAACCACTTCCACATCACCCGATGCTGCTGTGTTGCCCAAAACAGCTGTAATCTGGGTGCTTGAATCCACGGTGTAAGAAGCTGCATCAATTCCACCAAAAGTGACTTGCGTGGCACCGTCAAAGTTGGTACCTGTGATGACCACAGTATCTTCTTGACCAGCTTCTACAGGGTCAAAAGAGATGACGGTAGGTTCTGGCAATTCTGTTACGGTTTCAATTTCTGCTTCCGTCAATTTTCGATCAAAAATTACCATATCATCAATACAACCATTGAAATATTCCCATGTTGTGGCAGAGAGATTGTATTGATTAGTATGGGCAAAACCTAGTTGATTGTAAATCATATCCAAATGAGCTACTGCCGCACCTGTTGTATTAGCTTCCAAACTTCCATCCAAATAAATGGATACTGAATTGGTGCCAGCTGTAAAATCTACTTGGTGCCAGTTACCATCATTCACCGTAGATGATGAAATGGCCTGTATGCTTGTGCTGGTTGAAGTCCACAAGGTGCCTTTCAGTTTACCATCTGAAGTAATCAACAAAATCGGAATATAATTGCTTGGGTTATTGGAAACGTTGGCTTGTACATTTTGATATCCTAAAATACTACCGGTTCCTGTTGTTTTAAATCTTAAGGAGATGGTAAATTCCGAAAGGCTTCTGATAAGATTATCAGGAAGTTTTACAAAACCTGGGCCATTATCAAAACATACTGCTTGGCCTTGAGCACCCGTATTATAAGTAATTGTATTGACTTCAGTGCCGTCATAATTGTTTTCTGTGGCATCGTCTGGATTGCCTTCAAAATCATATTGTGCTACTTTATAAATAAAGCCAGTTTCTGTATCGTTGCCACCTGGGCTGGTCACAGTAATATCGCCCGATGCACCTGTGCCCACCACAGCGGTTATTTCGGTATTGGATACTACGGTAAATGAAGTGGCGGCTGTATCCCCAAAATTCACTTCGGTAGTTCCAAGAAAGTTGGATCCATTAATGGTGACTGTCTCTCCATTGCCCGCGGCGATAGGGGAGAAATTGGAGATAACAGGTGGTTCATCCACATCAGTAACAGAAATAGTAATGTGCTGTACTGTATCTCCATCATTGTCCGTAGCAGTGACTGTGATTTCATAATTATTGTCAGTGTCTGCATCCTGAGGGTCTTCAAAGTCAGGGGAAGCTTGGAAGGTAAGTGCACCTGTGGCTGCGTCTATACTGAAAAGATCATTGTCTCCTCCTGTAGCCAAGGCATAAGTGATTCCTTCGTCATTTGCACCACCATTACCGTTATTGGCATCAATGTCGACTACGGGATTTGTTCCATTTTCTGCATATTCGACAACGGGAAGCATGTCATATTCATAGACATTCTTTGAAAAGCCTATTACATAAAACTTTTCACCACCCTCTGAGAATGCCATACCATAGGCGTTGGGTTCCTGTGAACTAATATCGAAGGCAATGCTGTTATAACTGATTGAAGATAAATCGAATGGTGTAGAGAGGTCATATGCCAAAATCTGTCCAAAATCTGCAACTATGAAGAGTTGGGTTCCATCTGAATTGAAATCCAGTTCCATTGGTCTCTCATGCTCTGTGATGGTATAGGAATTGCTGGTGTAAGTTGAAGTTGATATATCATAGGCAACACCTAAACTGTATTCATAGATCACATGTGTGTTATCGGCCAATAAATACATCTTTGTACCGTCATTATTGAAAGTGACATCCTTATAAGAGGAGGCTTGCGATGCAACATAGGTCTGGGTTTGTGTTGCAGAAGCTAGATCGTATGGATCGCTTAGACCATATTCTACTACATTGGCCGAAGAACCTGCACCGACAAAGTATAATGTGGTGCCGTTATTGTTGAAGTTTATACCAGTGGTCCTATCGCTCATCCCAGTAAGTGAGGTGTTATAGGTAGCTGTGGATACATCAAAGGCTGTTGAGAGGGAATACTCCGCAATCACGTTCGAGTCAATCCCACTCACAAACATTTTATTACCATTGGCACTGAAATCTATGCTATAAGGTGACCCCACTTCTGAAGATACATCGAAGAAAGTACCTGAATATTGGGCAACAGAAACATTGTATGCCGCCGTCGGACTGGTGAAAACTGGCGAAATTGCCTCTACATCGGTCAAGGTGACCGCTATGGTCTGGTCTCCCAAAGAATCAAATGTATCATCGGAAGCGTCAGCATTTACTGATACTGTTATAGTTGCTGAGTCATTCGGGATTGCGTGGTCATCCACCCCTGTCACGGTTACAGTTTGAGGAACATTCCAGTTCGCTGAGGTAAATGTCAAGGTAGACGGGAAAACTGTAGCCTCATCGATGTCGTCACTGGCAATATCAAATACCGCATCGTTGGCTGGCTGAGCATCCAAAACAACCGTAAATGTCCCAGTTCCTGCATTTTCAGCTATAGTTAAAGCTGTTTCGCTAACGGTAAATCCAGCCGTAATACCTACTGCAAAAATATCGTCGTTTAAACTAAAGGGGCCAAAGGGTTGGGTGTCAAAAACTAAATCGTTAGCCAAATCATTTAACGAAGCATATCTCGTAACGCTTTTGTGTTGACCATCGGTAGTGTTTGTATTAGTTCTAAGAAAATACTGCCCGTCATGAAAAAACTGGTCTTCAAACCTAAATGTTGATGAAAAGGCAATAGGAGTTTCGTTTGTATTGGCTAGCAAATCAGCAAACGAAGGATACGACGATAAACCATGTGTACCAGTAGAAGAAGCCGTTCTGAAAAATAGGTCTCCAGATGCAAAGAATTCATCATTGTCATTCCAGTCCTGAGGGTTTCCGCCACTTGTAAAATTATATACTATTCCGTTAGTTCCCGCTGCTAGGTCAGCAAGACTTGGATAGCGGGTTACGGAAGTATTTATATTATTGGTCCTATAAAAATAGACGCCATCGGCAAAGAAACTATCTCCAAAACTCCATGTCTGAGTAAATCCGGTAAATACACCATTTGTATGGGCAATAAAATCAGCATAAGAAGAATATTTGGTTATTCCATCTGTTTGATTATCTGAACGTGTGCGGTAATAGGCAGGTATTGCCACCGAAATATCACTTATTGCCAACGCCAGGTAATCGCCATCTGCAGGATTAATTTTTGCGTAATACCCACCTTTACTACGGTCATAGGTTAAAAGCACCACCTGGTCCTGATCATCAAAGCTCTCGTTGTTTGAAATGACAACTGCAGGTGTGCCTCCGGATGGGAAGGTTGCCGCCTCATAGGGAACGGCAAAATACACGTCTCCTACCGTACCGGTCTCATCCACCTTCCAAACACGATCGGAACGGTTATTGGTACCACCATTAAAGCTTGATGTAAATGAGTTTTCGGCACCGTTGTTGTGTCCCATCACCATAAAATTCCCATCACTGAGTCCAGTTCTGCTTCCATCTAAATTTGAGGACATAAAATCGGTAGTGGTCGCCAAAATAGGGCTGTTATCGTTATTTGCTGATCGTGATATTTTCTGGTTCAACGCACTGGCATCGTCACGGCCAATTCCGAATATATCCGTTTTGTATCCTGAATTGTTGGAAGCGTCCCAAATTATAGTGCCATCGGAAGCCAAGTAATGCAATGGCGATGTTTGGTCCAGCGAGATCCCATATTTTAGAGCCAGATAGGATTCAATTTGTTGTCTGGTTGTACCACTTGGTAAAGTGCCTCCGCCATATATAATCGCTTCGGCTATATTACCCTGAAAAGTAGAAACATCTGTAAGCAATCCTTTTCCTAATGCAGTTTCGGGTGTTCCACCATTGGCATTATCATAAGTAAAACCAGAAAATTGCTGACCATCTACTCGGGCAAATGAGCCACCTGCTACACTGTGGTTTAAATCTGCGACCAAAATGTGTGGACGATCTGAGGTAGCCTCTGCGGAATGTGCTGTTTCAGTTGTTCCATTACCATTTATACCATCAGGACCGATCATGGTATCATAGTTACTGTCATCATTACCCATAAGCGGATGGGCAGGATTTCCATCTAAATCATATACAATATAGATTTGTTTAGGATCCAACGCATCAGGATTGATGTTCAACGACGTTGACATATGTCCATTGCTAACATTCACAAAATCAGATACTGGGTTAAAGTTCATACCGTTGGCGTTGTATTGAGGACCTTGGTTGGAAACCGCCTCACTTAAATCATAGCCATTACCTGATTGATCTGCCCATGTAGACACAACTCCAGTACCAGTGATGTTGGTTCCCTCGTTAGCCTTTACCCAAAAGGTTAAATTAGTATTGATTCCTCCAGGAGCTTCTTGAACTCTAGCCAAAGTAAAGCTTTTACCATTACCTAGTGGTGCGGTAGTGGTTAACACACCGCTGGCATTTAATGCACCCATAACGGTTACTCCCGAAGAGAAATCCCCGTTGTCGGTAGCGATCACCGACCAGCTTTCATCATAGCCATCAAATTTCAAACTTATGTTTTGTGAAAAATTGGTAGCATTTATTTTCCATTCACGTCCCAGACGGATGTTAAAACCGGTGGAGGCTTGCAGTTCGGTAGTTTGTGTGGTAGTTGCACCACCATTATTTGAAATAACCAAAAACTGTTTGTCGTTGGCATGTAATGTGTTACGACTGTTATCATTGTTGGCCAAAGTAAAATTGTCATCTAAGGCCGCGGTAAGAATTGAACCCTCATTGACCGATTTGGATATTTTTTGGTTCAAGCCACTCGCATCATCACGACCAATACCAAAAATGTCCGTTTTGTATCCAGTATTGTTGGAAGCATCCCATATAACGGTGCCATCTGAAGCCAAGTAATCTATACCAGAGGTTTGGTCCAATGTGACACCATATTTCAGGGACAAATACGTATGAACCTTTTGGCGTTCCGTTTCGCTTAATTCAGTATTAAAAACAATCAACTCAGAAAGATGGATATCTGAATAAATCCCATTGGTGTTACCTAAAGCCATATTTTGGCTTGCAAAGTTCAATCCTATGTCAGTTACCTTATTCCCGCCCTCTTTATAGAAATCGTGCCCACCATTAATTGCCCGGGTTGCAGTCCTTAAGGTTGTTTCATTGGCGATAACAGCATTTCCAAAAGCTGCGGTCGTGCCGCATTGCGTGATTCCAATCAAACCCGATCCTGCACCTACACTTTCTTGATACCATGCGAAACCATCACCACAACCATCGGTGGCTAGAATGGCAGTTTTAGATCCGGCATTGGGTATGTTCATAATCCCAAAAATGGTATAGGCATTGGTTCCTGTAAGGCCAAGGTCATTG
This sequence comes from Maribacter cobaltidurans, assembly GCF_002269385.1. NCBI lineage: Bacteria > Pseudomonadati > Bacteroidota > Flavobacteriia > Flavobacteriales > Flavobacteriaceae > Maribacter > Maribacter cobaltidurans. The sequence goes on from NZ_CP022957.1 coordinate 3,717,790, forward strand.
TCAAAATTCATCATATCATTAGAACCATCAAAACTTACCTTTGGGTTAAAGTTGATTGTTTCTGAACCAATTATCGGTTGACTATTTGCTATAGCTTGAACGGGGTTGTTTTGACCAAGAGATTGATCCTCCCAAATAGAAACCCCGGTATCCAAAACAATACCGCTATCAGCGCGCAACCATAATGCCATGTTGGAGGTGATACCTCCGGGACCTTTTTCTACTTTTGCCAAGGTCAAGAAGTGAACATTGGCCAAAACTACGCCTGTAATCTCGCCATTGGAGTCGAGCGTACCCAGTGAACTAGCGCCCGAGCTAAAATCACCATCGTCGTCTTTTAATAAGGCCCAGGTTTCGTCAAAGCCATTAAATTTAAGGTTGACACTTTGGCTAAAATTGGTAGTTGCATTCGTCTTCCAAACCTTTGAGATATGGCTATTATAATTCGTGCCAGCTATTTCGGCATATGTATTTGTAATAGCCCCACCATTATTTGAAATAATCAAAAACTGCTTGTCATTGCCGTGTTCGGTAGTACGACTGGCATCTGTGTTAGAAGCTGTAAAATTAGCATCCAAAGCCATGGTAAGTATGCTGCCTGAATTGACTGATTTGGATACTTTCTGGTTTAATCCACTGGCATCGTCGCGACCGATACCGAAAATATTATTTTTATATTCGGTGTTTTCTGAAGCGTCCCAGAATACCGTTCCATCAGAGGCAAGATAATCGGTCGCAGTCGTTTGATCTAATGCAACACCATATTTCAAAGCCAAATATGAACTTACTTTCTGTACATCTGCATCAGAAAGCTTTTCTTGATAGACAATGATTTCCGCTACAAGACCTTGATAGTGTTTTGTACCATTGGTTCCAATTACTGCCGTGTTGTTTTCAAAATCATTTAAAGTTTGCATTCCAGAATTGGTGTCGTTGGTAATGTTACCATTAAAAATCCCTTCCTGTTGGTTATCTGAAGGTATTTCATCTCTAACACCACCTACTATTGTTTGATTATCCGGGGCATTACTACCAGGGATGAATTGTCCAAAATCGTTACCATCTATATAACCTCCGTTAACGGTCAATTGTGTTATTTTCCCGCTAGTATCTTTTGCGGTAAAAATGGTTTGGTTTATGCCATTTTTATGGATTACAGAAAATAATGTAGCTTCATCTGTTCCTACCATTCCTAATGACGAGCTATTTTTTAGACTCCTTGCCGTGGTACCTGCGGCTGCATGACTGACATAATCATTAAAATTAAAAAACTGACCGTTTACACCTGAAACCAAATCCGGTCCTTCATTTCCATCGCTATCCGTAAAATCATAATCTTTACCAGACTGATCTCCCCATTGATCTATGGAGGTTCCTGTATCGGTTGTTACCCCCTCATCTGCTTTTAACCATAGGGTTAGTGCTGATGGGATTCCTCCCGGTGCTTTTTGAAATTTGGCCAATGTGAAGGTTGATCCATCTGCTAAGGCCGTTGTGGTGGTAAATTCGCCATCGGCATTCAACGTTCCAAGGGTAGATACCTCAGAGGAGAAATCGCCGTCAGCCTTGGTGACGATTGACCATGTATCATCGTAGCCCTCAAATTTTAAACTTATGTTTTGTGAAAAGTTGGTGGCATCTATCTTCCATTCACGGGCCAGACGGATGTTAAAACCAGTGGAGGATTCCAGCTCGGTAGTTTGCGTTGTAGTTGCCCCACCATTATTGGAAACGATTAAAAACTGCTTGTCATTGTCATGTTCGGTAGTACGGTTGGCATCTGTGTTAGCCTTTGTAAAATTAGTATCCAACGCAATGGTCAATATGGCTCCAGTATTAACTGATTTGGACACCTTTTGATTCAAGCTGGAATTGTCATCGCGACCAATTCCAAAAATGTCATTTTTGTACCCTGTATTGTTAGAAGCATCCCAAATAATGCTGCCATCTGAAGCCAAATAATCCAAATCCGAGGTTTGGTCAAGACTTATACCATATTTAAGGGCTAGGTAACTATCAATCTGTTGTTGTTCTATTAAGGTAGGATACGTGTCATAAACCAAGACTTCCGCAATGTTTCCGGTCCAGAACTCACCAGCAGTGGTGGCCACGTCCGCTCCAATCCGCATAAGGCTGTTCACGGTGTTCCACGTTGGTCGTGCTCCATCCCTCGTTTCCAATGTAGTTCCATTGGCTTGTAGATAAGTGTTGGAAACGCCATCATAGCCACCACCAATAATATGAGGTTGATCGAGTGTCCAGAAGTTAGGGCTTGTAATATCGTTCACAGCTTCCCATGAACCATAAATTAGACTATTACTGTTTACCGAGCCTGCTACCACATGGGCTTGATCTTGTGTACCTGTTCCATGTGCAAAGGGCACGTGGTTTCCCGTAAAAGAAGCTGTTGATGTCGTGACCAACCGCATAAAACGGGCACTATTCCCATTTGGGAGTCCCGTTGTGCCGCTTCCATCCATAAATTCAGAACCATCAAATGTTGCCTGAGGGTTAAAGTTCAATGTTGCGGCAATGAAAATGGGTCGTTCACCTGAATTAACTTGTATGAAATTGTTTCCGTTTGGACTAAAATCACTCCATTGGTAGATTGGGTCAGAATTTGTGGCCAAAGTAGTTCCCTCATCAGAATAAACTTGGCCATCGGCTTTCCACCAACCCTGAAGGTTGTTTGATACACCTCCCGGGCCTGTTTGAGCAAAAAGAACAAAGGAGCCGAGAGCCCAAAAGATTGCTAAAAATAAAATTGATTTTGTATTTTTTAAATTTAATGGGGGTTGTATTTTCATAATCTGGAACTAGGCCTGGTTTTTTTATTGAGAGGCGAATATTATAAAAAACATAAGGTAAATCTTACAAAATGTTGTGTGGGGTATGGTTTTGGTGTATGAAAACATCGATTGACGAAGGATATTATCGCTGGACTACATCCTTGATTGAGAAAAAAATGTTTTTTTTGGTTGAGCTGTTTCGTTTCGCACATCATGTTGCCAAAAAGAGTTCTTTTCAGAAAAATAGTTGTTCAAGGATTCTGCTGACACCGAATTTGCCTCGTTATGGGTCGATCAAATTAAGGAATGGGTATATGGTATCCCTTGGCCGTAAAGGAAATGTTTATTATGAAGGTTTGGTAATGTGTATCAATGACAAAGAGAGTACAAAATGAAAGGCGTATTCAACAATCTTTACTATTGGATTGTATTCATATAAAGATTTATTCGGTCTCCAATACGATAACAAAATAACTCGTATGCTACTTGAAATCTGTGGGGTAATACCCATCTAGAAGGGAATTATATTGCTCTGTTTTAAAAAAAGGAAAGCGTGAAAAAGAAATGGTTGGATTCATTTCAGGATCAATTGATTAATAGACAAAAGGGGAATATCTATTTGTGATTCCATGGTTTTAATTAAATCCTTATGAAATAATTTTCCGAAAAATGTGTGTTCGTCACGTTCCAATAAGGCAATCAAATTAGGTTTTTCATCCCCAATGAACATGCGTAAACCTCGGGCAATGGTTTTGGCCGTTAGCAAGTGAAAGGAAATATCATCATCTTGAACTTTTTCTAGTAGCATTTCTTTGAACCATTCAAGTTGTTCCTTTCCTTTGAGCTTTGTATCCGTATCTACATGCACAATTTTTATGGAAAGATCTTGATCGGAGAACAGTTGCTTTATCTGATAGATGGCCGTAATATCTTCTTGTTCAAAATCTGTAGCATACATTATCGAGTCCAATGGTTTATATTTAAAGGAATTGGGTACAATTAATAACTTGCAATTCACTTGTTTAAGTAAATGATTGGCAATATTTCCTGAAAACACACCTCTTTTGGTGTGCTCATCCTTCATTCCTACAATCAATAGATTGCAGTCTATATTTAGGGTATATTCCAGTATGGTATGGGCTATGGAACTCCCATATTCTGCCCTTAGGTATACGGTGAGGTCACCCACTTCCTTAATTGAATTTTCATGGTAGTACCGGGTTAGAACTTCCAATTTTTCGTTCTTTAGACTGCGTTGGATCTGCTCTTCCGTTTTAATGGTTTTTCCAGCAATTGGTGGTATGTCATAGACAAAAAGCACCACCAATCTGGCATTTAACCGTAAGGCTAGTTTTTGGGCATACTGTAAAGTGTTTAAGGAGTGCTTGGAACAATCGGTAGCATATAAAATAGTCATCGGTAAATTTTTAGTGTGAACCGAAAACTAGTTAATAAGACTTGATTATGGAATGATAAAAATCATACCACATCAATTTATCTATCCTTAACTTACTCTTTGGGCATTTTGAAATTACCCTCAGATTTTTGAAGCGTGATTAACATCCAGAATCAATGCGGTAATTTATCCTTAATCAAACCATATAGGAAAGTGCCTAAAATGGAAGCGATTATGACTACCAAAATGGGCACGTAACCCGCGCCTACCAATGTGAACATGGGTCCGGGACATGCTCCCGCCAAAGCCCAACCCAGTCCGAAAAGAATTCCCCCGAACATGTATCTACTAAAACTTTTGGCCTTTGGCGGAAACTGTATCGTTTCGCCATAAAAGGATTTAATAGGCATTCTTTTGATTAATTGTACCAAAATGATACCAATAATCACCGTAGAACCGATAATACCATACATGTGAAAGGATTCAAATTTGAACATTTCATAGATTCTAAACCAGGAAGCAGCTTCGGATTTGAACATGGTAATTCCAAATAGAATTCCGATAAGTAAATAGGATAGTGTTCTCATAGCTTAAAATATCAATGGAAAAATAAGATGAATCATAATTAAGCCGCCAATAAAAAACCCGACAACCGCTATCAATGAGGGTAATTGTAAATTGCTCAGCCCAGATATTGCATGACCAGAGGTGCATCCACCTGCATAACGCGTTCCAAAGCCAACGAATAAACCACCAAGGCTCAAGAGTATTAGGCTTTTCATGTCGGTCATGGCGTTCATGTCAAATAGTTCCGTGGGTAGATACGTTTTACCGGCACTACTAAAACCAAGTTCGTTTAGCGTACTTATCGTATCCGGATTAATAGCAACAGCAGAATCTACGGTCATTAAATGTGAACCAATAAAACCACCTATAATAGCACCTAGTACTACAACCAAGTTCCAACGTTGTGCCTTCCAATCGAACCTAAAAAAGTCAGCTTTTTTACCTGCACCACATATGGTACACATAGTCCTCAAGTTGGAAGACATCCCAAAATTTTTGCCTACCATCAACAGTAGGAACATTACTAAAGCGATCATAGGCCCGGATACATACCAGGGCCAGGGTTCATAAATCCAGTCCATAACAATTTTTATGGAACAAATATATGATAATGATCAGGTTTTGTATGTAACAAGGGTTACAGAAAGGGATATGGACTCTTAACTGAATTGGTTCTTGGTTTTAATTTTTTTTCAAACCAAATTTTAAAAGAATGGTTTCCAACAAACACCATTTGGTAAAGGCAGATTGAATTAAATTAACTCCAATAAATACTGTAAACCATAGCCAGTTGATATTTACATAGATGGCCAAGAATACGCTTAATAAAATGAATGTTCCAACGATAACTCTAAAATAGGTATTTAACATGATTGTTTTTTTAAATGGATTTTTCAATAGGAACCACAACCGCCTTGATAGGGTTATTGGTTTTTAAATTTTTATTGAACTCTTTTATGAGCGTAAATAGGAGGTCTATATTCCTATCTTCGGTAAAGGAGAAGAATAAGCTGGATTGCACTCCGTTTTTTCCACTGGAAAACCAATCAGCGGTCCTAACCAGTGCCATATGATTCTTATATCCTTCAATATCGGAACCGCTAAAACTTTCTATATCGGCTTTTTTAAAAAGAAGGATAATATCTTTCTCAAATTCTTCTACAACGGTGACAATGAGTAGTTTCATAAGTATATTTTTTTAGTCTTGATCATTACTTGGGTTATCCATGTTTTCTGTTTCTGGGTAATTTTTACGTTCTATCATATAATACACCAAGGGCACCACTAAAAGAGTCAATACGGTGGAGACGATCGTACCGCCCATTAGCGATATGGCCAATCCTTGGAAAATAGGATCAAAAAGGATAACGAATGCACCAATAACAACGGTACCGGCGGTAAGCAAAATAGGAGTGGTTCGTACTGCACCAGCTTCTATTGCCGCTTGTTTAATGGGTATCCCTTCCTCTAACCGTAAGTTGATGAAATCAATAAGTAGGACCGAATTACGTACCATGATACCTGCCAAAGCAATCATACCGATAAAAGAAGTAGCTGTGAAAAAGGCCCCCATAATCCAATGGCCTAATATAATTCCTATCAATGATAAGGGAATGGCCACCATCATAACCACTGGAGCCTTAAAGTTTTGGAACCATCCTACAATCAAGATGTATATTAAAATAATGGCTCCTAAAAAGGCGATACCCAAATCCCTAAAAACTTCTAAAGTAATTTGCCATTCTCCATCCCATTTTACGGTGTAGTCATCTTCAAATTCTGGCTGGCCCAGATACATTTCATTAATATGATACCCTGTTGGTAATGGGATTTCCTTCAATTTATCCTCCATTCCCAAAATGGCGTATGCAGGACTCTCCAAGGCTCCGGCCATATCCGCCATTACATAGACGACACGTTTTTGGTTCTTTCGATAAATGCTTTTTGCGCTGATGGTTTCGTGAATATCCACCAAGTCTGCAATGGGCACCATAGTACCTTGCTTGGAGGTAATCTTTAATTGGGAAATATCGGTGATGGTCGATTTCTCCTTTTCGTCCAGAGCCAATATCAAACCAACTTGGTTACTGGCGTTTTCATCGTATAAATTGGTAATGGCCCTGTTGGATAATGCCATGTTCATGGTATAGGCAATCTGTTGCGGGGCCACACCATAGAGCATCGCTTTTTCCTTATCTATTATGAATTCATACTCGGTTTGGTCCGCCTCTACCATCCAATCGATATCAACCACATCCGTAGTGTTCATCAATATAGTTTGAACATTATTGGCTATCTTGATTTGCTCTTCATAATCAGGTCCATATACCTCTGCTACGATGGTAGATAACACTGGTGGGCCTGGTGGTACTTCTACCAGTTTTACGTTCGCATTGTATTTTGCTGCAATTTTTTGAATATCCGGCCGTAGTAATTTTGCAATATCATGGCTTTGCACGGAACGCTCGCCCTTATCTACCAGATTAACCTGTATATCCGCCATATTGCTACCACCACGTAGATCGTAATGTCGCACCAAGCCATTGAAGGTAATAGGGGCAGAGGTACCAATATAATTTTGATAGTTCACCACTTCGGGACGGGTTGCCAAGTATTGTGAAATTTCTTGGGCTACAACTCCTGTACGTTCAAGGGTAGTGCCTTCTGGCATGTCAATAACCACTTGAAACTCGTTCTTGTTATCAAAAGGCAACATCTTTACCGCTACCGATTTGGTGAAAAAAAGTAACATAGAACCCAGAAGCAATAAAAAGGTCAATCCTAAAAACAACCAGCGCTTACTTTTGTTCTCAATTAACGGGCGTTCGAATTTGTTATAGATTTTATATATGTAAGTTTCTTCAAGCGGTTTTTCTATTTTCTCCTCTTGGCCTTTTTTATCTTTTTCCCTTAAGAAAATGTAACCTAAGTATGGGGTAATAGTCAATGCCACAAACAATGATAATATCATGGCAATGGAAGCCCCTATAGGCATTGGTGCCATATACGGACCCATTAACCCGGATACGAAGGCCATGGGCAATACAGAGGCAATAACCGTAAATGTGGCCAAAATAGTAGGGTTACCTACTTCATTAATCGCATAGAGTGCGGCCTGTTTAAAGGGAAGGCGTTTCATTTTAAAATGCCGGTGCATGTTCTCGGCAATAATAATGGAGTCATCCACTACAATACCGGTCACAAAAACCAAGGCAAAAAGCGTTATCCTGTTCAAGGTGTAATCAAGCATATAATAGCTCAATAGCGTAAGGGCAAACGTAATGGGAACCGATAGAAAAACCACCAAACCACCACGCCATCCCATGGCCAACATCACCACTAGGGTTACCGCAATGATAGAGCCAATAAGGTGCAACAACAGTTCAGAAACTTTGTGCGATGCCGTTTCCCCATAGTTTCTGGTAATCTCTACATGTACATCATCGGGAATCAAGGTGCTGCGTAAATGCTCAACCTTGTCGATAACGATATCGGCGATTTTCATGGCGTCGGCACCTTTTCTTTTCGCTACGGAAATGGTCACCGCAGGATATTCGGATTTATAATCGGTTACCTTATCACTGGCCTGTCCGAAGCCTAAAGAAACATAACTTTGCGGAATTTCAGGACCATCGATAATATTGGCGATTTGTTTTAGGTAAATTGGTTGGTTCTGTTGCACTCCTACCACAAGATTTTCCACATCGGTAACCGATGCTAAAAACTTGCCCGTGTTCACCAAGAATTCGGTATCGTTCTTATCAAAACTACCCGAGCTCAATTGCGCATTATTGGCTTTGATCATTTCGGAAACCGACAAGAAATCGAGACCACTCGCCGCTAATTTATCCTTATCCAAAACCACTCGTAACTGACGGTCTTGATTTCCTATTTTATGGGTAATCGCCACATCGTTCACCTTCTTGATCTCACTTTCCAGCTCTTGGGCCATTTGGCTCAATTGGTAGCCGTCGTAATTTTCGCTCCAAAGTGTCAGGCCCAGCATGGGTACATCATCAATGGCACGCGTTTTTACCAAAGGAAAGGTGACGCCATCGGGCATAATGTCCATATGCTTGTTTATTTCATTGTACAGTTTTACGAAGGAGCGCTCAATGTCCTCGCCCACATAAAACTGCACGATCACCATGCCCTGTTCCTTCATAGAAGTAGAATACACATATTCTACCCCTTTAATGTTCGATATTAGTTTCTCCAAGGGTTTGATTACGCGTGATTCAACCTCGGTAGGACTCGCTCCAGGGTATCCTACAAAAATATCGGCCATAGGAACGTCTATTTGTGGTTCCTCTTCTCTTGGAATCAAAAACGAGCTATACACCCCAATGACCATGAAAACGATCATTAGGAGCACCGTTAACTTGCTGCCTATAAACATTTTGGCAATTTTGCCAGCTAAACCTTCCTTCATGCTTTCTAGTTATTTTATTTGGTCGTTTCCATCTGCCTTGGGGCAGATGGTCGGGCTTTCCGCTCATACTCCTCGGCACAAAAACGTGCCTGTGGGGTAACCGCTGCAATCCCTAACGCGGACTTGTTTTTTACTTGGAGATTTTAGCTCCGTTATATAATTTACCTTCTGCCGATACAATGAATTGTTCATCGGCAGTAAGGCCAGATAATACCTCTACCTTATCGCCAAAGGTTCGCCCCAGGCGGACCCAGCGCAAAAGGGCAGTGTTACTTTGGCTTATGGTGTAAATACCGGTCAATTGGCCGTTTTTGATGATGGCATCGACAGGAATCATAATGGCGGAACTCGTGGTGCTTTTAGTTATTGGAAATTGTACGGTAGCGTACATTCCAGAGCGAATTTGCGTATCGGATTCGTCCAATATTACCTTTACCGGAAACTGTCCTCCGGTATTTTTGGAGGAGGTGCTAACCTCCGTAACCTTGCCCGTTATCATTTTGTCCACAGATTTTACTTGCACGGTTACCGCTGTACCATTCTTTATTTCAATAATTTCAGATTCAGGGACCATGGCCATTATTTGATATTTACCGGGAGCCTCAACTTCTAAAAGAGGCATACCGGGGTTGGCCATATCACCCGCATTAATAAATTTATTGGTGACCACACCATCAAAAGGAGCTCTAATATTTGCGTATCCCATTTGAGCATTTACTTCGTTCTTCATTTGCTTGGCAGACTCCAAACGGGCTTTGGCCATGGTGTAGTTCGCCGTAATGTCATCCAATTCTTTTTGCGAAGCACTGTTTTCCTTAAACAATGTGGTATACCTATTAAAATCTTTTTCGGCATTTGTAAAGGCCGCGGTCGCTTCGGCAATACCAGCATTTACCTGTGCCAATTTTGCGGATACATCCGCATTGTTTACACTTATTAAAAGCTGACCTTCTTGTACCTTATCTCCAACCTTGACATAAATTTTATCTACGTATCCCATCATTCGAGTACTGATATTGGTGCTTTTGGCCGCTTCTACCTTTCCGCTTACGGTCAAAAACGGACGGCTATCGCCCTCGGTAACGGTTTTTGTTTCCACCTTTATGGGAGTACTGGTATTCGCTAGGTTTTTTTTCTCTTCGCTACCACAACTTGCTGCCAAAAAGGCAATCGTTAAAAGTCCGATGATGTAATTTTTATGATTCATGAGTTTACTTTTTTATTGTTGGGGTTATTCGTTTATCCTTTGGTTAAAAACTGTACGTACGCCAATGCGTAATTATGTTGAAAAATGGTGGCATAATACTCCAGTTGTTTTTGCGAGTACTGTGTTTCGGCCATGAGCAAATCGGTCGTTTTTTCCAAACCTTGCTCAAATCTATTCGTGCGAATGCGCAATGCTTCTTTAGACTGTTCCAAGGCCAACGCTGTAAGTATCAGCTTGTTTTTGGCGTCTTCCAATCCTCTTAAGGCTTTGTTCAATTCTAACTGACTTTCAGAAGTGTATTGTTCTAACTGTAATTTGGACTTGTCATATTCCGCCTTACTTTTTTGGGATTTTCCAAAACGTTTGCTGCCTTCAAAAAGGTTCCATTTTAATTCTGCCCCAAATAGGTAACCATTGGCGTTGCCTTGAAACACCTTATCATCATGCATTTCATAAGTTCCAAAGGCATTAAGGCTTGGCAAAAATGACATTTGATCGGCTTTGTGCATTTGTTTATACGCTTCGGCAGCCGAGTTTAATGCCTGAATATCCTTTCGGTTTTCCGATAACTCCGTATTCGTAATGTCATCACCTTTGACCGTTAAAGAATCCGTAGGTCTTAAAATCTGATTTTCATCGGCGTTTGTCATTACCGATATATAGTTGCTCGCATTTAGAATATTGCTCTTGGCATATTGTAATTGATTTTCAATTTCCGTGACCCGCACTTCAACGGCCAGCACATCTGATTTTTGCAAGTATCCTTGTTGAAAGCTGTTGTTGGCAATACGTTGGTTCTCTTGGGCCGTTTCTTGGGCTTTTTGCAAGACCTCTACCGTTTTATAGGCAAGCTGTAACTGCATATAAGCCTTTTCCACTTCAAGCACCAAATATTCCTGGGTACGTTCAGATTGTAGTTCGGTGGCGTTCCATTTAGCCTTGGCGGCCTTACGTTGGAAAAAACCATCAAAGTTTAACAGGGGTTGCTGTACCACTACGCGCGTAGCATAATCTTCAATTTGTCTGGGGTCGTTTAACAAATCTGGATTAAAATCTGCAGCGGTCAATATTTCTTGGTTCAGTTTAGAACCAAAGGCCATTAACGGATTGGTGGTGGCTATACCTGTATGCGATACGCTTATGTTCGGCAATAAAATGGCATTGGTTTGATTAAAATCGCCTTTAGCCGCCAACACATCTTGTTGGGCCATTTTTATGGTATTATTGTTCTCTATTACCTGCGATAAAATGTCTTCTTTGGTAATGGGTTTGGCTTCTTGCGCCATTCCTGCATAAAAGGAGAATAGTAGTAATCCTATATATGTATACTTTATCATCTTATTTAATTTGTGACAAAGTTAGAGCGGTAAAATAGCGTACACAGTAACTTTTGTTACCTACCCCAATTTGGATTTTTAATGCGATTCTTTTTTGGGGGAATAGTGCTACTTGGTTTTTGGATTCTTATAATTTGTATAGGACCATGGTAAAATTAAAAGGGCACTTCATGTATTGAAGTGCCCTAAAACAATTAATCAAATAAGACTCAGGTTTATGTATCTGATTTCTTTTTGGAGGGTGAAGCAAAAAGATCAAAAAACAATCCTCCCATCAGACCACCGTACAAAGTACTGTTCAGAGGTTTAGAGGTTATGGCACATGTACCACTCACACAACCAATTTCATTATAATAAATATACCCGGCAATGGCACCAATGCCAATACCTAAAATTGTTAGAATTAAATTTTTTTTAGTCATGGTTTGGTTGAGTTTCGGGTTCCACCATGTCCGCCAGCTACAATCACCAATATCTTTAAGCTCAACCAAATGAACTTAAAAAATTGGATTATGGGATTCATCATAAAAAACCGCTTTGATTTTGAGATTCGTTGTGTCATAGTATCTGATTTTTAGTTTGCCTCTGTTTTTTTATTCTGGAATAAGCCACCAGAAAGGTTTCATTTTCGCTTTGTAAAGAAAGGCATAGTGCAAGGCCATTTTTAACCAATGCCCAGCCAAACCAATTTCACCAAATGTTTTATTTAATTGCCTTCCTTGGGTGTCAGGATACTTTTTATAATCCGGTACAATAGGAAAGGTAGTAATACTGATTCCGCTTCCTTTGGTCATACCGTATCCCGCAGATGCTATACAGGCAGCACCCATATTACCCATAGACCCTTTGTGATGCAATTCCTTTTTACCGTTTATAGTGTCTATGATATTATCTGCAACCAATTTGGCGGTTATACCAGAGGGCATACCGGTTCTTGGTGGGGCAGGGGAGATAGCCGTACCATTTTTACTGACCCTTGGTTTTGAAATGGCATGCGGAGGAGCAAAGGCAATGCCCGGAGCAAAAATATTCTTATACGATGGGTTTTGATAGGTTTCCGGCCAATCTTGTACACTCCACTCTTCATAAGGCTTTGGTGTATAATCTGCGTCTACGATCATAAAACCCTTGAAAAGTTTATCGGTGATATCCTTTTCTTCTTTATCAAAGGCTTTAAAACCATGCCCAGAAAATGCGGGAATCAACATGGCAAAATCATACGTTTCCGAAAGGTACTCACCATCCAGGTTTTCATAGTAAGCAATGCCGTCTTCAATCTTATTGACACCGGCCCCAATGATCCATTTAATACCACGGTCCTCAAAGACCATTTCTACCATTTCGCTGGATTTCATGATATTGCTGCCGTAGCTCATGAGCATACCATCCATACCAAAATCACCTAATTTAGGTTCGTTGGCAATCCAAACGATTTCTGCCTTATCACGCACATTATGGCGTCTTAGTTCTTGTTCAACATTCAAAATATATTCAAAGGCTGCCCCTTGGCAGGTAGATTTTGCATGTCCGGTTCCAATTAAGATTTTGGCCTTTTTACCCGCTTTCATTTGTTGTATCAAATCATTTAGGGCTTCCCAAGCATGTTCTGCGTGCGAATAGGTACAAACGGAATATGCTTTGTTAGTGCCGGGGTTTAATCCCTCGGTCATATCAAAAGCCAACTTTGGACCGGTAGCGTTAATTAAGTAGTCATACGTAACTTTTTCTGTAACTCCCTTTTGTTCGCCCATGACATATTCAATATTTACAAAAGGTTTTTTCGTTTCCTTGTCACCTTCAGGATAAAAGGTCTTTACTTTAGCTTGTTTATAGCCAATACCTTTTTTCTTATATAGGGGTTCTAGCGGAAATAAAATCTCTTTAGATTTCATTCTACCGACACCTACCCAAATATTAGATGGTATCCACTGGTAATTACTATTGGGAGATACAACTACGACCTCATGTTTTTTTGATAATTTACGGCGAAGATGGGCAGCGGCCACATGACCGGAAATACCAGCACCCAATATGACTATTTTTGACATGGTTTTAATTTTAATTTAAATGTAAACCCAACCCTGCTTTCCTACAGCTACTTATGTTACACAAAAAAAAGAGCACCAATTTTGATGCTCCCATTGAAACCGTTATGGCTCATACCTTAATAACTGGTGTCGTCTAATTTTACCTTTCCATTAAAAGTTTTGTATAAAAACAAAAAATATCCTGCTAAAAGTGGCGCACCTATCAAAACTATGGTCAACATAATCCCTAATGATTTTTGGGACGAGGCCGCGTTGTAAATGGTTACGCTATACTCTGGGTCAATCGTTGATGGAATTAGCACGGGATACAGTTGAAATGCTACCAACATGAGTAAAAATGCCATAATCAACGATGAAAAGACCAAAGCATGAGAATACCTTTTTTTGGAAACCAACCTAGGAACATTGGCAACGGCCAAAAAAGCAAGGACGGGCAGGACAAAGAACAAAGGTTGTTCTTTAAATTTATCGGTTACGCCATGGATGAATATAAGTGTATACAAAGAGGTCATGGCAAAACTAATGATGAAGAAAACCATTCCCTTTTTTAGTAGATAAGATAGTCTGTCATGCAATTTTCCTTCGGTTTTTAATAATAGAAATATAGCTCCTTGGGTCATAAAAATAGACAATGTCGTTAGGCCAGTCATCAGTGCATAAGGATTTAAAAAAGTAAAAAAGATGCCCCCCTTGTATTCAAAATTATTATGGAGTTCAAATCCCTGTAAAATATTGCCAAGTACAACACCCAATAGAAATCCTATTAGGGTATTGGATACAAAATAGACGATATCCCACATTTTTCGCCACCATAACATTTCTTCGGAACTTCTAAATTTTATGGCTGCTGAACGTAATACGAGCAACATTAAAAACAGCATGAAGGGAATATACATGGCCGATAGCATAGTAGCATACATCACCGGAAAACCGGCAAAAAGAGCTCCTCCGCCAATTATTAACCAAACCTGATTAGCGTCCCAAAGTGGTCCAATAGCGTTTATCGCTATACGTCTACTCAAATCTTTCCTAAAAAATAAATGCCATGCCCCTGCGCCATAATCGAAGCCTTCTAAAATTGCATAACCGGAAAATAACAACCCTACCACTAAATACCATAGCGTTGGGTAATCTATACCTAGAAATGTTTCCATAACTTTTCGCTTATACGTGTTTCAAGAATTCGTTTGGATTTTGAGCTTCGGTATACGGACCATGTTTAATCTTTTTGTTGAGGGAATATATAAACAGCAAGAATAAGATGGTATATACCACCAGGAATAAAATCAGGGAGAATAGGATTTGATTTGACGAAACTTCCTGTGAAAACGCTTCACTAGTTTTTAAATGACCATATACAACCCAGGGTTGTCTCCCCATTTCAGCTGTAAACCAACCCACTTGATTGGCTATTTGGGGTAAAATGGCCGAAAAAATGAATATGCGCAATACCCACTTCTTGTCAAAAAGTTTTCCTCTCCACCAAAGGTAACAGGCGTAGAGGGTCAAAGCAATTAAAAACATTCCTATGGAAATCATGATATGGTAAAACTGAAACACAGCATTGACCTGTGGTGGAATTTCATCCTTTGGGAAAGCGTTCAAACCCGGTATTGCTTCATTAAAGTCCTGATGTACCAAAAAGGACAAGCCCCCAGGTAAACCTATTCCCGTTACTTCTTGGGTTTCATTATCTACCCACCCGAGTAGATATAAATCAGCAGGAGCGGATTTTTCATAATGACCCTCCATGGCGGCTAATTTTGCAGGCTGATTCACAGATACACCATCTGCAGAACTATGCCCTGAAAGCAATTGCGTTAAAGAAATAATTGTTGCTACGGAAAGGGCAATCTTAAAGGCCTTCTTTGAAATGACAATATATCTGCCTTTATAAAGGTAATAGGCATGTACGCTCAGCACCAAAAAAGCCCCTGCTAAAAAAGCCCCTTGCCAAGTATGTATAATACGGTCAACACTTGAAGGATTCAAGACCATGGCCCAAAAATCCGTAACTTCGGCCCTGGCATTTAAGCCTTCTCCTACGATATGATATCCTGCAGGGGTTTGTTGCCAACTATTGGCAACAACGATCCATACCGCAGAAAACATGGAACCTAAAAAAACACCAAGTGCAGAGATGAAATGCACTCTTGGTGATACACGGTTCCAACCAAAAAGCAAAATTCCTAAAAAAGTGCTCTCCAAACCAAAGGCGAACAAACCTTCAGCGGCCAGTGCACTTCCAAAAATATCCCCCACATATTTAGAATAGACCGCCCAGTTGGTGCCAAATTCAAACTCCATTATAATTCCGGTAGCAACACCAATACCAAAGGTTATGGCAAATATCTTTAACCAAAAACGGGTTAAAATCTCGTACTCTTTTTTACCTGTTTTTAAATATAACCCTTCCATGATTACCATAATCAAACCAATGCCAATGCTCAATGGCGGGTATATATAGTGAAATGCTACAGTAAAAGCGAATTGGATCCGGGCAAGAATTTCTACATCCATAAGGCAATTTTTACAAATGTATAGGACTAAATTAAAATTTAATGTAACAAGGGTAACTTATGCGGTTTTTATTTTAGAAAATGGACATCCACAATTTTTTGAAACCAATTTGTTTTAATGTGACCAAAGTCACTTTATAATTTTGTTGAGCATCTTAAATTTACGGTGTGAAAACAAGAAGTCTTTTCATTTGTGCTTTTTTCTTGGTAATTACCATGGCCAGTAGCCTTAAAATTGCCGGCACAATGGGATATTATGCATTGTTCACCGAAGACTTTGTAGAACGGTTTTGTGAGAATAAAACGAGACCGGAGGTGCAATGTAATGGTAAGTGTGTACTGTCCAAAATGTTGGCAAAAAAGGAACAGGAAGAACGTAAGCCTTTTAATTTGGATTGGCTAAGGACGGAGACCATTCTTTTTTTGGATACCATAGATTCCGTAAGTTTTGAAACATTCCCAATTTCTAAAATAAAACGTTTTCTTCATTCAGATTTTTACAGATTCCATTTCATCAAAAAAATAATTATACCGCCCAAACAATAGGGTTTTGCTCCATTTCAAATTACTGAGGTGCTTTTGGTACCTACAGTAAACATCCTATGTATAATTATAAAGATTAAAAATGAATCTAAAGTATTTTGGGTTACTTGGGGCGTTGCTTCTGGTCAACCTTGCTCATGCACAAAATTTTAAAGGAAAAATAGTATCCGAAATAAAGAACGAAGGCTTGTCCGGTGCCCATATTCAGGTTAAGGGTGGTTCACCTACCTTCACGGATTCTCAAGGCAACTTTGAACTTCAAATCAATGAAAGCGGGCAGTTGTTGAAGGTATCCTTCATGGGGTTCGAGACCAAGGAACTGCTGGTATATCCTTCCTCGGAAACTACGATTATCTCCTTGAAGGAGTCACCTATTCCTATTCAGGGAGTTCTGGTTACGGGTCAGTTCAAGGACGATCCTGTTCTTACTATGGAAACCAATGATTATGTGAAGAAAATCGTTCAACCTAGGAATGTGGCCGACCTTTTTCAAGATATCAATGGATTTTCATTAATAAAAAGAGGCAACTATGCCATTGACCCTAGTTTTAGGGCTTCGCAGTACGAGCAATTAAATGTTCAGTTCGATGGGGGTATCAAAGTAATGCATGCCTGTCCCAATAGAATGGACCCTATTACCACGCACGTCAATCCGGAAGAGATAGAAAAGATTGAAATCATTAAAGGTCCATATACGGTGCGATATGGGGCTACTTTTGGAGGTATTGTCAATATGGTTACCCAAAAACCTTTGGACGGCGAATATGGCCTTAGTGGGCATGTAAATGCAGGGTATGAAAGTAATGGCAACTCAATGGTCTCCTCTGCCCAAGTCCAACAGGCTACTTCCAAATATGATATCAGAGGAACTTTCGGGTTTAGGGATTTTGGAAATTATAAAGATGGTGACGGAACGGAAATACCCTCCTCTTTTAGAAGTCTGGAATACGGTGCAAGAGCGGGTTATAATTTTAGTGGGAACCAAAGGTTACAGGCCAATTGGCGGCAATCCTATGGAAGGGATGTTTTGCATGCCGGCCTTCCCATGGATACCAATGAGGATAATAGCAGTATGTTGTCCCTGGATTATAGGTTGGCAGGACTTCAAGGTCTGGTAAAAAATATCACGGCCAAGGCGTATTATAGCTACGTGGATCATGTGATGTCCAATACCAAAAGACCTACATTTATGATGACGGAAGCCATTTCTGAAATTGATGCAACCACGGCAGGAGGAAAGCTGGAGCTCAAGTTAACGCCAAATGATAAACTTTCTGTTTATTCAGGGTTGGACTTTTTGAATATTGCTAGGGATGGGGTCCGTACACGGCTGGTTAAAAGAAATATGATGGGACCGTTACCTACTCCAATCGAATTCGTGGATAAAGTATGGCAAGACTCCTATATCAACGACCTCGGTATTTTTGTAGAAACGAAATACCCCTTAAGCCCAAAGACGCTTTGGACATCTGGTATACGTTACGATAATGTGACTTCGGAAATTAAAGATCCAGCGGATGATTTTCTGGCCTTATATCCAGATCTGGAAAAACGCACGGAGCATAACATAAGTGCAACAACTTCCATAAAATATGCGCCTTCAACAGAATTTATAATGGAAGTAGCCTATGGTAGGGGAGTTAGGTCCGCAAATATGATTGAGCGCGTAATAAATCATTTTACAGTAGGGCAGGATCCTTATGAATATATAGGAAACCCTAATTTAAAGGCTGAGGTTAACAATCAGTTTGAAATTGGGTTTAAGGGAAGAATAGCTTTATCGGATGTCAATAGCACCCGTTTCAACTATAGTACGTCATTCTATTACTCACTGTATGAGAACTATATCGTTCCGGTCATCGATGAATCCTTGACCAGAAAGTACATGCCAGCGAATGAACCGGTAAACCCCAAGGTCTTCCAAAATTTGGATGAATCCTATAAAACCGGGTTTGAAGTGATGGCGGGATTTGATTTTTGGAATGGTTTTACTTTCAATACGGAATTGGCCTATGTGTATGCCAAGAACAAAGATTTGAACGAATCCTTGCCTCTGGTACCCCCATTGATGAGCAGGTTTAAACTGGGTTACGAAGCGGAGAAATTTTGGGTAAATGCCAATTATACCATTACCTCCAAGCAAGAAAATATTGCACCCTCCTTTGGAGAGCAAGTAACGCCGGGTTATGAAGTAATGGATGTTCGTCTAGGCGTAAACCTGATCAAGAATGTTTCATTAGGAGTGGCGGTTTTGAATTTGTTTGATGTTACCTATAACAATCACTTAAACTTCGCTTTTAACAATCAGGCTAATTTTAGTAGAACCCCTATTAACGACCCGGGAAGAAATTTTTCCGCTTTTATGCAGTATAAATTTTAGGTATTAACTTTTGTATGGCTTTTTATTTAAAGCTATTGTAAAAAGGGGACGATTTGATCAGTCCCCTTTTTTACCTATAAACCGGATTACTGAAGCTTCGCCTACATGGTAGTGTCCTTCTGTCAATACGATATTTAACTCTTCTAAATAGGTAAATTGAATGCCTTTGAATTCCGTTTTAATTTCCTCTATGGAAAAAAGCATATCCACGTTTTTAGGTCCTCCCGAGGGTTTACCCATCTGTGATTTTGAAAAGGCCTCAAAAATGATGGTTCCCCCTGGCTTTAGAAATGAGATAAGATGCTTATGTGCCCTTGCCCTAATTTCCTTGGGAAAGTGGACGTAGCTAAAGCCTAGAACATCAAAACATGTTTCCGTGGTATATTCCAATATATCGGTTACCTGATAGTCAAGATCAAAACCATAGGCTTTAATAAGCCCTTCCGCTTTCTTTTGAGCAGATTCACTATAATCGAAACAACTTACTTCCCAGCCTTTTTGTAATGCGTAAAGCGCATTTCTACCTTCACCTTCTGCAGGCAGTAAAAGAGTACCTGGTTCCAAAAGGTCCAATCGCTTCTTAAGGAATTCGTTCGGTTGTTTGCCATAAGCGAATTCTTCCTCGGCATATCTTTGGTTCCAAAAATCCTTCATTAAGAAAAACCTATGGCATTAGGGCATACCCTTTCAACTGATAGTTGGATAAGACGGTCATGGCAGACAACGCCAATTCCGTATTGGGATTTAGGTCCTCAGCTGTAATATTCCGCGCAGCGGTGGCCTGGGAGCAGACATAGAGCTCCACTCCATAATCTTTCAAGAGACCCAGTAACTCCGTATTGGGATTGACCTTATCGTACTTTTCTTTATGTTTGGTGTCGCTCAATGTGGCAAAGGTAGCACCCCCATGAATGGCGGCTACAATATGTACCTTATCAGAAGGAACACCGGATGAACCTAGCATGTTTATAAGTCGGGCAATTTTCCACAAACCTTTATTAACACCGTCCATTTCGGACTCGCTGGTGATATCAAAAACCAATTTGTATTCCAAGGAGGCGTCAGGTTGAACCGCTACATCCTTAAAACTTTTAATTTTACCATACCCTGTTATTATAGGAGTTTCCCAGTCTTGTGCCATGGAAAAACCCATACATAATAAAGAAACTAATACGCTGATTCCAAATTTCATGTGTCCTTAAGTTTTATAGAATTAATCTAAATGTGATTGGGATGTATATTTGATTTTCCACCCCAATAATTTTTCAAGTAAGTTTACGAAAATATACTTTCATTTTAGGTTTATTTGTAACAATTGTTACTGTATGGCATAGGCCCGAATAGTATTTTCGTTGGTCTTTTAAGGTTTGGGAACTGGGTTATGGAGCATTTTGGATATTTGGTAAGACGTCTTTTTTGGTTGTTTGTAACCGTCCTCATCTTGGTTACGGTGCTTTTTATCACACTGTTGACGTATCGGCCTGCTCCATCTCCTAAAGAAAATACCCTTTTGGTTGAAGAAAAAATTGAGGAGTGGCAACCTAAAAATGTGTTGAAGGCTTTGGACGATGGAAGTATGTCTCCTGCAGTAAAGAGAGGTTTTTTATTGGTTTCCGAAACTTCGGGTCAGATGGGGCCACAAGCTAAGAACCCGAATAACCGATTTGCGGGTAATAATCTGTCCTGTACCAATTGCCATTTACAATATGGGACACAGGCAGGTTCTGGTTCATGGGTTGGGGTGGTGGATCGATTTCCTCAATTTCGTGGTCGGGAAAATAGAATAGGTGATTTACAGGACCGGATCAATGGTTGTATGGAGCGAAGCATGAATGGAAGGAAGTTGCCAAAAGATTCTGAGGAAATACGAGCTATTGTGGCCTATATGGAATGGTTGGGTGATGATTTGCCCCAAGAAAAGGAAAAGGAGTACAAAGGCTATCCTAAAATTAAGATACCTGAAGTAAAGGTTGATTTAACCGTGGGTAAAGCGGTATATGATAAGGAATGTGTGGTCTGTCATGGAGCGGACGGTCAGGGCATAAAAAAGCCTGATGCAAGCAAAGGGTATTTATACCCACCCTTGTGGGGACCCGATAGTTTTAACAATGGGGCGGGGATGCATCGGGTCATAACTTCCGCAGAATTTATAAAAAGTAATATGCCTTTTGGATTGGCTACCTATAAAAATCCAAAACTCACCGATGAAGAGGCGTATCATGTAGCGGGATACATCAATAGTTTTGATCGTCCCATAAAGAGCAATACGGAGGAGGATTTTCCCGATAAGAAATTAAAGCCCGTTTCTACTTCTTATGGTCCTTGGATGGACAATTTTTCCCAAGAACAGCACAAATACGGACCCTTTCCTCCAATAATAGCATACTACAAGGAGAAATATAATATTGAAAAGTCCAAATAAGTATTCATGAGAAATTTATTTTGGTTTTTAATTTTTCCGTTCTTGATTTATTCCCAGGATAGGAAGAATACCAAGGTTCAAGGGCTACTTTCCGGTCAATGGAGAAGTTATTTCATGCATACTGTCAATAAGGATGAACTAAAGGATTTTACGGCACTTTCCACCGGTGGATACTTAAAATATCAATTGAAGTTCTCAAATACCTTTACATTGGGGGCGGCACTGTACAATTCTACAAATTTAGGTTTACAGGATTTGACCGTTCCGGATGGGGTAACCGGCAAATTAAGTAGATATGAAGAAGGTCAGTTTGATCGCTTAGATTTGGAAAACGATGCTGTTTTCTTACTGGGAGAGTTGTATTTGGACTATCGGTTGAAAAGGCATCAGTTTACTTTGGGACGTATGAAAATAAATACGCCCTTGATCAATCCCCAGGATGGCAGAATGATACCGACGTTGGTTCAGGGGTTTTGGTATAAATACAAAATGAAATCGGACCAAACATTCCAATTTGGAGTTTTGAATGGAATTGCTCCTCGTTCTACGGGAGGTTTTTTTGGAATAGGGGAAAGTATCGGGACATACCCGGTAGGTAGATTTATTTTTGGTGAAGAAAGTCTTTACGCAGGAAACACGAAATCTGATTTTATCCTCATGTTCAATGCTGATTTTAAACTTGCAGAAGAGCTTAAGGTTGATTTTTGGAATTATTATGTGGACAATATCTATAATGCCATCTACCTAAAACCCAGTGTTAAACTGAACGAAAAATGGATGTTGCAGGGAGAATGGTTACATCAGAATAGAATAGAGGACGGGGGTAATGCCATTCAGGGGTTAAGATACTTTGCCCAATCCTCCTCAGATATTTTGGGTTTACAATGGAAATATGAATTTGGGAAATCCCGATTTTCCCTAGGGTACGATTACATTTTACCGGGAGGTCAGTTTATAACACCCCGTGAATGGGGTAGGGAAGACCTTTTCAGTTTTCAAAAAAGAGAACGCAGCGAAGGTTCGGCCAACAATCATGCGGTAGTATTAACCTATGGAAATTCTTGGTCCGTTGGAAAGGACGTGGATGTAAAGAGCATCCTAAGTTTAGGCAGGCATTGGAAGCCATCGGTCACGGACGCTGAAAATAATAAATATGCCATGCCGGACTATACCCATATCAACTTGGACTTGTTTTTGAATATAAAGGGTCTAAAAAACTTAAAACCAGAGCTTTTGGTTACCGGTAAAATTGGTAATGGAGATATTCCTGACAATCCCAACTTCTACTTCAACAAGGTGGATATGCTACACGTAGATTTTATTCTTAACTACAACTTTTAATTACAGCGTTCATTACTATTTTCTATAATGATGATGAATTCTTCCATGGATAAATATTGAGGAGTATAGTTGCCTCCCATTTGATTTATGGTACCCACAAAAGCTCTTAGATGATTTCTTGAACCACACTGTAAACTTTCGAAAACATTTAAAATATCACCGTTGAAAATTTATTGCTTTAGGTCTTCAAGATCTACAATATCTAAATCTTCAATAGTAGCGCCAATAATTAGGGCATTCAATTGTGATTTGCTTCCGTCTACAACGAATTTATTGTATAATCCTTGTAGTTCCTCATTTATAAATTCCCCTTCGGGCAACATGGTATATGTTAGGTCATATCGTTCTATTAGATTGGATACCGCCTTTACATGGGATTGTTCACTTTTTTGGATATTCAAAAACTGATTAATACCCCACAATTCACCTAAATAGGTGTAGGTATCCAAGGCCAATTTTTCTTCTTCTATCATAAAAGTTAAAGCATTCTCTTCTGTTTTTGATAGGGAATTATCAATTACGGAATTGTTTTCATCTTTATCGCAAGATGTGGCCGCTAATAACAGTACAACACTCAATAAACCTGATATGCAATTCATTTTAAAGCCTTTCATGACAATTTTTTAAAGTTATTTCATGAAGTTCTTCAATTTGAGGGAGGAATACTGTGACTAGAGTTGCATAACGGCTTATTTATGAATTTTTTAGCAATTTTTTTTAGCTCAACATAAAGCAAAAATCCCCTAGACTTTTGGCCTAAAGGATTAATTTGAGTTAGTAGCAATTCGGTTTTGATTAAACGTCTTGGCCTTTCATCATCTTGTTCCAATACAAATAAGGGAGTCCGTATTTTTTTTAGCATCCATAATCTCCAGTGTTCTTTTGAAGAGTCAAAAACCAACATCTGTTTTAATTTTGGATCCGGTGTAAAATTGTTGTTATAGTCAAATTCTGCCAAAACCATCTTACCATAATCGGTTACTAAGGGACAAGAAGAATATCCATTGTAGGCTTTTGAACCCATGGATTTTGTTTTAATCAGTTTATCTATGTTATCTACTACAATGGGCACCTGCTTACGGATAGCAGCTCCAGTTTTTGCAGTAGGTAAGGCGGCTACATCACCCAACCCAAAGATATTGGGATAGGAATTATGTTGCATCGTTTTATGGTCTACATCCAACCAACCTGCTTCATTTACCAGAACCGAATCCTTCACGAATTTTGGGGCCACGGAAGGTGGTGCCGTATGGAGCATATCATAATGGATTCCATATCGGTCGCCTTCTACCGTTACCCTTACATCCTTGTAATTGTACTGGAAGGATTCGTCCAAAAGCCTGTCATCGTCTTCACCGGCCATAACTACGCAGCCACCTGCCGTTACATCTTTTCCCAACTCATACCAAGCTATTTGTTTATCGGCATCCACGGCCACCAATTTATGGAAAAACCGAAGGTTGATGTCTTTTCTATCCACAACCTTCATTAGGGTACGGGCAATTTCCTTAACACCAAAAATTACCGTCCCTCCAGTGGCAAAAACTACATCCGTTTTGTTTCGAACACCACTTTTTCTGAAATAACTTTCGGCCAAATACATTATTTTTTGTGGAGCTCCACCGCATTTGATAGGGGTAGTGGGTTGCGTAAATAAAGCTGTCCCTCCCTTAAAATTCTTGATTACGTCCCACGTGTGCCTTGGATCAGTGTAATTGCTACAGACCACACCTTTGTCCATAGCCTCACCAAGTCCGGGTACCAAGCTAAAATCATAAGCCAATCCGGGAACCACTACTAAATAATCATAGGAAATTGGACCACTCGATTTAGTATGTACGGTATTATTCTCAGGATCGAAGCCGGTTGCCTTATCCTTGATCCAGGTGGCGTTCTTTGGCATCACGGATGACATGGGCCTTGAGGTCTTATCATAATCATAGGTGCCAGCCCCAACCAAAGTCCAGGCAGGTTGGTAATAATGGGTGCTTGAAGGTTCTATGATGGCTACGTCCTTAGCGTGTTTTTGCTTGATAAGTTGTGATGCGACCATAATACCTGCCGTTCCACCTCCAATAACCAGAATTTGATGATGTGAGCTCATTTTTATTAATTTTTATTCAACCTGTTAAATATATAAGGTAATTATTACGAATAATGTAACAATGGTTACATAGGCTTAAATTAATATGAAATGGGTCATAAAAAATGCCAGTTTCCTTTAAGGAAACCGGCATTTTCGCAGTTAAAATATGATTATTGTTTTGTTTTACAGGTGTTAATGCCGAACAAAGTATAAAGAGGACAGAAGCTTATAAAGCTGGTTAACAGAAATATGACAGACAGTGCCATTAATACGTATGCCAAGGTGCCTCCAATGACGTTGAAGTAATAAAGGGCGAATACGGCCAGCGCAATGATAATCCGGATAGTTTTATCCGCAGTTCCCATATTTTTTTTCATGATTTAAAGTTTTATTGGTTCATACTTGTTTTGGCATACCATTGTCGTAAGGCTGTGAGGTTTAGTTCGACCTACCTTATGAGTTTAAGGTATGCTCAAAATCATATACACAAGATAGTGATATTGTTTGTTTTAATCTGTAACAATTGTTACTCAAGCTTATTGGGCAAGAACTTATATTTGATCTCAAAATTAGAAGGATAATGGAATATTTAAATGCTTTTATCAATGCCGTAAACGGCACTTTTAATTGGACTTGGAAATCAATTATTTTCGATGTGCCTTGGTATACGAATTATTTTTGGGGCCTTATTTTGATTTCCTTAGTGGTCTGGGGACTGGAAGTTCTCTTCCCCTGGCGTAAAGATCAAAAGGTTTTTAGAAAGGATTTTTGGCTGGATGCTTTTTATATGTTTTTCAATTTTTTCCTTTTTGCAATTGTTATAAGCGGTGTTTACAGAATGCTACAACTTCTTTTTGGAGATATGGGGATAACCGCCAAAAGCTTGGCTATTATAGATTTTACTTTCTGGCCTTCTTGGTCCCAATTATTGATTTTTTTCCTGATTTTGGATTTTGTACAGTGGTTCACCCATATTCTCCTGCATCGATATGAAATCTTATGGAACTTTCATAAGGTGCATCATAGTGTAAAGGAAATGGGCTTCGCCGCTCATTTGCGATACCATTGGATGGAAAATATACTATACAAACCCCTAAAAACTTTTGGTGTAATGATCTTGGGTGGTTTTGAGCCTGAACAAGCCTATATTGTTCACTTCTTGGCTATTGCCATAGGTCATTTTAACCATTCCAATATAAAGATTACCTGGGGTCCCTTGAGATATGTGTTGAATAACCCCGTCATGCACTTATACCATCATGCCTATGATTTACCCAAGGGTAAACGATATGGTGTAAATTTTGGAATAAGTCTTAGTCTTTGGGATTATATTTTTAGGACCAATTACGTACCCGAGGAAAGTGGTACCATTACCTTAGGCTATCCTGGAGACGAAAACATGCCCAAGGATTTTATAGGACAAAATATTTCGGGATTTGGTCTTGGAAAGAAAAAATCCTAACGCTGACTTCCACCTTCTAAAACAATGCTCCAAATACCCCTGACCTCATTGGCCGAATAACCAATGGCTTCGTCTTCTGGATACCTTTCTTGTAGTATGGAAACGACCTCGGCTCTTATATCATTTCCTTTTTTACCATGACATTTTAGGCACATATCATTGGTTATAATAGGGTAGTAGAAATTGGTCTTGTCACCTATTTCAACACTTATAGGTTCATAATCTTCCTCGGCTTTGATTCTTTCCTTAAAATATGCAATGTATTTCAACTCTTGGGTATTGGCGCGGTTCATGGGATTTCTTGCTCTGTCCGATACTCTCTTAATATTGGCTCCATGTACGATAGCCATACTATCCGTTAAGGGATATGCTTTTTCGTTACAAAACTTAAGTGCCGCGACCGGACCTTCTTTTTGCATTTTCCCCATCAGGTTTTTACCCAATACCTTTTGGGTGCTCAAGGCCATTTCCAAACCTATTTCCTTAACCGTTTTTGGAGAGGATTTGAACTTTGTATCAAAATCCTTTCCTTGTTGTTGATAATTACCTTTTTCATGGCCTTTTTCCCAATGTTCTTTGAACCACTCCGGCTCTTCTATTTTAAATTCATAAATGTAATCCGATATGAGTCGTATCTCTTCTTCCGAATACGGCTGATAGGGCATTACCCCAAATCTTTTAAGGGCCCCCTTCATTTTCCCTTTTTCCATGGAAGGTTTTTCAACAAAATTCCAAATGGCGTTACCGAATTCCTCTTTCGAGGGATTCCCCATGAGATATCTTGCCTTGATGGCCACCATAGGAGGTGCAATTCTCGAATCTTCCGATGCTTCGGGGCCATGGCACACATAGCATTTGGACTCCATCAACTCCTTACCTTTGAGCATACTTTCCTGATAGACATCCAGGTTGCCACTTTTTAACTGCGATACCGGTTTTTCCGTTTTATCGGAATTTTTGCAACTGGCCAATATCAGAATGGAGACTAGTGTAAGAAGGTTCTTCATTTTTTAAATGGTATTTATTTAAATCGATAAAAGGTAATCGTGCACACCGTATTACCATCGGTTTAAAAAATTGTAGTTGCTCAAAGCAACCTTATTTCATCTTGCCACTGGCGCAGCTCAAATAGGATTTTAGCATAGAGCTAGTGGTATTTTTCATATCTACGGAAGGGTATCCAAGCTGTTTGAGCCTTTGTTTGACCAAAAGGGCATCATCTAATTCCTGGTAGTTGAACGAAACGGAAGATGTGTCAACATCCACCTGAACATCGGAAACATTCTCAAGTTCCGAAACCTTGTCGATAATGGTTTTTGCGCAACCTCCACACTTTAGATTCTGTACCATTACTGTTGCTTTCATATCTGGATTGTTTTATATTCTTTTAGTTCCATGAACTATAACCTCCTCGCAAATCATAGATTTCGGTGAAGCCCATGCCTACAAGTTTTCGGGCCGCTTTCTGGCTTCTAGCTCCTGATCTGCAGTATAGGTAAACGGGTTGAGTTTTATTCAATTTATCAAAAGCGCTTTTAAAATTGGAGGCATTAAAAAAGTCTATGTTGATGGCCTTTTTAATGTGTCCCCCATTATATTCCGAGGGAGTTCTAACATCCACCAATTGAACCTTATTGGAGGAAATTGCCTTTGCATAATCGTTTTTGTCCAAAATGACAATGTTTCCATTGTCCGTTGTGCTTTTGGAACCAAATAGTGAACTAAGAAATGACATACTATTAAAGTTTAAATGTTGGTACTTATAAAAGGAGACAGACTTTTTGGCCTATCTCCTTTAAACAACCAACCAATTAAAAACAATTCAATCAATACCTATCCCTAAATATTAATCGATTTTTGTTACTATAGTGTTTTACCATAGTACTGTAAAGGTAGAATTCAAATATGTGGTGAACAGTAACTAGAGTTACATAAGCGGAAAAAAATATATAAAAGTGAAAAATTTTATTCTTGGATAATGAGAACAAAAAAGACCCACAGAAACAATTTTATAATCCTTCCGTGGGTCTCTAACTAACTAAAAATTCACTATTAAGGTATTTGATTTACATCAAATTACAAATTTTTAAAGGGTAGTAGGGCATACATAATCCGAAACGGGAATACCAGCTTCGTTTATGGCCTTAAAACCTCCCTTAACATCAATGAGGTTATGAATTCCCCTGCTTTTCAAGATGGAAGCCGCAATCATGCTTCTGTAGCCCCCGGCACAATGCACAAAGAAGGTTTCCTTATTTGGAAACTCTGTTAAATGTTCGTTCAAATAATCCAAAGGTGTGTTTTTGGCTTCCAAAACATGCTCCGATAGATATTCACTATTCTTTCGAACATCGAATACGTTTACTTCCTCATTTTCCATGGCTGTTTTCAATTCATCCGCATCAACTTGACTTACGGTATCATATTCCATAGCAGCCTTTTTCCATGCTTCGAAACCACCTTCCAAATATCCAAGGGTATTATCAAAACCGACTCGTGAAAGACGGGTTATGGCTTCTTCTTCCATGCCTTTTGGCGCCACCAACAATATGGGCTGCTGTACGTCGGCAATTAAGGCACCTACCCACGGCGCAAAACTTCCATCAAGACCAATGAAAATAGACCTTGGAATATGCCCTTTTGCAAAATCGGCAGCATTCCTAACATCCAGAACGACAGCACCTGTTTCGTTCGCTGCGGCTTCAAAGGCTTGTGGGGACAATGCCCGTGTTCCTCTTTCAAGTACTTGTGCTATATCTTCATATCCTTCCTTGTTCAATTGTACATTCAAAGGAAAATATTGGGGAGGGGGTAGCAAACCATCCGTTACTTCCTCGATAAATTCTTCCTTGGTCATATCGGCCCTTAGGGCATAATTCATTTTTTTTTGGTTGCCCAAGGTATCAACAGTTTCCTTCATCATATTTTTACCACAGGCAGAACCCGCACCATGGGCGGGGTACACTATAACATCATCAGAAAGTGGCATTATCTTTTCCCTTAGACTATCATAGAGATAACCTGCCAAATCCTTTTCGGTTAGTACTCCCATTTTTTGAGCCAAATCTGGTCTGCCCACATCACCTAGAAACAAGGTGTCGCCACTGAATATGGCATGGTCTTTTCCGTCTTTGTCCTTTAAGAGGTAGGTAGTACTTTCCATAGTATGGCCTGGGGTATGTAGTACCTTTATCGTGACTTCGCCAAGTTTAAATTCCTGGTTATCCTCTGCAATGATGGCATCAAAGTTTGGGTTAGCGTTTGGACCAAAAACAATTGGGGCTCCTGTTTCCTTTGCCAATGTGACGTGACCGCTCACAAAATCGGCATGAAAATGTGTTTCAAAAATATATTTGATTTTTGCATTATCGGATTTCGCCCTATCCATATAGGGTTGTACTTCCCTAAGTGGATCGATTATAGCTACCTCTCCCTTACTTTCAATGTAATATGCGCCTTGTGCCAGACAACCGGTATAAATTTGCTCAACTTTCATCGTTACACGTTTTAATATGAGTACAAAACTACTAATTGTAATTTACTAAATGGGTAACAAAGGTTACATTGTATTTATAACAAAAAAGCCCCTTAAACAAGGGGCTTTTTTGTACTTGTATATGTTATAACATGGTGGACGGACATACATATTCCGATTTTGGCAGGGATGTTTTGGATAGGTCTTCAAACCCACCTTTGACATCCGCAAAATCTTGCCATCCACGTTGTTTTAGTATGGAAGATGCTATCATACTTCTATATCCGCCGGCACAGTGCAATACAAAGGTGCTGTCTTTTGGAAATTCTGCCAAATGTTGATTTATTTCATTAAGCGGAATGTTAATGGCACCGATAAGATGCTCGGAATCGTACTCACTTTTTTTACGAACATCGATGATCAAGGGTTTTTCATCATTCATAGCTTCCTCAAGGTCTTGGGCGGAAATGCGATTGGCGGTTTCAAACTCCTTACCGGAATCTTTCCAGGATTCAAAACCTCCTTTTAAAAACCCAACGGTATTGTCATAACCTACACGTGATAAACGGGTGATGGCCTCTTCTTCCTTTCCATCATAGGTCACCAATAGAATTTCCTGTTTAATATCCGGTATCATTTCACCTACCCATTGGGCAAAACTTCCTTCTAGGCCTATATTAATACTGTTTGGGATAAAGCCCTTTGCAAAATCCTCTGCATTTCTGGTATCCAATACCAAAGCCCCAGTTTCATTGGCTACAGCCTCAAAAGCATCCGGCGAGTAGGGGGTAGTTGCCCTATCCATAATATTGTCCAAACTTTCATACCCCTTTATATTCATTAAAACGTTCTTGGGGAAATATCCTGGGGGAGTAGTAAGCCCTGTAAGTAACTCCTTTATGAATTCTTCCTTGGTCATATCCGGCCTAAGCGCATAATTGACCTTCTTTTGATGCCCTAAGGTGTCCGTAGTTTCCTTGCTCATCATTTTACCACATGCAGATCCTGCACCATGGTTGGGGTAAACTATGAGGTCATCACTTAAGGGCATAATTTTATTACGGAGCGAATCATAAAGATGACCGGCCAATTTTTCTTCGGTCAATTCAGAAACTACGTGCTGTGCCAGATCCGGTCTTCCAACATCCCCGATAAACAAGGTGTCACCGGTAATGATACCATGCTCTTTGCCATGTTCATCAATTAGAAGGTAGGTGGTACTTTCCATGGTATGGCCCGGAGTATGAATAACTTTCACCTTATAATCCCCGACCTCAAATATTTGTCCGTCTTCGGCCGTGATAGCTTCGTAGGCAGGCTTGGCTCCAGGCCCAAAAACTATTTTGGATCCCGCTTTTTTCTTTAAATCTAGGTGTCCGCTTACGAAATCGGCATGAAAATGTGTTTCAAAAACATACTTAATTTGGGCGTTGTCCTTTTTGGCTCGGTCCAAATAAGGCTGTACTTCCCTTAAGGGGTCAAATACGGCGGCAACTCCTTTACTTTCAATGTAATATGCGGCATGTGCTAGGCATCCTGTATAAATCTGTTCAACTTTCATGATGTGCTAATTTAAATGGTTTACTTTTTAAAAGTAAACATCCAAGAAGAATTATACAGTGACTTGTGTTACATAAGGATATAAAAACTTATCCAATAGCTCTAGCAAGGGCTTTTATCCATCTTTTAATGAGGTATGAAGAATTCCATGTAAAAAATGAATACTGCCATGACCAATATAAAATAACCAAAGCCCTTTTTCAATTTATTACCATCAATATAGTTGCTTATATAGCTTCCGATGAATATTCCCAAAAATGAAAGTCCTGTAAACACCAAAAGAAACTGCCAATTGATTTCCATGGTAATGGCATCCCCCAAAAAGAAGCCCATCAAGGATTTAATGGCAATGATAATAAGTGATGTGCCTACCGCAACCTTCATTTCCACATTGGCCAAAATGACCAAAGCAGGAATTATCAAAAATCCACCGCCAGCACCTATTAAACCTGTGATAGCACCTACTAGAAGTCCTTCTGCAAGAATTAAGGGATAATTATATTTTACTTCTCTTTTTCCTTCTTTTAAAATTTCTTTTTTAGTCTTTAACATGGAATACGCTGCAGGAAACATCAGTATAGCAAAAAGACCGAACATTCCCATTCTACGGGTAAATTCAAAGGTTCCTATATGGAAAAGCACGTCCGGGAGGACTGGAACAAGATAGTGCCTTACCAAGGTAACTCCTATTATGGCCGGAATTCCAAATACAACTGCGGTTTTCCAATCGACGAAGCCCTTTAAGTGTTGTTTCCAACCCCCGACCAAAGCACTCGCACCAACAATGAACAGTGAGTAAGCAGTGGCCACTTTTTCATTAACTGAAAACAAATAGGCCAAAACAGGTACGGCAAGAATAGATCCGCCACCGCCAATTAAGCCTAAGGATATTCCAATTATCAATGCACTTACATAACCTAGGATATGAAGAAATTCCATGAAATTTTACATTTAATGGTGCGAAGCTAGTTCCCAGTGAGGGGTTATGCAGTAACATTGGTTACAAACGATTACAAATCCAGTATTTTAATATAATTACGGTGCAATTCAATGGAACCCATCTGTTCCAGTTTTTTGAGAAGTCTTGAAATTACAACCCTGGAACTGTGGAGTTCATAGGCTATTTCTTGATGGGTGTTATTAATGATATTTCCTTTGTTGATTCTTGATTTTTCTTTCAAATAATTGACTAAACGAGCGTCCATTTTATCAAATGCAATACTATCCAAAGTATTTAAAAGTTCGTTCAATCGTTCATGGTAGCTATTGAAGACGAAATTGCGCCAAGATTTATATTTCGCGGTCCATTCTTCCATTTTTTGTATGGGGACCATAATAAGTTTACTATCGGTTTCGGTAATGGCTCGGATTTCACTTTTTGAATCGCCCATGCAACAGGCCATGGTCATGGAGCAAGTATCTCCTTTTTCCAAGTAATAGAGTAACAATTCGTCACCATCATTATCTTCTCTTAGAATCTTTATGGCTCCCGAAATCAAAAGGGGCATACCCTTAATGTAGTCGCCAATCTCAATGAGTTTATGACCTTCAGGAACATCTTTAAATGTGCCAACCTGAGCAATTTCATTAATGAGTTCTTTTTCAAAAATGCCACCATAACTTTCAGTAAGCTCCTGTATCATTAGTAGTTTTATTTTACCTTTTCAGCGATTTCCTTATCATAACTAAAGAAGAAATTGGCCCATATCGATTTGGATACGGCAGCAATCCAAGGCATTGCCAATACCAAAACAACCACTATTGAACCAAATACCTCTAATATACTTAAATCCAACCCAAAAATTAAAGTCAGAACAAAAACCGCTATTGCTACAGCAACGCCAACACCATAAGACACGTACATGCTACCGTAATAGAAACTGGGCTCAATACTGTATTTGAGATTACATTTTGGGCAATGCTGCTTTACCTTGTTAAAGTTACTTAATTTATAAGGGTGGGCTTCCAAGAATTCACCCTCGTGACATCTTGGACATTTTAAAAATAGAATACTGTACAATTTAGAACCTTTACCGAACATTCATGGAATTTTAATGCAAAAATAAAATATCTAAATGGTTAAATGGGTAACATTGGTTACATAGATTTTAGCAAATCACCAAAATTAGAATAGTTCCATTTTAATACATCGCAGTAAGTTAACACTTTAATGTCCTCGATATTGAAACGACTATTTCCTCAGAATTTTTTCCATCGATTTACCCTTGGCCAGTTCATCAATCAATTTGTCCAAATACCGAACTTTTTGCATGAGTTTGTCCTCAATTTCCTCTACACGATACCCACAAATGACTCCAGTAATCTTGGAAGCATTTGGATTAAATCTTGGGGCTTCCTCAAAAAAGCGTTCAAAATTGGTTTTATTTTTAAGGATTCTCTCCAAGGAATTTTTATCGTAGCCTGTTAGCCAGAAAATAATGGTATCTACATCTTCCTTGGTTTTTCCTTTTTTCTCAGCTTTGGTAATATAGTGGGGATACACGCCTGCAAAGGACATAGTATAGATTCGATGTTTTGCTCCAGACATTTCAAAGTAGTATAAAAGGTACTTTCCTAAAATTTATAACTCCCTTAACCAAATATTTCTAAAACTTATGGGCTCGCTGGGGTCTCCGTGGGCCTGAAGACGAATAGGGGAAGCACCGTGCTTTCTGTAACTTGGTTGGCCTATCCAAGGGGTGATTCCTTTTAATTCGTAGTTGTTTTGTACCAAAACTCCATTGTGCAGTGCAGTTACGCTCGCAGGTGAAAGTAAACTGCCATCTCCCATGAATCTTGGTGCTTTCCAAATGATATCATAGGTTTGCCATTCGCCAGGTTTTTTAGCGGCATTGGCCAGCGGTATGGATTGTTTGTACATAGACCCCACTTGTCCGTTTACATAGGTTTCATTATTATAGTTGTCTAATATCTGTATTTCATAACCGTCCTCGAAGAGTCCACTTTCATCGAGACCCAGATAGGCCAAGAAAATTCCGCTATTTCCCCTGCTTTGCCCCTCGCCTGTAATATCTTCCGGTATGCGATATTCCAAATGAAGTTGGTAGTCCATATATTTATCTTTCGTGGTCAGACCACCCGCTTTTTTGTTTACGGTTAGTATGCCATTGTCCACTTTCCAAGTCTGAGGATTGTTTGGCTTGTCGTACGTCCATTTTTCTAAATTATTTTCACCAAAAAGTATGATGGCATCAGAAGGTGCCTCCCTAGAAGAGTCTCCGGGAGTTACTTTTTGGGGAACAGGTTCATATACCTCTGTTTTTTTTGATTCCTTTGCGAGGGCTTCCCAATCAGGTTGTTGGGCAAACCCTAAAATGGATGTAAAAATGGCTAAGAGAGTTAAAATCGGTTTAATTTTCACGAAAATATATTTAAGGTGAATGAATGTAATGATTTTTTAAATTTACTACAATCTGGGATTCTTTTTTATCAACTAATCAAAAAATGACATATTTAAATTAGAAATCCATTATGATTGGCCTTTCATGATTTGCTGATAATTGGTTTCTGATAGATACCCAAGATTGACTAATTGTCTGTAATCCTTAATTTCTATGGTGTTTCCACAATCAAGCAAGACAATTTTGTCAGCAATTCTAAAAACATTCTCAAAGTCGTGATCTGTAATGATATAACCTTTCTTGGCCCTGTTTTTTGATAAATATTTCAATATATATTCCTTAGTAATTGGAGAAACTCCATTAAAAGGTTCATCCAGTAGAACATACCTCTTTTCAGAATTTAGGATAAGAAGTAGTTCCAATATTCTTTTTTCGCCACCGGATAATTCCTGAAATTGCTTTTGAAGCAGAGGAACTATATATTCGTTGTGAAAGAGAGCGTCGCTTTTTTCTTTAGGTAGAAAAAGTTGGATAATGGTCTTTATTTTGATATTGAGGGGCAGGAAATTTTCTTGGGGCAGATAATTAATATGCTTTTTTAAATTTTTATTGCCACGGACGATATAACCTTCTATTTTAATAAATTTTTGGCTTGCGGATTCAACTCCAAATAGAATTTTTAACAATGTGGATTTACCCGAGCCATTTTTACCTACAAGTGCTACAATCTCACCCTTTTTACACGAAAGATGTATGCTATTTAGAATTCTTTTTTTTCCATAGTATTTAATAACGCTGTCTACGTGTAAATTTTTCATAAACAGCTAATTAGAATTAAATTGAGTGTAGCTATAAAAATTGTACTTCCCCAAAGACCTATCTTTGTGAATCCCAGATTGAAGTAATAATAGTACTCGTTTTTATACGAAATCTCATAAATGAACAAATGAAAAATGGGAAGAAATACTAAAAAACAGATACCTACGGTAATGGGTTTCCCATTTGTTATGAAGCCAAGTACCAAAGCAAGTATATACGCAAAAGGGAGGATTCTTTTTTGGAACAATAATATGTTTTTGACAATTCTCAGGCTTTTTGAATTTTAAATTGGATATGAACGCTTTTTAATACGGAAACCTAAGATAAGGAATCAATATTTCACTGAATAATTGTCATAGGTGTATGGGTGTATAAATTGTCAATTCTGTAAAAATAGAATCCTTAACTGTGTATAGAATAAAAATCCAAAGTAAAGAGGCGCAAACCTCGTTAATTGACGATATAGTTTTTATCTTAGGTACAATAGTTAACAGTAAATTTATATGGCTCTAAAAGTAGCGATCAGACATAAAACTAAGTACAAATATGATAGAAGGGTAAATCTCTCTCCACATATATTTAGGCTTCGCCCGGCACCCCATAGTAGAACGCCCATAGAAGCTTATTCCATTAAAATAAAACCGGAGAATCATTTCTTTAATTGGCAACAAGATCCCTTTGGAAATTATTTGGCACGCTTGGTCTTTCCTGAAAAAACGGAAGAGCTCTCCATAGATGTAGAGATTATTGCGGACATGAAGACCATTAATCCCTTCGATTTTTTTGTTGAAGAGTCCGTTGAGGAATTTCCGTTTACCTACAAACCAGAGCTCAAAAAAGAACTATTGCCTTACTTGGAAGTAACTGAGAGTGGACCTTTGTTAAAGGAATGGCTCAATACCATTGATAAAACACCTAGGCGAAGTATCGATTTTTTAACTGGATTGAATCAAGATCTTTATAATTATCTGAATTACACCATACGTATGGAGCCTGGGGTACAGACCTGTGAGGAGACCTTGGACAAAAAATTGGGTTCTTGTAGGGATTTTGCATGGCTTTTGGTGCAGACCTTGCGACATTTAGGTTTGGCGGCGCGTTTTGTTTCTGGTTATTTGGTGCAATTGAAATCGGATGAGAAATCCTTGGATGGGCCATCGGGTCCTGAAGAGGACTTTACAGATTTACACGCTTGGGCAGAAGTGTATTTACCTGGGGCTGGTTGGATTGGTCTGGATGCAACTTCCGGTCTACTTGCTGGTGAGGGGCATATTCCCTTGGCATGTACTCCTTCCTTTGAAAGTGCCGCACCCGTTTATGGTTTGATGGATCCTTGTGAGACCGAGTTCGAATTTGATAATTCAGTAACCCGAATTTTTGAATCACCCAGGGTAACAAAGCCTTACACAGAAGAACAGTGGAAGGCCATATATGATTTAGGATTTAAGGTAGAGGAGGAGTTGCAACAAAATGATGTGCGATTGACTATGGGTGGGGAACCCACTTTTGTGTCCATAGATGATATGGAATCCGAAGAATGGAACACGGCTGCAGATGGTGACCATAAGCGCCAATTGGCGAGCTCTTTGTCCCTGCGTTTGTTGGAAGTCTTTGGAAAGGGAGGTATGTTGCACCACGCCCAAGGGAAATGGTATCCGGGAGAACCCTTGCCCAGATGGTTGATTGGCATTCACTGGCGAAAGGATGGTAAGCCCATTTGGGAAAATCCGGATTTGTTGGCATCTTTTACCAAAGAATATGATCTTCCGGAAAATATCACGTCAGAATTTTTGAAAACCTTGGCGGACTACTTAAAATGTCCAAAGGACACCATTGCACCTGCCTTTGAAGATGCTTTTTATTTTCTATGGGAAGAAAGAAAATTACCTACTGATATTGACCCCAAAGAGTACAATGAAAAGGATACTGCCTTACGAAGAAAGTTGGGTGAAGTTTTGGAACAAGGGGTTGGTAAAACAGTAGGACATGTAATGCCCCTGAACAAAAAAGGTATCCATTGGATAACCAACACATGGGAATTTAGGGGAAAACATCTTTTCTTGAGCCCTGGAAATTCGCCAATCGGCCTACGGTTACCCTTGGAGTCGCTTCCGAAGGAACCAGAAGTACCATCCGAGCCTACTGCGGAACCCGAGCTTTTTGAGCCCAAACCATCCTTAAAGCCGTATGCGGCTGATTTAAAGGAGCGTTTGGAGGGCAACATCAATGAAAATATTAAAAAGCAACCCTATGTTAGAACGGCCATATGTGCAGAGGTAAGGGACTCAAAATTGTTCTTGTTCTTGCCCCCGCTGGATAGTGCAGATGATTTTTTGGATTTGGTGGCAAGTATAGAGGCTACCGCGAAGCAACTTAATGTACCGGTTATCCTTGAAGGTTATGAGCCTCCTAGGGACAATAGATTGGAAGTCTTAAAAGTGACCCCGGATCCGGGGGTGATAGAGGTAAATGTGCATCCTGCACACAACTGGCAGGAGTTGACGGACAATACCTTAAAACTTTACGAAGAGGCGAAAAAATCCAGGTTGGGCACAGAAAAGTTTATGTTGGATGGCAAACATACGGGTACCGGTGGAGGTAATCATGTTACTTTAGGAGGAACTACCCCTGCGGATAGTCCATTGCTCCGTAACCCACAATTACTGCGGAGTTTATTAACTTTTTGGCAACACCATCCCGGTCTTTCGTATCTCTTTTCAGGAGCTTTTATCGGTCCAACAAGTCAAGCACCCAGGGTAGATGAAGCTAGGTTGGAAAATTTGTATGAATTGGAAATTGCTTTTTCCCAAATTCCGGAAGATAAGGAAGTGCCGTTTTGGTTAACAGACAGACTTTTCAGGCATTTGCTCACGGATATTACGGGAAATACGCATAGAGCGGAGTTTTGTATCGATAAACTTTATTCCCCGGATTCCTCTTCCGGGCGATTGGGGATTTTGGAACTTCGAGCATTTGACATGCCGCCACATGCACAAATGAGCCTTATGCAGATGTTGTTGGTGCGTACGCTGGTCTCATGGTTCTGGAAGAATCCCTATAAACATAATTTGGTGCGATGGGGTACGGAACTGCATGATAAGTTCTTGTTGGAGCACTTCGTAAAAGAAGATATCAAGGATATCGTAGAGCAATTGAACGATGCAGGGTATCCCTTTAAATTAGATTGGTTCGACCCATTTTTTGAATTCCGTTTTCCGCTTTACGGTATGGTTGAAATCAACGGAATCCAATTGGAGCTTAGAATGGCCATAGAACCCTGGAACGTCTTGGGCGAGGAAATGTCCGGTAGGGGAACGGCAAGGTATGTGGATTCCTCCTTGGAAAGGGTTCAGGTAAAATTGAAAAATTTCACCGAGGAGCGGTATACCTTAACTTGTAATGGGGTCAAAGTGGAATTGAGTTCTACGGGAACCAAAGGGGAATATGTGGCAGGTGTCCGGTTCAAGGCTTGGGAACCTTGGTCCGCACTTCACCCAACAATTGGGGTAGATACACCGTTGGTATTTGATATTGTGGATGATTGGAACAAAAAGTCCATTGGGGGTTGCACTTATTTTGTATCACATCCTGGAGGACGTTCCTATGATACCTATCCCGTCAACAGCTATGAGGCCGAATCTAGACGAATAAACCGTTTCTGGGAGTTTGGACATACCCAAGGTGAAGTGACACCGATGGAATTGGCACCTTCAACAAATTTTGCAGGTAGAACGGTACAACCAAAGGTAGCTTCCAATACATTTGTATATAAAGAGATACCTATAAATCCGGAATATCCTCATGTGACGGATTTAAGAAAGAAGTAATTAGAATAAATCAATGTCCACAACCACGAAGACGAGCTGGTTAAATAGCTACTCCACAACACTAGGCAATGATGAGGTGTTCAATCCCAATAATGAAGTAAAGGGGTATTGGAAGAAACTGTTTTCAGGTTTTGACAAGTTGGGAGAAAACGGCCTTTCCGGACGCCAAAAGGATATCGATTGGTTGCT
The DNA here is from genome assembly GCF_002269385.1 of Maribacter cobaltidurans. Lineage (NCBI taxonomy): Bacteria > Pseudomonadati > Bacteroidota > Flavobacteriia > Flavobacteriales > Flavobacteriaceae > Maribacter > Maribacter cobaltidurans. The sequence goes on from NZ_CP022957.1 coordinate 3,757,551, forward strand.
TTTGGAAAATGGTGTCACTTACAATGTATACAACGACCCACAGGGAATGCATCGTCCTTGGAACCTAAACGTGGTTCCCTTGATCATGCACCAGAATGAATGGCAAAATGTGGAAGCCGGATTAAAACAACGGGCCGAGTTATTGAATTTGGTTCTTAAGGATGTATATAGTGAGCGTAGACTGATAAAGGACGGTATTATTCCGCATGAAGTCATTTACGGCCATAGAGGATTTTTACGGCAATGTTCTGGTATTGAATATACTACGGAAAAGCTTCTCTCGATATATGCTGCTGATCTGGCCAGGGGTACGGATGGCAGATTATGGGTGGTAAACGATAGGACCGAAGCCCCGTCAGGTATGGGCTATGCCTTGGAAAACCGATCTACTACCAGTAGGACACTTCCTGAAATGTACTCCAAGATGAACGTTTCACGTTTATCGGTTTTCTTCAGGGATTTTCATCAAATGTTGATTGATAGCTCCCCGATCAAAAGGGATAATCCCAATATTGTCATATTGACACCGGGCTCACATAACGAAACCTATTTTGAACACGCTTTTATGGCTTCGTTCTTAGGATATCCCTTGGTGCAAGGAAACGATTTGGTGGTTCGTGACGGATTTCTTTGGATGAAATCTTTGCAAGGACTAAAGCGAATTGATGTGGTTTTGCGTAGGGTAGATGATGCCTTTTCAGACCCTTTGGAACTTAGGGAGGATTCCCACTTGGGCGTTGCGGGTCTTTTGGATGTAGTCCGAAGAAAAAATGTTTCGGTCATTAATCCAGTGGGGAGTGGGGTTATAGAAAATCCCGGTTTGATACCTTTTATGCCAGCCATAGCAAGGTATTTTTTAAACGAGGAATTGATCTTGCCCCAGATTGCATCTTGGTGGTGCGGTCAGGAAAAGGAAAAGAATTATGTACTGAACAACCTCTCCAATTTGGTCATCAAACGTATCGATAGAACCAATAGGGAAAGTATATATTTCGGTAAGTTTTTAAGTTTGGCCGAACTGGATTCCCTGAAAGAAAAAATAAAGGAAAGACCCTATAGGTTCGTTGCCCAGGAGCAAATCAATTTTTCCACAGCACCCAATTTATTAGGAAGTACGTTGACACCTAGAAATGTGGTTACACGGGCATTCTCCATAGCTTCTGGAAATCATTATAGTGTGATGCCGGGCGGACTCGTGAGGGTGGCCCCGGATAGTAAAACGGTTCGGGTTTCCAATCAAAGAGGAGGGACCAGTAAGGATTTTTGGGTCGTTGAAAATCAGCCTGTAAAAGAGGATAAAAATAGGAACTGGGAACAAAAATCGTCGATAGCTATATCCGGCTTGGACGATCTACCCAGCCTAACGGCAGAAAATCTCTTTTGGGCGGGACGCTACGTAGGCAGGACGCTTGTGAATGCGAGGTTTATTCGCACAGTAATGCGTCAGCTGGCCATGGCCCAGAATATGGACACCAAACCGGACTCCGTAAAGCTTCAAGTTCTTTTAAAAGCGGTTACCCACCTTACGGGTACATATCCAGGCTTTTCGGAAAAGGCAAAGGAAGGTAAACCCGCAATGGAAAACCCATATGAAGAAATGCTTTCTGTAATACGGGACAAAGATCGGGTAGGTAGTTTGGCCCATACCATAGGCATGTTCAGTAATTCGTACTACTCCATTCGAAATCTTTGGTCTTCGGATATGTGGCGGGTTTTTGAAAACATTCAAAAATTATGGCAGAATTTCCAGGATGAGGAAAATCCGTCCATATTGAAAATATTAAAGGTCCTCAATCAATTAATAACCCGGTTAATTGCCTTCATGGGGCTCATTGAGGAAAGTATCATGGTGCAGCAGGGCCTGTTACTTTACTTCATTGGTCTGCAATTGGAACAAAGTATGTTGGCCATTACCAAATGCCGCTCCCTTTTGGCCGTCAAATATGATACACAGGTGGAGTATGACTTATTGGAATATCTGCTTACCAGTCACGAAAGTTTGAACATTTATAGGTATAGCTATCGCTCACATATTCAATTGGAGCATGTGCTGGATTTGGTGATTTTGGATGTGGAGTATGCCAGGTCCTTGACGTTTATGATCAAAAGATTGCAGAAGGATATTGCAAGGTTACCGCACTCCAGAAAGGATCAGCAGTTGACCAACTATCAAAAATATGTGTTTAGCGCCTTTTCCAAACTCCGTTTATCGGAATCTTCCAAATTATGCTTGACCAAAACGAAAAACGATGTGGTGCGGGAAGATCTGGATACCTTGTTGGAAGAACTTTCAGATTTGCTTTACAAGACCTCCCAATCCCTTACTGGAACCTATTTTAACCATACGGATAGACAAACACAAATGTTTACCCAGTCTTTTCCAATCTGAGCATGGTCTTTAATGTAACGCATATCACTACCTATAAATACAATGCACCGGTCAATTATTGCCATAACATTGCAACATTGCGCCCGCGCAAATCGGAAGGACAGGAATTGTTGGATTATAGGATTCAAATTAGCCCCAAACCCGCGGAAATTACGGAGCGTGTCGATTTTTTCGGGAATTATATTACCCGATTTTCCATTCAGATGGAGCATGATGTTCTTAAGGTCGTCACGAAGAGTAAAATAATTAGGGATTGTGGGGCGATTTATGAAAGCTACTTTTCCGAAGCCTGTAGAAAAATTACCATGGACGAGGCACTTTTTGCTTTGAACGGACATGACCCTACGGTTTTGGATGCCAAACAGTATGTTTTGGAATCCATATTCATAAGAAGAACGGATAAGAATATTAAGGAATATGCAGAACGTTCATTTCAGGGTAACCGCTCTGTATTTGATGCAGCGTATGAATTGATGCAGCGCATTTATACCGATTTTGATTTTGTTTCTGGTTTTACCAGTATATCCACCCCTATTGAAGAGGTAATGAAAGTGAAAAAAGGTGTTTGTCAGGATTTTGCACAAATTGCCATAGCCTGTATACGGTCTGTTGGTCTTCCTGCTCGATACGTAAGCGGATACATAGAAACACTTCCGCCACCGGGCAAAGAAAAACTGGTGGGTGCCGATGCCTCTCACGCATGGTTTTCCATTTTCATTCCCGGTTTTGGTTGGGTGGATTTTGACCCTACCAATAATCAAATACCCAAAGACCAGCATATTGTGGTGGGGTGGGGTAGGGACTACTATGATGTTCCACCTTTAAAGGGAGTGGTCTATGGTAGTGGAAAAAGCAAGCTTAAAGTATCTGTTGATATTGCCCGGGTGGATTAGGTCAAATGCTTTTTAAAAAAATCTATTGTTCTTTTCCAAGCCAATTCGGCCGCTTCACGGTCATATCTAGGAGTAGTGTCATTATGGAACCCGTGGTTTGCATTTTCATAGATAAATGCCTCATATTTTTTACCATGTCCCTTTAAGGCCGTTTCATAAGCTGGCCAACCTTCATTTACCCGCTTATCCAGTTCTCCAAAGTGAAGCAATAAAGGGGCATTTATTTTATCGATATCTTCCGTAGGCTGACCTCCATAAAAGGGTACAGCGGCACTTAAATCAGGTACTTTAACCGCCATCATATTGGAAATCCATCCGCCAAAACAGAAGCCAACGACCCCTACTTTACCGGTACACTCCGGATGATTTTTTAAATATTCAAAGGCAGCAATGAAATCTTCCAACATTTCATCCCTATCCCGTTTTCTTTGTAGTTCCCTACCATCATCATCATTGCCTGGATAACCACCCAATGGAGTAAGGGCATCCGGAGCAATGGAGATGAATCCGGCCAGAGCCGCACGTCTTCCAACATCCTCAATATGCGGGTTCAATCCTCTATTTTCATGCACCACAACAATGCCCGGTAGTTGACCTTCTGAATCGGCCGGTCTCGAGAGCAGGGCCTTAATGGAACCTCCTCCTTTTGGAGATTCATAATTTATATATTCCGATTTTAATTTAGGGTCATCGGGCTTTATTTGTATTTTCTTCACATAATCCGGTGAAATGAAGCCAAGCAATGAAGAAACTGTTATTCCCCCTACGGCATAGGTAGATAGTTTGTCAATAAACAACCTTCGGCTTACCCTATTGTGGGCACAGTCGTCATATAGGTCAAAAACCTCCTGTTTGATGTCCTCTTTTCTTAACTTTTTCATGGTTATGGTATTTTAATCGGCCGATTTATAAATGAATTCCACAATTCTATCCGCATTGATGAAACCTTGTCCGTGGGTCTCGTCCCATTCCTTGGACAATCCCATTTTTTGTACTTCCTCCAAGGATTTCCCAGTACCTCTAGCTTCTTTGACACGTTCCCTCAAGGTAATCAAAATTTCGGTATAATCCTTCAAATCAGACTTTGAGGAAACCGCCCCATGACCGGGAATGATTTTTGTTTCGTCGTCAATTAGTTCCAAAGCCATTTTTGTGTTCGATATCAATCCGTCAATATCACCGCCAGAACCCAGGTCCAAATAAGGGTAGCGACCACTAAAAAAATTATCGCCCATGTGAATGACATTATCTTCTGGAAAATAGTAATACGTATCCCCATCAGTATGGGCGGGATTAACATGCATAGCATGCACACTCTTTCCATTTTTTAGATGTAGGGTCATTTTGTCGTTAAAGGTAACCACTGGCCAGGCTTCCTTGGGCTGAGGTTCTTCGGCACCTTCCATACGCTTTCTTACATTCTCATGGGCAATGACCAAGGCACCTGCATTGGCCAAATTTTCATTGCCACCCGTGTGGTCTCCGTGCATGTGGGTATTGAGAACAAAATTGATAGGCTTGTCCGTTATTGTTTGAACATGGGCAACAATTTTTTCCGTGAGGGGACCAAATTGGTCATCTATGAGATAGGCGGCATCCTCCCCAATGGCCAATCCTATATTTCCTCCTGCACCAAAAAGTGCGTAAACGTTTTCGGTTAGTTTTTCGGAGGTGATTTCAACGGTACTGAAATCCCGTTGAGCCAATAATGCAGAGGTACTAAGTAACAAGAGAATAAAAGGTGATTTTAGTTTTAGCATTGGATTAATTTTAAAGTTTTGCTGAAATAGTCTTTTAGGGTTCAATGGGAAGTCTCCAGATGTTGTTTGAGTAAATCTTTTCCATAGTCATTACCGTTTGGCGTTCTTACCACGGTATGGATATGGTTTCGGGTAGGTCCTCTATCCTTTACATTGGGTACGCCCACCACGCCTTGGTGGTCAAATTCTATAAGGATAACTGGGTTATGAATTCTATAGTAAAATACCGCATCTTCGGTGGTATTCCCAATCCATGCAAACCAAGTTTCATCCCAATGCGACTTTATCTCTTCCATTTTTATTTCATGATGACCTTCTCGCATATTACTGATATATTGATCTATAAGAAATAGCAAGGCTGTTTTTTCACTAGTAGAAAGATTTTTTACGTTAAGACCTTCAAAATCCAACACTATATTATCCTTGGAAGCTTCGCCTTTGTTACTATTATGTTTTTTTTCCTTGCTTAAAGTTGCTTCTTCCTGCTGTTCTGGGGATAGTGACTGCATAAAGGAAAGGCCTAAATTTTGTTCATCCTGAAACAGAGTATTACCGGCATATTTTCCCGTTGTAGTGATAATGGGTTCTCCACCCATGAACACCGGTGACATCACAATCTGGTCACCTAGTACAAAATAGTTGATGACCAAATGATGGCCATCCAATTGCCATCCCCAGGGCTCAGTTTGCGATGGGGACCCCATAACCGTAAAGAAGTATAGCTCCTCGTCGAACATATCGGGCCTATTGTTCAATTCTGCCAAGGTTTGGTCCGTTTTCATGATGTCCCTGCTCAACTGTAGACCCTTTGCACTTAAGGATTCTTGCATAAGTTCGAATGCCAGATTTTTTTGTTTTTGGTCCATTTCCTTCAACGAAACTCCTTGTCTCGTATAAATACCATTATCTACGTTAGACCATTTACGCCATTCAAGGTCTTCGACCGGATAGGTTGTTCGGCTTAATTGCTCTTGATCAAGGCCGTTTAAGAACTGCTTGGCAGCATCAATTATAGGTTTTGTGGAAATGCCCGTAGCCTGTATAGGAAAAAGATTTTCAATTTTACCATCCGAGGTAATCACACCTTGAAATTTTTCCGCTAGGGCCTTATTCTCCATTTGTTTAAAATAGGTTCTGGCATCTCTGGTTTGTGCTTTGGTTTGGCCGTAGGATATACATAACACTAAAACCATTAAGATGTTTAATTTTTGCATTTATGAAAGGTTTGTTCAACTATTACTTAACAGGCTTGGACATTATCTTCGTATCACTTAAAATATTCATCATGAACGTATTAAAGGTATGATATAATTGTCAAATATGAGCTTTGAATGTCGTTTTGGCATTTATCTCTTCGTGGATTTAATATTTAAATATTGAAGACATATATAATTATGATAGCTTTAACAAGTTTGGATTAAACCTTTTGAGTTATTTATGGTCTTATTATTTGTACAAACAACTAAATTTTAGAACATTATGAAAAAAAATCTATCCCTAGTAGCACTTGTGTTTTGCTCAATTCTTTCTGCTCAATCTACTTGGAAGGCAGACAAAGCGCATTCAAAAGTTGGTTTTGATATTACACATCTCTTGATTTCTGAGGTAGATGGTAATTTTGATGAATTTGAAATTTCCGCTACCGCTGATGATACTTTTATGAATCCATCCTTTGATGTTTCAATCAACACTGCCAGTGTTGATACGGACAATGAAAGAAGGGACGGACATTTGAAAAGTGCCGATTTCTTTGATGTAGAAACCTATCCTACTATGACCTTTAAAACTACATCCGTTGAAAAAACGGGTGACAATACCTTTAATATGACGGGTGATTTAACCATTCATGGGGTAACGAAATCCGTTACCTTGGAAGGTAAGGTAAATGGAGTCATTACGGATCAGCGTAGTCAAAAGTTAAAAGCAGGACTTAAAATTACTGGAACCATCAATAGAATTGATTTTGGGGTAGGAGAGGAAAGTGCCGCTATTGGCAATGATGTGGACCTTACCATAAATTTGGAGATGGCACAAAAATAAAAAGTATAAGAAAAATAAAAGCCCACTTCTAATGGGTTTTTTTATGTCTGTAGATTACAAGGAAAGTGCCTACTGTATACAGTTTTATTTTGCTTAAGGATAAAAAATTACAGCTCTTGGGAATACAAAAAGCGATTAATCTCCAATTTAATCCGATACCGCACTTATTCATTTCATATGACATAAGATTATCGAGGTTTATGTTGGATATTATGCTACTATTGGCCCTGTTTTTAAAGTGAACCATATAATTTCGGCTTAGATTTTTATAAATGTATTTTGAACACGTAATATTAGTTATAAGTGGCACAATTATTTTAAATAGCGCCATAAATGGGGTATATTTGAAGCTTAAAGTATACTGGTAGAAATTAAAAATTAAAGAACCTATTAATACATGAACCAAGAAATTGATCAATTAGCGGCGGATAATATAAGAGCATTGGCCGTAGCTATGGTAGAAAAGGCAAATTCTGGACATCCAGGTGGACCCATGGGAGGAGCCGACTATATGCATATTTTATATTCGGAATTTTTTAATTACGATCCAGCGGATATGCACTGGCCGTTCCGTGACCGCTTCTTTATGGACGCGGGCCACCTTTCTACCTTAATGTACGCACAGTATTATTTGTTGGGAAATTATAAAAAAGACGACATTGCCAATTTTAGACAATGGGAATCTGTAACACCGGGACATCCGGAAGTTGATGTTGCGAGGGGCATTGAAAATACATCGGGTCCTCTTGGTCAAGGACACACCATGGGTGTAGGGGCTGCTATTGCAGCGAAGTTTTTACAGGCTCGTTTTGGGGATTGGATGAACCATAAGGTTTATGGGTTTATTTCTGATGGTGGTGTTCAAGAGGAAATTTCCCAAGGAGCGGGGCGTATTGCCGGACACTTGGGATTGAACAATTTTATTATGTTCTACGATGCCAATGATGTGCAACTTTCGTCCAAGACCGATGAGGTAACCTCTGAAGATACAGCCAAAAAATATGAAGCTTGGGGTTGGAAGGTCGTTACAATTGATGGTCACGATCATGACCAGATCAGAAAAGCCCTGACAGATGCCAATGCGGAAACCGAAAAGCCAACTTTGATTATAGGTCATACCATTATGGGTAAGGGTTGTGTTACAGCAGATGGGGAGATGTATGAAGGGCACACTGAGCTTCACGGTAAACCCATTGGGGATACTGGTGCCGACTATGAAATGACCCTTAAGAATTTAGGTGCGGATGTTGAAAATCCTTTCGATATCTTTCAAAAAGTAGCAGAATTTTATGAGGATGTAGTAGGAAGAAAAAGAGCTGCTGCCCATGCCAAAAAATTGGAAATCGATGCGTGGAGAGCTGAAAATATGGAGCTCTCAAGCAAATTGGATAGCTTTTTCGATGGTAAGTTACCTCAATTGGATTTTGGTTCCATCGCCCAGAAGGAGGGTCAGGCTACAAGAGCGGCATCGTCCAATGTACTGGCCTATTTGGCAGAAAACGTTGAGAACATGATTGTTTCTTCAGCAGATTTATCCAACAGTGATAAAACGGATGGTTTCCTTAAAAAGACCTCCATTCTTAAAAAGGGCGATTTTTCTGGAGCTTTTTTACAGGCCGGTGTTGCGGAATTGACCATGGCGGCCCTGGCGAACGGTATAGCCCTTCACGGGGGAATTATTCCGGTTGTTGCTACATTCTTCGTATTCTCGGATTATATGAAACCGGCAATTCGTTTAAGTGCCATTCAAGAATTGCCCGTTAAATTTGTCTGGACACACGATGCCTTTAGGGTAGGTGAAGATGGTCCTACGCATCAGCCCATAGAACAAGAGGCACAGATACGATTATTGGAAAAATTGAAAAACCACAGTCATGAGCAAAGCTTTGTTGCCTTGCGCCCTGCGGATTCCCAAGAAACCAATGTGGCTTGGAAAATGGCCATTGAAAATAGAAAGACTCCTACTGGACTAATATTGTCCAGACAGAATATAAAGGATGTGCCCGCCCAATCCGGTAATCGCTATGAAGAAGCATTGGGTGCTGAAAAAGGAGGGTATCTGGTGCAGGAAACAAATGACCCTGATGTAATTCTTATTGCCAATGGTTCAGAAGTGTCTACGCTCGTGGATGCTTCAAAATTATTGGAGGAAAAGAAAAATCTAAAGGTCAATATAGCATCTATCCCATCCGAAGGAATTTTTAGGCAGCAACCAAAGGAATATCAGGAAAAAGTGATTCCTGGCAATAAACCTGTATTTGGATTGACTGCTGGCTTGCCCGTTAATCTGGAAGGTTTGGCTGGTCCAAATGGAAAGGTTTTCGGACTTGAGCATTTTGGATATTCTGCTCCCGCAGGTGTATTGGATGAAAAATTTGGATTTACGGGAGATCAGGTTTATGAACAAGTAATAGAATTTTTGAACAAGTAAAACAGAAATAAAATGAAATTTTTTATAGATACAGCGAATTTAGATGAAATAAAAGAAGCTCAGGACATGGGGGTTTTGGATGGTGTAACCACCAATCCGTCCCTAATGGCCAAAGAAGGTATTACCGGAACGGAAAATATCATGAATCATTACAAAAAAATATGTAATTTGGTAGATGGTCATGTGAGCGCAGAGGTTATTTCCACGGATTTTGATGGAATGGTAGAGGAAGGTGAAAAATTGGCAGCGCTAAACCCTCAGATTGTAGTGAAACTTCCTATGATTGCTGAAGGAGTAAAAGCGTGTAAATATTTTTCGGATAAGGGAATCAAGACCAATGTAACCCTAGTTTTCTCGGCCGGTCAAGCCTTATTGGCGGCAAAAGCGGGGGCAACGTATGTTTCCCCTTTTATCGGACGATTGGATGATATCTCTACGGATGGTTTGGGGTTGATAGCTGATATTCGTCTTATTTATGACAATTACGGTTTTGAAACCGAAATTTTGGCTGCATCCGTAAGACACATTATGCACGTATTGGATTGTGCCAAAATAGGTGCAGATGTAATGACAGGTCCTTTATCCGCTATTAAGGGGCTTCTAAAACATCCATTGACCGATAGTGGTCTTGCTAAATTCCTTGAAGATTACAAGAAAGGAAACTAAAATATGGATTATATATAATCTAAAAAACACCCAGCTTGTTGGGTGTTTTTTTTGGCTTTGGGTTAAAAAAGGATGTTATTGGCTTCCCCGAGTATAATAAGTAAATTTACAGGTAGCCTAAGAGATATTAAAATGCACAAATTATTCAGGATCTTTTTGTCAATTGTCGCAGGTGTGGGTTTGGTGGCGTGTAAGCAGGAGGTAAAGAAGGAAACGGAAAGTTCAAAATCCGGAAGGGAGATTTCAAACGTCATTAATAACGATTCAGTCCTATTGGTAGAAAAACCCAATGATGTTGACACCCCAGAGGGTATGGTTTGGATTCCGGGCGGAGAGTTGAAACAAGGGGCCGTTCCCCAGGACAAAATGGCCATGCAACACGAAAAGCCGGCCATAAATGTTTTGGTCGATGGTTTCTTTATGGATATCACCGAAGTGACGAATGCACAATTCGAGAAATTTGTAAACGAGACGGGTTATGTGACCACGGCAGAAAGAGCAATCGATTGGGAGGAATTAAAGAAGCAGGTTCCCGAAGGAACGGAGAAGCCCCATGATTCGGTCTTGCAGCCCGGTGCGTTGACCTTTAAAAAAACAAAAACCTCAGTACCCAATCTTTACGATTTTTCACAATGGTGGAATTGGACCATAGGTGCGGATTGGAAACATCCAAACGGACCTGAAAGTAATATTATAGGTAAGGAAAACTACCCGGTTGTACAAATATCCTATGAGGATGCTTTGGCCTACTGCCAATGGGCCGGAAGACGATTACCAACGGAGGCTGAGTGGGAGCTAGCCGCTAGGGCAGGGAAGAAGGGTACAACATTCTTTTGGGGAGACGATATTTCGGTTCTTCAACAAAGGGCGAATACTTGGGAAGGGGAGTTCCCGGTAACAAACACCAAAGCAGATGGGTTCGAATTTAGGGCACCGGTCAAATCGTATCCCCCAAACGACTATGGGCTTTATGATATGGCGGGCAATGTTTGGGAGTGGACAAGTGATTGGTACAATACCAATTACTATAAGGAGGTTAAAGCTATGGGTGAGGTTCAAAAGAATCCGCAGGGTGCCACAAAGCCATTTACCCCTAATAATCCCTATGCCAAGGAGAAGGTCATTAAAGGCGGATCCTTTTTGTGCAGTGCTTCTTATTGTGCTAGTTATAGGGTTTCGGCCAAGATGGGGTCCAGTATGGATTCTTCCCTAGAGCATACCGGTTTTAGAACGGTTGCCACTGTAGATATGTTGACCGATTAGCGCCTATACCTCGTTATGTTTATACTTTTTAGGATAAGCCTATTTCGGTGAAAACTTTTAATAACTTCAATGTAAGGTTTTTATCCAATACCCTACTTTTGTAAAACAAATTCAAAGAATTTTTAATATTATGTCGGAAGCAATAGAGCGAGTTAAAACATTGATAATAGGGTCTGGACCGGCAGGGTACACTGCGGCCATTTATGCTTCAAGAGCAGATTTGAAACCGGTTTTATATACAGGTATGGAGCCTGGAGGCCAATTGACAACGACCACTGAGGTGGACAACTTTCCAGGATATCCAGAAGGAATAGACGGACCTTCCATGATGGTTCAGCTACAACAACAAGCCGAACGTTTTGGTACGGATGTTCGGATAGGTATGGCAACCGCAGTTGAGTTTAGCCAAAAAGTAGGGGGAATCCATAAGATTACCGTGGATAATGATAAACAGATAGAAGCAGAAACAGTTATTATTTCTACTGGGGCTTCAGCAAAATACCTAAATATCCCTAGTGAACAAAGGCTAAGAGGTGGTGGAGTTTCAGCCTGTGCCGTTTGTGACGGTTTTTTCTATAAGGGTCAGGATGTAGCCATTGTAGGTGCCGGGGATACAGCGGCCGAGGAGGCATCCTATTTGGCGAATATCTGTAATAAGGTTACTATGTTGGTCCGTAAGGATTATATGAGAGCCTCTAAGGCCATGCAACACAGGGTTCAAAGCCTTAAGAATATCGAGATAAAGTATAACACGGAAGTAGATGAAGTTTTGGGGGACCAAGTTGTTGAAGGACTTAGAATGGTGAACAACCAAACAGGGGAGAAGGAGGAAATTGCTATTACCGGACTTTTTATTGCCATCGGGCACAAACCCAATACGGATATATTTAAAGGACAACTGGATATGGATGAAACGGGTTATATTATTACCAAGGGTAAATCCACCAAAACGAATATACCAGGTGTTTTTGCTTCCGGTGACGCACAGGACAAAGAATATCGTCAAGCGGTTACCGCAGCAGGGACTGGATGTATGGCGGCCTTGGATGCCGAGCGTTACCTGGCCACTATAGGTTCGGTAGAAGAGACTATAGCGGATAATTACAACATTTAAAGGTTTCAAGTTCTTTGAAATTAAAAAGCGCCTTTTTGGGCGCTTTTTTTGTTCTACCTATGTGCAGAATTTTTAATCGATTCGCATATAATTTTCTGAATATACCCTATTTCCATTGTCATCCAAGGTAATTTGGCTAAAGTTATCGTCGTCTAGGATAAGTTCAAACTTGAATACCTGAACGGTATCCTGTATTTTCATCATTTCGGCAGAACCATATTCTAGGCGTTCTTCCAGTTCATTTTGTGTATTCGTATAGGAACCGTATCCAAACCATTCCACTGGATCATCAGGTGAATAACGTGTCCACATGACCTTACCCTTACTATAAATCTTAACCTGGCGATAACCATTTACGTTCTGTAATGTATCCGACACACCTTGTTCATCATAATTATATCGGTTGATCAGTTCCCAGGTTCCTTCTAAGGAATTCGGGCTTTGTAGTTTTAAAGTGGTAATACTGGTAAGGGACACCAATAAGAACATCAATAAAACAGACCCAATTAATTTTTTCATGGCCCTATTATTTAATGGTTGATAATACCATAAAAGATACAAATAATAATGATAATTTAACAAAATTTATATTAAATTATTATGAAATTATCAATACACAATATTGTTTGGCTTACCCATTATATTGGTTTAGGGCATTTGTCAAGGAATCTATATCGGCTTTTCGATGTGAGGCCGATAAGACAATACGACTCATAGTTTCTGAACTTTCCTTGGGGTAGTTAAAATTGGTGACAATGATTTGTTTCTTTTCTAGAAACTGTACCAGCTCCTTATTTAAGAATGTAAATGTGGGATGGCCTCTCATATATCTAAAGTGCCCAAGTGATACCATATTTGCTAAAAAATAGTCTAAATTGGTCTTGAGGATATTTCTTCTTTCGGAATATATGGGTGCCGCCTCCAAAAAAGTAGCCATGGCCGCTGGACTTGCAGGACTGGAACCACCATAAAATGAAGTACTTTCCATTTGTGACAGGTCTTCCTTGTCTCCAAAAATAGCCCCCGCTTGAACACCAAATCCTTTTCCCAGAGAACAGCAAACGAATAATTTTTTTGGGTTCAATGCCTGTAAGGATTGAAACGCACCACTTCCGTTGTTTCCAATAATTCCAATGCCATGGGAATCGTCCGCCACCAATATAATCTCATTAAGGGGAAGAATTTTCAAACTTTCAAAATCCGAGTAACCGCCTCCTGAAAAATCAATGGTATCCATGAACAATACAGGAGTTTTTGCGTTGGGTTCGTTCAAATAATTTCGCAAGGCAATATTTAAGCTAGCAAAGGTCACATAGTTCTTTACCTGGTTTCGAAATAAGGCCGAGTGTGTGTTGGGTGCATAAAAGGGTTTACAGGATTTTTTGTGAATGAAATCAGATAAGAACTGTCCGGCTAAATAACCTGAGGATTGGGTGATGCAAGCTTCGCTTCCTACCAAATCCGAAAGATGGTCTTCGGCCAAATCGAAGATGGAGAACTGAACATTGGATTTTCTTGATGCACTATAGTTGGTGCCGTATTTTCTTATATTTTTTATAAAGAGCTCCTGAAACTCCGGATGGTCCTGAAGCCCCAAATACGAAGTTCCTCCAAAATAAAGATGTTTTTTACCCGCTACTAAAATTTCCCTTCCTGGAAATGAATCGATTAAAAATGCCATATAGTTTACATCATCGTTACGCCACTACCGGCTAATCCTGGAAATATTACTTGGCCACCTTCCCTAATTTCTACGCCTTTTGCAATGTCCGACTTCAAAAGTAGGGCTCCATCCATATCCACATAATCCAGTTGTGGCAATAATTGGGCTATAGCCGAAATCCCTACGGTAGACTCCGTCATACAGCCAACCATAACTTTTAGGCCTAGGTCTTTACCCTTCTGTATCATACGAAGGGCAGGAGTGAGGCCACCGCACTTGGTAAGCTTAATGTTGATTCCATTAAAATGTAAGGCACATTTTTCCACATCGGCTTCAACAATACAACTTTCGTCAGCAATAATAGGTAGTACGCTTTGATGCACTACCTTTTCCATACCTTCCCAATCATCTGCCTTTAAGGGTTGCTCCAAGAACTCTACGCCCAATTCTTTTAATAGCGGGACATTCTGTATTGTTTCTTCAGCGGTCCAGGCGCAATTGGCATCGATTCTAAAAATGGCGTTGGTATGTTTTCTAAGTTCCCTTACTATGGCTACATCGTCTTCGGTACCTAATTTAATCTTGTAAATAGGCCAGGGCATGTCCATCATTTTCGATACCATTTCCTCAATAGGTGCTATACCTATAGTATAGTTTGTAATGGGATAATGATCTTTTTGGGTGCCCCAAAGTTCGTATAATGGTTTTCCTTTCAATTTTCCGTAAAGATCGTTTGCTGCTAAATCCAAGGCACAAAGTGCAAAATTGGACAGGTTCTTAGTTTTAAGGAATTCATGAAACGTCTCCGGATTTTGAAAGTCATAGGATTCTATGTCTTCTTGTATCCCTTCAATTTCCTCCATCATGCTTTCTACGGAAATTCGGTAATAGGGATTACTGGTTGCCTCACCAAATCCCGAATGTCCGTTAAGGCTTAGTGTTACGATAAGCGTATTTTGAAAATCATGCGATTCCCTAGAAATACTGAAGGTGTGCTTTAACACCAAAGTATGTTTTTGTAGCTGTATTTGCATGTTACTAAGATAGGGATATGCCCTATAATCCAAAATCAAAACCCACTGAAATTTCAGTGGGTTTGTTGGTTGAATGATTCAATTTTCCAATTAGTATTTATGGACGCTTCCAGAAACCGATTTGTTCTTTTTTACGGTTGGGTCTCCTTTGTAGGATATGTTTCCCCCGCTACTGGCATCCGCGGTAAGAAGATCGGATACATTTACGCTAATATTAGATCCGCTACTGGCCTCGGCGCGACATTCTTCCGAAATTAAGTCTTTTGCCCTTATATTGGCGCCACTACTTCCATCCACATATACTTCTTTAGCATTTCCTGAAATTTCGATATTGGCGCCACTGCTTGCATCTATTTCCAAATGATTGGCTTTAACCTCAATGTTTAGGATGGAACCACTGCTGGAATCTATATTGATGTCATCTCCGGTAATACCATTCTGTGAGGTTAGTTGTGCGCCACTGGAGCTTTCCAAGGAAGTGATTTCCGGTAAGGAAACAAAAACCTTTTTAGTGGCTCTGCCAATGTTTTCGATGGCATGTATTTTCAGTTTACCATTTCGGATGTCTGTACCGATCAAATCTATGATGTTTTCATCTCCTTCCACTGAAATGCTGAAATCCGATGCCTGGGTCACATAGACCTGTATTCCTTCCGAAGCATGTACTACATTAAAATCTTCGGTTACTTCCCTAGTCTCCTCCACAACGATACCGTTGCCGGCCTTTCCTGAACCAAAATCCCCGAAATTAATATCGAATCCACAGGAGGTAAGGAATATGGCAAGTACAAATGCGATGGTTACTCTAACTATTGTTGTCATGATGTTCGTTTTTTGATTGTTGTTTATTGAATGATGTAAAATTGATAAAATTGCTTCTCTCGTTTAAAATTATACTACCGAATTGTAATATTTCCTATCTGAATTGTAATAGGCCGATCAGTTTTGGGATATGGTCTTTCGCATAGTGGTATCGCCGTCCTGGGCTTTGATTTCTATGGTGCTGTCATTTGCATCGATATTGATATCCACCTTTTCCTCGTCGTTGTCCTTTGCATTGATGCGCACCCCGTTTTCATCGATCTGCATTTTAAAGGATTCGCCGTCCGTATCGTTGATATTGATGTCAATACCATTTTCATTGATCTTGACCCGATTATTGGAATCCTCATCAAATTCCATATCAGCAGGGCAATCCAAGCACTTTAGTTCATTGTCACTTTCCATTTCCCAAGTATATCCATCCAAATTATCGATGTCCCTATCCGTATCGGCTCTCATAACCCAACTACGCCCATCGCCATGATCATAGGTGAGTACGGTACCCACTGGAACAAAAAGATTCACCCGAACTTCTTGATTGTTGAACTTACTGTTTCCTGGAATTTGTAAATAATTGTTCAGCATAATATTATTGCCATTAATGGTATAGTCATATTCAATGGCCTCGGCAGTTTCCTTGGCCCTGGCAAAGGAAGGTCCATTCGCTTCCCTACGGACTTCAATTCTAAAAATGGTATCTGTCGATTTTCTGATTCTGAACCTAACATTTTCGGATACCAAAATCTTTTCGCCCTCATTGTCATGGGTAATAATCATATTGCCCATATGCATTTTACGATCCCGGTTATAGTCGAAGGTGGCCAGGCTTATGTTCAAAGTGTCCATGGGGTTTTCAAAATATATTTCCCTTTCTGATGTTGAACTGCCAGAGTATGCATGTGCGGCAGCCTCCCTAATTCCAAATACGACCAATAATATGATGGATAATAACCAAAGTCCCAAAAGACTGAATTTGGCAATGTTTCCTATTGATTTAAGGTTCCTTACCAAAATCTTCAAACCTAAATAGAGAAGGAAAAAGAAAGGAATTCCTATAGCGAAAAAGGCCAATAGGGAAACCAACCAGATGGGCATATTGCTGGAGTTGACCACATTGTAGAAATCTATTCCCGGTACGTTGACCATATCCAGGATACCTACGGAGATCAACCCTACGAATAAACCAATTAGGGTAGAGGCACCTATGATGACCAATAATATCCCAATGAATTTGCCAAAGATTTTGAAAAGGAACATGATAATATCCCCAAGCGTATCAAAAAATGTTTTTCCTCCTTTTTTGACGGTATTGCCTACCTTTTCGTAGTCAACACTTTTTACACGATCCGCAACGTCCTCAAAACCCTCTTTGACTTTACGCTCAATATTACTAATGTTTACCGCTTCCCCACGCATGTCCAGTTTTTGGGCCGTAGTAGTAGCCTCGGGGATTAATATCCAAAGCAGACCATATAATAGAATAAATCCACCACCTGAACCTATGGTCAAAAAGACCCATAGGATACGGATCCAAAGAGGATCTATTCCAAGATAGTGTGCCAGACCGGATGAAACACCGGCAACATATTTTTGTTCCGTATCACGGTATAATTTTTTCACTCTTTGCGTAGGCTCCTTGGTTTTGGCCTTTGGCTCATCTTCGAAAATATCCTCATCTACCATATAATCTTCGGGCTGACCCATGATGGCGATTACCTCGTCTACCTGCTTTTGGGTTATGACTTGTCTCTCGTTCTCTAATTTCTCATAGAAGAGTTCGGCAATCCTAGCTTCTATATCGGCCAAAATTTCGTCGCTCCCTGGCGTATTGGCAAAGGAACGTTTTACACTTTCCAAATACCTTCGCATTTTGTTGTACGCATCTTCATCGATATGGAAGAGCGTATTCGCTAAATTTATATTTACTGTCTTGTTCATTGTTAGCTGTTTTTTGTGTTGGTTACCAGATTGGTGGCTTTTCTCAATTCATCCCAGGTGGTATCCAATTCCTTTAGGAAAAGTTTACCGGTCTCTGTTAGGGTATAGTATTTTCTTGGTGGTCCGGAAGTGGATTCTTCCCAACGATAGTTAAGCAACCCTGCGTTCTTCAAACGGGTAAGTAAGGGGTAAATGGTTCCCTCTACCACCAGCATTTTGGCATCTTTTAGCGTATCCAGGATTTCAGAGGCATACTTGTCCTCTCCGTTTAAGATGGACAGGATGCAGTACTCCAAAACTCCTTTACGCATCTGCGCTTTTGTATTTTCTACATTCATAATGTCTTTTTTCTTTTATGCGACCACCTTTCTTGTGGGGATTGCTCCTTCTGCTTCCTTGTGGACTGCATGGTTAACGGTTCGTTTTTTGATTGATGAATAAACATAGTTTTTGATTGATTGTAAACTCCGAAGGGTGTGATGAATACCCCAATTATTTTAATGTAAACTTATAACTCTATGCATGAGCCAACGGTCGTCTGTCTTTTTCCAAATGGCAATAAATTTTGATGGTATGGATTCTGCATTGGGTTCCTCCTTATTAAAAAAGCTATGCAGGCCTATCTGTACCGCCCCAAAACCGGTTATGGCGTGAACTTCTACACTATCTTCCACCAAGCTCCTGGTAACTTTACCACAAATATTGGCTTTAATACTTTCCAAAATGGCCGCTTTATCCGTTGCCAAGCCGCCCTTGTCATGATAAAACTCCAAGTCCTCATCATAGAATGCTTCTTGGGTATCCATATCACATTCGTTATAAGCGGTGAAATAGGTTTTGTCCAGGTCTAAAATGGTCTTATACAATTCAGAATCCTTTGAAACTTGTCCACATGCCAAGCTCGTAAAGAAGGCAACTACTACATATATGATAACTTTTAATAGTGTCATTACTTGATGAATTTAATAGTTATGGGATACTGAAAAGTTTGTCCCTCATTGGTTCTGATGGTCGCCAATATGGTATAGACAATGTTCACTACAAATAATGCGCCTTGCAATAGACCGGTAATTCCAACAGGTACCAACCAAGTGCCAAACCTAAAATCGTCACTGTCTATATGAAAATTAATATTGTTCCAGTGGTTCCAACGTCCAAAATCAAAAAGATCGAAATCGAAAATATTAGGAAAAAAACCTATGAAAAATGGAATACTGATAATACCTAGGACAATGGAGTAGAGGAGTAGGCTAATTTGAAAATTAAGCGCCTGTTTCCCATTATGATCTACAAATTCATACTCTTTCTTATTGGCAGTCCATAGAATCAATGGCACAATAAAATTGCCGAAGGGAATAAAGAATTTGGAAAAGGTACTCGCATGAATCAATGCGGATAAATTTCTTTCGTGTTTGGATAGTGACTCTGTCATGGTTTGTTCTTTGATTGATGAAATATCAGCTACTGTGTTTAAACGATATACGTTGATAGCATAATAACTTACAATGCAAATATATATCTAAAAGAAGGTACTATGCAACACATAGTACTATAATTTAACTTTTTATTAACATTTTAGCAATCTGATTTTTATCAATACATTTAGTGTTTAAAGAAAAAAAAATGGCTGTAAGTATTAGTAAATTCAATACGTTTACATTCTTTAAGTTACCCTCTGCATGGTGGTGTGGCGTACGTTTGCGGTATTTGGACAAAGAGAAGGCAATTGTAACCGTAAAACATAAATGGTTTAACCAAAATCCGTTTAATTCCATGTTTTGGGCCGTTCAGGGTATGGCGGCAGAACTATCTACTGGGGCCATGATGATCGATCAAATTAATGCTACGGGAAAAAAAATATCCATGCTCGTGGCCAATAACAAAGCCAACTTTACAAAAAAGGCGACTGGTAGAATCACTTTTACCTGTGAAGACGGACATTTAATAAAGGAGGCATTGGAGAAAACCATTTCCACGGGTGAAGGGCAAACCGTTTGGATGAAATCCATAGGTGTCAATACTGATGGGGTAGTGGTAAGTACTTTTGAGTTTGAGTGGACGGTTAAACTGAAGAGTTAAGTCAATTTTATTGTAAATTGTCACCCTGAGATTACAAAAAAAAATGAATGGATGAGGAAATTAAAGTAGCAGTGGGCCTAAATTAAATCTGAATCATTCCCAAATCTGATATTCCTTAATATAATTTTTTACTTCTTCAATATGAGGTTCTGTTGGAATCAAAAAATTTAGTTCACCATTATTTATGTATTTAGCATCAAAATAAAAAGTATCTAAATGTTGCTCTTTTGTTGATAAATCTTCGTATTTGACAAAACTCGCTGATGTAAAGTTTGAAAAATTCTCAACTAAATACTTTTTGGATAAATTAATTTTAAATAAATAATTCATACTTCCCTGAGGCTCTATTTCAAAGTTATAACCTCTTCCATCGGAATGAATATTTTTAAAATGTATTAATTGATTTGTAAATTTTTTCAGTCCAATTGCTACATTACTAATTTGTCTGATTTTAGCTATACGTCCTCCTACATTTTCAATTTTAAATTGAATGTTTAACAAAGATGTATCTTCTTCAATTGCTCTAAAAAAAATATCAGTTATCATTAATTTGGGTCTGTTTGAAGCGAAAACTGATGCTTGAATTTGATAAAGTTTACTTGTCTTCCCGATTGTAGAGTCTAAAATATTCAGTTGATTATTTAAATTATACTGAACATTTATTAATTCACTATCAATAACTATTAAACGACTTTTTGTTTCGGAAATCACATCAAAATTTTGATTTAATCCTTCATTTAAATTTGATGTCTTAGTCAAAATTGTTCTGGCTGTATTTATTAGTTCTTCATTTTCTTTATTACTGTCATAAAGATTTATAACTGAGAGGATGAAAAAAAAACCTGCTATAGAACCATAGAGCAACCTTTTTATTTTCGGATTAAATTCGTCAGTTTTCGGAAAAAGCTCTCTCCAAATAAAAAACAGGGAAATGAAAAGTAATAGATAGTCTACAAACATTTTATTTTAATAGAAATTCAATTTAATTAATTTTCCTTAATCGTAATTCAAAGAGTTTGTAACAAAATCCTTAAACTAACAACTAATAACTGTCAACAAAAAACAAAACATAAAAATGAACGCACACGAAATAGACTACGAGATTTTTGGAGAAGAAATGCAATATGTAGAGATAGAGTTAGATCCCCAAGAGGCCGTTGTGGCCGAGGCCGGAAGCTTTATGATGATGGATACCGATATTAAAATGAATACCATTTTTGGTGATGGTAGCAATCAGGACAATAGCGTATTGGGCAAAATATTTTCAGCGGGTAAGCGAATGCTAACCGGGGAAAGCCTTTTTATGACTGCCTTTTTAAACATTGGTCAAGGAAAGAAGAAAGTAAGTTTTGCGTCTCCGTATCCCGGTAAAATTGTCCCTATTGATTTGTCCGAATTGGGTGGAAGGTTTATCTGTCAAAAAGATGCTTTTCTATGCGCAGCACAAGGGGTTTCAGTGGGCATCGAATTTTCAAAACGGTTGGGTCGTGGATTTTTCGGTGGTGAAGGCTTTATTATGCAGAAATTGGAAGGTGACGGAATGACCTTTGTCCATGCCGGAGGTACCCTTGCAAAAAAGACATTGGGACCCGGTGAAGTTCTAAAAGTGGATACCGGGTGTATCGTTGGGTTTACCAAGGATGTGGATTATGATATTGAGTTTATCGGGGGAATACGAAATACGGTTTTCGGTGGTGAGGGACTTTTCTTTGCGAAGTTAAGAGGCCCTGGGACCGTATATATTCAATCTTTACCATTTAGTCGCTTGGCAGGTCGTGTTTGGGCAGCCGCACCTAAGGGAGGCGGAAAGGATAAGGGAGAGGGAAGTATTCTAGGTGGCCTAGGCGATTTGCTGGACGGTGACAATCGATTTTAAAATCAAATACAAGTTCAGACACAGGCTCAAGAGTCAATTTCAACTATTAAGGTTAAGCGTTTGGAATGCTTAGGTCTGAGGTGTTAATTTAAGTCAAAGCCAAAAGGCAAAAGCGCAAAGCCATAAACCAACAACCTTAAACCATCAACGAAACAAGTGGATTTCAAAAACTTAATTACTTTTCTCCAAGAACTCAACAAAAACAACAATAAGGAATGGATGGATTCCAATAGAAAGTGGTATCACCAAGTTCGGAATGAATTCGTTGGATGGCTTGATGAACTGAACGATAATCTTCTACGGCAGTATGATGATTATTATGATACGCCAGGTAAAAAGGGAATCAACCGTATCAATAATAATTTACTATATCATCCAAACCGACCTATTTATAAGGACCATTTTGGCGCCGGTTTGGATAAAAGGCCCAATACGGGCGATTTTTATATCGAAATTGGGATGGAAGAATCCATGTTCGCCGGCGGTCTCTGGCGACCAGATCCCAAAAGATTGGCCAGCATTAGGGATGCCGTCGACTATAATGGAGAAGAATTGGTCGACATTTTGGAAAAGCCTTCTTTTAAAAAAGCCTTTGGAGGTTTGGTAGAAGACGTAAAACTCACCAGGCCTCCTAAGGGTTTTTCTGAGGACCATCCCCATATCGATTTACTCAAACACAAAACCTTTGCCGTGATGGCAAAATTTGATAATACCTTGCTATTTCAAGATAATTTTAACGAAAAGGTTTTCGGTGTCTATAAGGAAATGCTTCCCTTTCGAACCTATCTCAACAAGGCCATTACCGTTTAAATGCTATTCGTTGGAGGCCGGAATTAATCTTGCATTTAAATCCGGCGTTTCCATATCCGCATCCAAGGGATACATGGGACGCTTGATATTTTTATAACCCAAACGCTCCAAATCCTGATCCACACCTCCGGGTGTCAAGGCCATAATCCAATCACCCCGCATATCATATAGTTCAGGAACCAGATAACCTATTTTTACTACGATAATGTCCGTTTTCATGGGGTTTAGGCCCAAATTTGTGAAATCACTTTTATGGTGATAGGGTTTTCTTTTTTTAGTAACAATTACATGTACGCTTCCTACCTTAACGACAACCTCCACTTCCGCATCTCGGTCTCCCTCTTTTATTGCTTCGATTGTTCCGGTGATTTCCAGAGGTGGGGCAAATCGGTCATCCACGTCCGCTCCGGCGGTTGCACTTATTTTTCCGCCAACGCCTACTTCCAGAGCTTTTTCCACCAATTCTGGCCCAGGAATAGAGGCATAGATAAGGGAAGGACCATTTTCGGATTTAAACTCGGGCCGATTTAAAATCTGTTGCAAGGTCCATGTTACGTCGCCTGCGCCACCGGCCGTGGGATTATCTCCCATGTCACTGATCATGAAAGGTTTTTTATCACTCTTAAGCGCCAACGCCAAACTTTCTTCCAGCGTACCGACAGGGGCTACAAATTCAAAATCATTACGTACCTCCCAAAAGGCATTTGCCAATTTTTCGGCTCCTTGGGTCACCTTTTCCTTATCATCTCCCGTTACCATCACTACGGCATGATTCCTAGGTTCATCTGCCCAAGCATATCCTATCCAAATAGCGGCGTCTATGACACCGTCCTGATCAGCTACTTCAGGAACTTTGGCATATAGACTTTTACCGGGTTCGATGCGGGTGCTTGTTTTTTCCCCTGGCAGCAAAATTGGAACGGGTACCCATGCTTTATAGGCTGGTTTTCCTTTACCATTTTCCAAGCGTTCCAAAAGGAGACGTATGGAACGCTCTTTAGATTCCAAAGCATCTTCATGCGGGGCCATACGGTAACAGGTAATTAGGTCACTCTGTTTGGCCAAGGTTTCCGAAACGTTGCCATGAAGATCCATAGAGGTTGAAATTAAAACGTCAGGGCCAACCACCTCTCGGATACGTGTAATTAAATCACCCTCAGCATCCTCCAGACCGACAACGCTCATGGCCCCATGGATATCGAACCAAATACCGTCGTAAGGTCCATTTTCTTTTAACATGGTCAAGGTTTTGTTTACCATGGACTCATAAGCTTCCCTAGTAACAATACCCCCTGGAATAGATTTGCCAAGAAGCGTTGGTACCCAATCGGCCTGTTGGCGAATATCGCTATCTGCATCAAAAAAAGAATAACGCCCGAAAATGGAATCTCCGATTCTAGCATGAAAAGCGGCTTCCTCGGTTTGTGCCGGGGAAAATGTACTGGATTCAATACCGATACCTGCAATGGCGATTTTTGGCAGCTCTTGTTGTTCTGTTATCTTTTCGGATTGGTTTTTGCACCCTAGAAAGCTAAAAAGGGAAAGGACAAATAAGAGGACAATTTTTTTCATAAGGGTATCTTAAGTTTCGTTAAAAATACTACTAATTTTTGTTTGATGGATGGGCATTCTCTTGTCATATCCTCGAATAACCCTATCTTTATTGAGTTAATTTTATAATTTTTTATGGCCAATTTTAATATAGATGCAAAAAAGGACCTGACCTATGACGCCATTGTCGTCGGGTCTGGAATCAGTGGTGGATGGGCAGCAAAGGAACTTTGTGAAAAAGGGCTTAAAACCCTGGTTCTTGAACGAGGCCCCATAGTGGAGCATGTAGTGGATTACCCTACTATGAATTGGGATCCTTGGGACATGGAATACCGCGGAGGTCTCACTCCCGAAGAAAAAAAGAAGCATTACAAGAACATCCGCTCAGGATGGGTGGGCAAGGATACCGAACATTTTTGGGCGGATGATGAAGCCAATCCGTACACGGAAGAGAAGCCGTTTTTATGGTTGAGGGGTCACCAAATGGGAGGTAAATCCCTTCTTTGGGGTAAACAGACCTATCGTTGGAGCGATTTGGACTTTGAGGCTAATGCAAAAGATGGTCATGGTGTAGACTGGCCTATACGATACAAGGATATTGAACCTTGGTACACTTACGTGGAGAAATTTGCAGGAATTAGTGGGGAAGCCTTAGGATTACCACAATTGCCCGATAGTCACTTCCTTCCTCCCATGGAACTGAACTGTGTGGAAAAACATGTTAAGGAACGAATCGAGAAGAATTTTGAAGGTAGAAACATGATTATTGGTAGGGTTGCCCATTTGACCCAACCTCATAATGGAAGGGGACAGTGCCAAAACCGTAATCGATGTAGTAGGGGGTGTCCTTACGGAGCCTACTTTAGTAGTAATGCGGTAACCTTGCCAGCGGCGAATGCCACGGGAAATTTGACCATTAGGCCATATTCCATTGTGCAAGAGGTTATTTATGATGACGCCAAAGGGAAGGCCACGGGAGTTCGTATTATTGACGCGGAAACGAATGAGGTTATCGACTATTCTTCCAAGATTATTTTCGTGAATGCCTCGGCACTAAGTACGGCACATATACTTATGAAATCTACCTCAAAACGTTTTGAGAACGGTTTGGGTAATGATAGCGGAGAATTGGGCCATAACTTAATGGATCATACCTATCGAGTAGGTGCTATAGGTAAGGTTGATGGTTTTGAGGATAAATACTACAAGGGAAGAAGGCCGAATGGCATTTATATCCCTAGATATGTAAATATTGATGAAAAATCCAAATCGGATAAGTTTGTACGTGGATTCGGTTTCCAAGGTAGTGGTTACCGTGGAGGTAATCCGGCAAATATAGAATCCTTTGGGGCCGACTTTAAGGACAGTATCTTGAAGCCGGGCGATTGGGAGTTCTTTATCACCGGTTTTGCGGAATGTTTACCTTACCATGACAACAAAATCAGTCTTAATAAAGATGTGTTGGATAAATGGGGACAACCTACCTTGACCATAGATGCGGAGTTTAAGGAAAATGAAAAGGCCTTGAACAAGCAGATTCAAGAGGACGCGGTTGAAATGTTAGAAACAGCCGGACTCAAAGATGTGATGGGCTTTGATAAAGAACACCCACCAGGATATGGAGTACATGAAATGGGAACTGCAAGAATGGGTAGGGACCCAAAAACGTCCGTGCTTAATGGATTTAATCAGGTACATGCGGCCAAAAACGTCTTTGTAACGGATGGCGCGTGTATGACTTCCTCGTCTTGTGTGAATCCATCATTGACCTACATGGCGTTAACTGCCAGAGCGGCGGACCATGCCGTATCCGAATTGAAAAAATTTAATATCTAAAATCATGGATAGAAGAAAAGCACTTAAGAAAGCTGGCCTATTGGCAGGGGCAACGATTGCGATGCCATCCCTTTTTTCCCTTTTACAATCCTGTAAAAATGAAACAAGGCTGGATTGGCAACCTGAGTTCTTTACCGAGGACGAAGCCAAGACCATTTCCGCTTTAATAGATACTATTTTACCAACTACCGATACCCCTGGTGGATTGGATGTAAAGGCCGATATGTTCATAGACAAGGTTGTTGCCCAAACGTATGATGCCGAAGGACAACAAAATATGCGCAAT
This sequence comes from Maribacter cobaltidurans, assembly GCF_002269385.1. NCBI lineage: Bacteria > Pseudomonadati > Bacteroidota > Flavobacteriia > Flavobacteriales > Flavobacteriaceae > Maribacter > Maribacter cobaltidurans. The sequence goes on from NZ_CP022957.1 coordinate 3,784,002, forward strand.
GCGATTGCCGAGTTTAATGCTTCCTGTAAGGAAAAATATGGAGCTGTTTTTCCGGAACTAAGTGATGCCGACAAAACGGCCGTACTGAAAGAGGCAGAAGCGAGCTCTCCAAAATTCAATCCCGGTGTTTGGGGAACTACGGTAGGGGACCAACAACCAGTAGGATTTTACAGATCGATGAAATCCATGGCTATTTGGGCTTATTTTACATCCGAGGAAATGGGAGAAAATGTATTGAGCTATGACCCCATTCCTGGAACTTACGAACCTTGTAAGCCACTTTCCGAAGTAGGTAATCGTTGGAGTCTGTAAAAGGAAACTCGTACCGGTTGTTTAGTAATTTGTAGAAATATAGCCTGTTCAACTACAGGTATCAATACTTGTTTCTTCTAAAAAAATCCATCTCACTTATTAGGGTTATGCCCTTAAAGTGGGGTGTTTTTTTTCGGCCTTAACTAAGAATTTGGAATTTACCAAAAATGAATCTCTTTACAAGCTACCATTTTGGTTTTTGGAACTTGGTGCTTGGGATTTCTGAATATTGAAATCCTGAAATGCTTTTATCTTTTTCCTTAAACTATCGGTTTACATTTTTATTTTTCCCATTTAACAGGGCTAACGTCATCGTGGTTTAGAACCCTCAGGCTATCACGATCTATTCGCATGTTGGTAGCCATTTGACGAAAATATTGCGTTAAAATTAGATGTTCATAAAAAAGAAAAGTTGTAAATTAAAACAACAAAAGTCACTCACTTAAAGAGATTTGAACAGTATGAGTAAACAAGATACAGGAATTGAATGATTACTACAAACGGGAATAATTCCCACCCCAACTTAAAAAGTTGGATAACCATTAAATACAAATAATATGAAAAATGTATTTTTTGCACTAGCCTTCATGCTAGTAGGAACATTTGCTTTTGCTTCAACTGGCGAGGTAACTAAACTAAACGAGAACTCGCCTATTGAGATAGTTGAGTTAAAAACTGCTAAAACATCAGAAAAAGCAGAGGATGACTGGGCGTGTTGTACTGTTACTAGAAATGGTGGTAGTGCAACTGTATGTCGTGCAGACGGTAATGCAGGCAGAGCTTGCAGACAAGCGAGAAGGTTAACAAGAGCACAATAGTAACCTTATTCAAAATATAAACATCATCTTGCTAGAAACAGTAAGGTGATGTTTATCAATTATTTTTTAAGTTTAATTTAATCATTCATGTATTATGAAACAAATAATATTAGTAGCAACGCTTTTATTTTCGTGCATTACATATGCCCAAGATGAAAATTTAGTATTCCATTTTCAAGTTCAAAAAAACTTTTTAACCTCAGATTACGATTTAGTGCTAGGTGAAAATGTTACAATGTGGAAAGAAGTGAGCGACCCAAAACAATCAGAATTTAATCCTACATACATACCCGATGAGGATTATAAAAGGAAAGTCTTATTTAAAAACCTAAAATCGAAAGAAGTATTCAGTGAATATGATGTGTTAGGAGCTCATTTTTTTGTAAACGACTCTTTGCATAAGATGGCGTGGACGTTAATGGATAATGAAACTGAAAAAGTATTAGGCTATGACTGTAAAAAAGCTAAAACAACTTTTCATGGCAGAGAATATGAAGTTTTCTACACCGATGATATAGCCATTAGTAATGGACCATGGAAGTTTGGCGGTTTACCTGGTATGATTCTTAAAGTAGTCGCCAAAAGCGATAAAGAAATTTATAAAATGGAATGTTACAGCATAAAAAAACAAAAAAAAGAAACCGAGGAAGAATTTACTAATTATTTAAAGAAGAACAAAAAAAAGAAGTTTCAAACATGGGATGAATTTGTGAAAGATTTTAATTCGTTTTTGGACAGATATATAAAAGGTTTAAAATCTGAAGTTGAAGCAGACGGTGATAGCGGGTTTACACTACATTTTAGTGTTGATAACCATTTAGAAATTTTTTCAGAAAAGGTGCAAACTGATGGTGTATTGCTTGAATTCTAGTTTGTATGAAATTTATTTGTAGAGTGAGATTAACTTTGTATTTTATAGAATTTTTCTCTTTTTCTTTACTGATTTTTAATCCAAAAGCCGTTTATTCTCAAACATTGGATATCTCAGTTATTGATAGTTATGGAGTGAACATAAGCCCTGTGATAGTTACGGTTAGTGAATTTGACAGTTTAAGAATCAGAGAATTTTTTGAACTAGAAAATGGCAAAGGAAAAATAAAGTTAAATAGCAATTATGAGAATATAGTTGTTAATTTTAAGAGTTATGGATATTTTAATAATTCAAAAATTATTAAAAAAAATGACCCTGATAGTATATATTCCTTACGCGTGGTATTGAAAGAGAAACCACCTATAAAACTAGATGATATAATCGTAATAGCTAAAAAAAAACCTTTTAGAATTGCTAAAGATACTATCTCTTACAATGTTTCTGCATATTCAGACGGTAGTGAAAGAAAAATTCAAGAAGTCATAAAAAAATTACCTGGAGTAGAAGTCAATGAGCAATCGGGTGAGATAAAATACAAAGGTAAATCTATTGAAACCGTTACATTAGATGGGGATAATTTATTTGGGTTCAACTATACTTTGGGTACAAAGAATATCAATGCAGATATGGTAGAGCAAGTAGAAGCCATAGATAACTATGCCGAAAATCCGTTTTTAAAAGGCATAGAACAAGGAGGTAAAGTTTCCTTAAATTTAAAACTAAAAAAAGGGAAACTAGATATTTCGGGTAATTTAGATTTTGGAAGTGGTTGGTTTGATGATGGAGACCAAGCTTTAAATGTTTCTTCAAATATTTTAGGCATAACTAAAACCTATAAATCCTTTGCAACCTTATCTTATAATAATGTTGGTGTAAATCAAACGCCATTTGATTATTTTGGCTTTAATTATAGCTTAGAACAAGAAAAGGAAAAAAATTTTTTTGCAGAAAAAATAATACCTGAAACACGTTTTTCAAATTTATTAGAAGATAGAAGAGCAAACATCAACACTCAGTTCTTTGGAAACTACAATGCTATTTTTAAACTTAATCCAAAGTTGAGTATCAAAACCAATTTGTATTATTTGCAAGATAGAATAACCACAAATCAACTGTTTCAAAATGATTTCCAAATAAATAACGATATTTTTACAACAACCGACAAGACTTTCATTACCAAAAAACCCCAACAATATCGTGGTGATTTGGAAATCAAATACAATACCTCTAAAACCTCTTTACTGGAATATAATTTAAGATTAAGACAAGAAAATATAGAAACACCATCAACGGTAATTCAAAACCAAACTGATGAGTTTTCTACCTTTTTAAACACAGAGGATTTTTACTTCAAACAAGATATACTTTGGACAAAAAAGCTATCAGATAAAAAGGCATTACAACTTTCACTTTTTCATTCGTTTAATGATTTACCACAAACTTTTAGCATAACACCATCGCTTTTTGATGAAAATGCTTTGATAGACACCCAAGAAAGTGAATTTAAACGAACATTTTTAGAGGGAAAAGCAACTTATCTCGGTTCAGGGAAAAGAGATAAATACACTTTTGTTTTAGGAGCTAATTTTAATGAGTCGCCATTTTTATCAAGGTTGTTTAATTCAGAAGAAAACATTTCAGAAAATAATTTTGATTATACTCAAAATAACATTTTCAATACAGGCGTATACAATTTCAATCGAGGTAAGTGGCAAATTTCGCCGTCTTATTCCGTTAGAATTCTAAATCAAAATTTAGAACAAAACATAGTAAATAATGAACAAACTCAAAATGATTTTGTCTTTGAACCTGCTTTAAATTTAAAATACAAATTAAATTCAGTTTCCTTTCTGTCTGGTAATTTAGGCTATAAACAAAATACGAATGCAGAACAGTTTTTTTTCTTAAATCAAGTATTGATTAATAACCGAACTACCATTAGTAATTTGCCAACTTTAGAATTACAAAACAGTCAAAGATATAGTTTGTTGTATTTTAATAATGATTTGTATAATCAATTTCAACTTAACGCTAATGTTAGTTATCAAAAGTCAACAGGCAACTTTTTTACCAATCAAAACATCACAGAAAACACAACTCAAATAGAATATTTCTTTTTGCCACAAGACAACAGTAATTGGAATATGAATATGCAAATTTCAAAATATATTCCATTTATAGAATCCACGCTTAAATTAACGAGTAATTACACGCTGTCAAACTTTAGAAATATTGTAAATAACTCAGATTTAAGACAAAATCAAAACCAATTTTTTAGCAATTCATTCTTTTGGAAAACCGCTTTTGAAATACCCGTGAATTTTGAAAATACATTTACCTATCAATATTCCAATTCTAAAAGCGAAAATCAATCAGCTTTTATTAATAAATCTTGGCAGAACACTTTTAAAGTGATTATTAAACCTACTAAAAAATGGTTTTTTATAGTTTCATCAGATTATTACTTACCAAATACAGAACAATCAGATGAACAATTTTTCTTTCTGGATGCAACATTAAGACATAGACCGAAAAGTAAAAAATGGGGAGCGAGTTTCACAATGAGAAACATTACAAATGAAAATAATTTTGAACAAGTTCAAACGTCTGACATTTCTACAACAATATTTAGAAGTAATTTACTACCAAGATATTTTTTATTGAATTTGACGTGGAATTTTTAACGGATAATAAAGTGTGGGCGAATGAAAACGGCTACCAACATGGTGTATAAGCAATAGCGGTTTAAGTGCTAAATCCAAAGTTAAGTGCACAAAATTTAATACATTTACAATTCGAATAGTAGTACATAAAATCCGCTACTGCTCATACACTAGACCGATAAGTTTGCATTCAGGATCTGGGCAGACGACACGTGCATCGGTTTCCATCCAGTCTGCCGGATGGTTTTTTCGCTGTTTTGTGGGTAAGAGAGGTATGGTGGATTGTAGGGCATACAAACAAAAATCGGCCTTATCCGGCATGGACAGTTTTCCACCTTTTAGGTGAAATTTATCGCCAACTTTCATATTACAGGTGCAGTTACCGCCAATGTTCTCAACGACCACAGTTAAATCGTAGAGTTCAAATTGATCATCTCTCAATTCACTTTCTGTTTTCATTTTTAATCTTTTCTTTCATTAAATTTTCCCCAGCCAAAAATTAGGGTTATAACTGCCATGAGCAATAAGCCCCAAGACATAAAATTGAACAAACCTACTTCTAGCGGACTCACTTGCGGGATATCATATTCTTGGCCGGTTTTGGTCATATTGGCCATTAATATTACCGGAATAAAATAGGGTATCAAAAATGGGAATATACAGGCGATCAAGCTTAAGAGATTGGCGCGTCTAATTTTAGGTACCCCTAATCGTTCGCCTGTTTTTTTTGTAAAGTCGGCGACTATTATAATAGCGACAATACTATGGGTAGTCAATAACACGGCCATACTCATGACCGTAACGATCCAACCTTCGGCATGCTTTTCGGTTTTTGCTTTGGCAGCGGCAAAATCCACCAAACGGTTCATAAGTCCACTGGCCTTTAACGTTGCTACCAGGGCCATTAAGAGTATGGTAAAAAAACTGAGTCCAACGGCCCTGTTGATACCATCGATAATAAAACTTTTGGTGGTGAAATTTTCGATATCCAAGACAATGACCTTATCGAATGGTAAAAGTCCAAATACTAGACTCAAAACTGTTCCGAAAAGTAATCCAAATAAGAGTCCGTGCAAAAGATGTTTTCCTTTCAGGAAAAGATAGATTATGAATGCGGGCACCAATAACATAGGGAGTCCTTTCGGATTGCCCAACCCACCTATATCAGCAATGCTTGAACCTACATTGTTGTAGGCCATCACGCCATAGGAGACCAAAGCAAACAATGCTGCCGGAAAAACATATTTCAATCGGCTTTTTATGGTAGTACCGATTTTGGCATCTTGACTTAGGGCGCTGGCAATGGTCGTGTCTGAAATAGGAGCGATAAAATCCCCAAAGGTGGCTCCGCCTATAATGGCCCCTGCCAAGGAAGGTAGATGTGCCCCTAAAACACCGCCAGTAGGGTAGAGTAGTGGACTACAAATCAATATGGTAGCGAAACTTGAACCCGTGGACAAAGAAACGATACAACAAATGATGAACGTAGCGATGACAAAACCTGAGCCCGAAAGTTTTACTTGATCGGTAAGCCAAATCAATGCTTCCACAAAACCCGTAAGTGTCATAAGGACTCCTATGATAGATGCCAAAATCCAAGCGGTGATCATGATCATCACTATTTTTTGGGACATTCCAGAAATGACTACTTCGGAAAATGCGGTTCGGTCCTTACAAAGCAAAAGACCTAAACCCAAGGCCAATATTAAAATGGGCCAGAATCCACGCTCGTCCGGAGCACCGGAGAGGGCAATGCCAATAACTCCGGAAACGAAAACAAAAAAGGGCAACAAGGTCCCTAAGGTGCCACCATAGAATTCAATTTTTGGAAGGGCTTCCTGTGTTTCGTCAAGTTTCAAACTTAGTCTTCGTTAAGGTTATATTTCATGATGGAGCCATGTTTTCCGGTCTTATCGCGTTCCAATTCATAAAAGGGGCCCTTGGGGCCTTTGCTTCGGGAAACAATTGATTCTATTTTGACAAGGTCATTCTGGTTTAAGGTAGAACTGTCCAGTTTCTGTAGACTCTCTAGATGATTACGGTTTCTTGCACCAACGATGATACCACCTACCATTTGTTTTTGTAAAATATAGTTACAAGCAACTTCGGTGATTCCTACCTGATATTGGTCGGCAATCGTTCTAAGCACCTGAAGTGCCTCTTGAAAAAGTTCATAACCTCCAAATTCATCAATGATCAATCTGTATTTGGTCAGGGAACGGTTTTCATAAGGGGGTACAGGGTCGGGTGCGTTCAGATAACGGTCACTCAGGAACCCACCTGCCACAGTGCCGTAGCAGAGATAGGGAATGTTGTGTTCTTTGGCCAGGGCGGTCATATTCTTTTCAACACGCTGATCCAATACGGAATATTGCACTTGATTGGATGATATGGTTACACCGGCATCCAGCATTTCCTGAATGTGCTTCGTATCAAAATTAGTAACCCCTAGAAATCGTATTTTTCCGCTTTTTTGCAATTCCGAAAGGTGGACAGCAGTTTCCAAATATTTCGGGAATTGATAATCCCACCAAGCGAATTGTACCAAATCCAATTGTTCTACACCAAGGCGTTTGAGCGAACGATCAATTATCCGGATCGTATCCTCTTTCTTGAGCGTTGCCAGGGCATTGTAGTCGGGAACATATTTGGTGTGTACTTGAATCGGGGACAATTCTCCCGAACGGAATTCATCTTCATATTTTTTTCTGAACTTGCCGATGAGTTCTTCTACCCCTGTATAAATATCGGCACAATCGAACGTGGTTATACCCGCTTTTACGAAATGACGCATATCGACCAAGGCTTGTTCTTCAGAAATATTCCCATGACCTCCCGCCAAGTGCCATCCCCCTTTGATCACTCTTGAAATGGTATATCCGGGTTGTAATTCTATTCGTTTCATGGATTAATTGGGGCTTGTATTTTTAAAAATGTCATAAAATTCTTCAATAGGTATTGGTCCGGCCTTCATAATGGTATCCATAAAATATTTCAAATCGAACTTGTCGCCTAAGCGTTCCTTTTCGGTTTTTAATAATTGCGTGAATTGGGCACCTCCCAAATAGTAGGAGGTAAGCTGCAAGGGGCTGTTTATGATACGTCCCCAAAGACTTTTGGCGAATTGTGGTGCCAATAAGGAAGTTTCGGTCGAGAATTCTAAAACTTGATCCTGGTTCCAGTCGTTACAATGTACTTGTACGGACGTGTAAGCCCGATTTGCATTTTCCAAGCGTTTGCGCAAGTGTGCTAAAAGGGTCAGTTTATTTTCAGCTTCCCACCCGGCATCCAACAGCACTTTTTCAGTAAACGTGGCCCAACCCTCAATGAAAATGCCATATGGGAAAAGCAACCTTAGTCTATGCGGTGTTTCCCGACTGATTTTCAATTGCATGTAATGCCCTGGGAAAAGTTCATGGATAACGATCATGCGGTTAAAGGGCTTGTTGAAAGAAGCCCAAAAATCAACTTGTTCCTGTTTTGGAAGCGTATCCGGAATTGAAGGTAAGTTGAGCGTAGTCATGGGATTGGGGTCGAATGGCGGCGCACTCGCCACCCAGCCGATACGTGCTGCGGGACCAGCACTCTCAGGGGCCGTTTGAATGCGTAAGGTCTGATTTTTGGGTAAGGTGGCGATATTGTTTTTTTGAATGAAAGCGACGGCACTATCGGCTAGTTGTTGCCAAAATTGAAGGTAGTCGGCACTGTTCAAGGGGGCGTCCTTTTCCATATCGGCCAAGGCCAAATCAATTATTTCCCGGTCATTTTTTGGAAGGTTTTTAGTTGGATACTTTTCTAGAAGGTATTGTTTTGATACTTGAGCCATTAAATCACGAACCGTCCCAATTTCGTTCAAGGCCATTTCTGCCAACTCGGTTGAAGTTAGATTGCTGTCCGTATACAATTTTAACCTTCGGTCATATTCTTGTTTTCCTAGAATGGATGTCTCAGGTAACGTGTTGTCCTCAAATTTTTCCAGCGCAAATGCCTTTAAGGATTCCATACTTTGTATAGCGGAATCCATCGCTGGGCATTCCCTTGAAATTAAATTCGGACCTCTATTTTTGAAGTCATGCTGAGTCAGATAGGTAAGGGATTTTGATAAATTCTCAAGGCCTTGTTCCAAATCGTCTTTTGAAACGTTTTTTAGATTTTTTTGAGCAGCCGATGCCAATTTTTCCATGGATACAAACCGATTGCAAATTAGGTCATCTTTCTCATGGTCCAGAAGATAATCGGCTTTTATAACCGTAGGGATTGCATCCGAAATAAGTTCTGCGTACAGATCGAGAGAATTGGTATGCTTGCTTAGGTTCTTCCACGTATCAACTTCAGACTGGGCCTGAACCCTTAGTAATCTTCCGTCAACAGGGTCAATTGGGGCATTGGGTTGGGTAAGTGAAGTCAGGATTTGTTCGTTGAATTCCAGCCATTGGGCAATCGTATTTTCTGATAGGTCTTCATAATGAAATACAGAAGGCAGCATACCCGCTTCCAATGCTTCGGAAGGGTAAAATGCCTTCCAAGCTGAAATATATTGTTCGCCCAAGTCTTGGGCCGAGGAGGAGAAGGTTAACAAGAAAAAAAGCAGCCAATGGCCAAAATGGGTCTTCATAGCCTAAAAAACAGGTTTGGTCTAGTTGAGAAAGATAGCAATTTATGCGGATTATGTTCGTTAAATTTAGCACATGGAAAACAGCAGAATAAAAAATATAAAACACGAAATTCTTTCCGATAATTGGTATACCCTGAACAAATACACTTTTGAATATCAAAAGTTTGATGGTAGCTGGGAGGTCCAAAAACGGGAATCCTATGATTGTGGCGATGGGGCGGCCGTACTTTTGTACAATACCCAGAAAGGAACCGTGGTGCTTACCCGTCAATTTAGGATGCCCACGTATGTAAATGACAATACGGATGGAATGATGGTGGAGGTCTGTGCGGGTGTATTGGACGGACTCACGCCCAAGGAATGTATTTTAAAGGAAATATTGGAAGAAACTGGGTATCAACTTACCGAAGTAGAACAGGTATTGGTCACCTATATGTGTCCGGGGTCCGTAACCCAGAAGCTCTATTTGTTCATTGGGGAGTATCAAGACGCCATGAAGGTTGATGCAGGAGGGGGTGCGGACGATGAAACCGAAAATATCGAAGTTTTGGAAATGCGCTTTGAAAAGGCGTTACAAATGATGGCTACAGGTGAAATCCGTGATGCCAAGACCGTCATGCTGCTGCAATATGCGCAAATTAATAAGTTGATAGGATTTAATAGTTAATTTTATTACCAACAACCAACAACCAACAACCAACAACCAACAACCAACAACCAACAACCAACAACCAACACCTAATATCCCTCCCGTATCGCTTCAAAAATAGTCTGCATTCGTTCCTTTACTTCCGATGAGGAATGCCTAAAGTGATTGTTCATAAAACTGAAGATTAGCAACTTTCCTTTTCTGGTCCTTAAATATCCGCTTAGACAATAATTGTTACTTAGACTTCCCGATTTCGCAAAGATATAGGGTTCCTCTATTCCACCGTACCAAGATTCAACTGTTCCCGAAACACCTCCTGCAGGAAAAATACTAAAAAGCCGTTCTTGAGGCACTTCTTTATAAAGCTGGTTTAATACGTATACCATGGATTGCGGCGTGAACAGATTGTATCTTGAGAGTCCCGAGCCATCTACCCATCTTGGTTCTTGGGGTAGGTTTTTCAAATCATTTTCCAATATATACCTTTGGGCATTCGAAGTATTCAGGGTATCCGTTAGTTCTCCGGAGGCCAGGATCAATAACTGTTCCGCGATGAAATTATCGCTTTCATGCATTAGTCGAACGTAAAGGGAATCTGCATGAATTCCGTAAAGTGTTTTTTTGGGACCCTCAGGCATCTTTTTTGCCAGTGTTATCGGTTTGTTGAGTGAAGTTTCCAAAATGTTCTTTATGGTATTTCTATTTGATTTAAAAGGAATTTCCAAGGTGTCTTTTGTTCCTTTATCAAAATAGAATAGGTTTTTGTTCCGTTCCCTGTTCCACTCATTTCGAATGGTATTTACACTATCCATAAAGTAACTTGGGGATATGTTCCATTCCGGAGTATCATAAATCATGACAGTATTCCCATAAACTGGGAAGGCATTTCGTTCAGGGGAATAATACCATTGGAAATCGTCCCATGACCATCCCGGACCCCATTCGGTATCCATAAAATTCCCATTGTAAAAGGCGAGATTATCTCTGTTTTTCAAAAAATTGAATCCTGTACTATCCTTTAAATAATGGTGTAAAAAGGAAGGATCTCCCGTGCCCTCAAAGTACAATGTGTCATTTTGTTCAGTGTATCTAAGGGTGGGAATATGGTCTGGAAGGGTTTTTAGAGCAGTATATAAAGTGAAGATTTTAGTGTTACTCGCCGGTGTAAAATACTTATCACTATGATAATTATATAGGGTATCTCTGGAAATTGGATCAATCACCAAAAATCCAGTGAATTGATTTCTGTAGAAAGACGAATTAAGGGTAACATCTATTTTTTTTATTGTCTTTCTTTTTAAACTGGCACAGCTAAACAATAGAAATATCAACAAGAGAGGGATGATTGTTTTTTTCATGTAAATAAATTGTTCTTACTTGTAAATCAAAACGTTATGATATTATAATTGATTTTGTTATATTAAGGCCTGTAGACTTAAGAATCGGTTTAACATTATTTAATTGATTTTAACTTTTTGGCTACAATATTATATCCTATTTAGGGTTTAAATTTACACAACAACTAATTTAAAAACGTGTTTACATGAAAAGAACAATGTTGGAGTACAGTAAAACTGTACTACAAAAGGTTAGTTTTGATGCAAAATTATTCTACAAGGAACTCAAAAAGGCACTTGTACGATTACTACCTGAAGAGGTAGAGGAATTAAAAGCTTGGTTAGAAACTTTTATAGTGGACAAACCGGAACTTCAACAAAGTTTAATGTACTTAAAATCATAAGTTAAAAGCCACTGCAAAGTGGCTTTTTTAATTTACCAATTCCAATTGTTGGTATGATTTATTGTTTAAAAGGAAAGTGACACCTTACTTCCCTAAGGGACTGATAATCTTTACATCCTGAAATGCAATCGCACCTCTTACAACGGAGGAGATAACATCCCTAAGAGCCTCCGTAATCTGTATTTTTAGTTCACTTTTATGATAAATAAGACTTACCTCCCTGGCTGGGGATGGTTCTTTAAAATATTTTAAGTTTTCCTTTTTTTCGTCTTCCAATTCCAAAGTATTCAAAAATGGGAGAAGGGTCATTCCAAGTCCTTCATTGGACAGATTGATCAAAGTCTCAAAACTACCGCTCTGTAATTGGAAATGATCACCACCTAATTTTTTAGGAGCCTTACAGAGATTCAAAACGCCTTCCCGAAAACAGTGCCCATCCTGCAACAAAAGAATATCGGTGACATCCAAGTCTTCCACTTCAAGAGTATCATAAGTTCCCAATCTATGATTTTTGGGTACGTAGCCTACAAAGGGTTCGTAATAAAGTGGACGTTCAATGATATCATCTTCTTCCAAAGGTGTAGCCGCGATAGCTGCATCCAAATGTCCGTCCTTTAAATTTTCAATAAGGTTCTCTGTATTTTGCTCCTTTATGATGAGGTTGACCTTAGGGTATTTGGTGATGAAAGTTTTAAGAAACATGGGTAAGAGTGTAGGCATAATCGTAGGTATTATGCCCAAGGTAAAGTCTCCACCTATAAATCCTTTTTCCTGATCTACGATGTCCTTTATCCTATTAGCTTCGTTGACAATATTTTTGGCTTGGGCTACAATTTTTTCGCCTACATCGGTAACGGAAATAGGTTTTTTTCCTCGATCAAATATTTGGATATCCAATTCATCCTCAAGTTTTTGAACCTGCATACTTAAAGTTGGTTGGGTAACGAAACTTTTCTCGGCTGCAAGTGTAAAATTCTTATATTCTGCTACAGCAAGAACATAGCGCAACTGTGTAATGGTCATGTGAATGATTTTAACTATAAAGTTATCAAAACTATCAATAAATCTTATAATCGACGTCAGGTTTATTTGATATCTTTATAATGAAATTTATAATTTACTTAGGAACATATAAATACAAAGAGATGAAACTAAATAGCATAGGTTTAGAAACCGATAAATCACAAATTATTAGTAAGGAGCTAAATTTACTTTTGGCCAATTTTCAAAGGTATTATCAAAACTTAAGGGGAATACATTGGAATATCAAGGGGAAACGATTTTTTGACCTGCACCTAAAGTTTGAAGAACTTTACACGGACGCCAATTTAAAAGTAGATATGATTGCCGAACGTATTCTTACACTGGGAGGCGTGCCTTTACATACTTTTGAGGATTATATAGAAAGCGCATCGGTTCCCGTGGGTAAAAATATCACTAAAGACGATGATGCCATTCGTCTTATCGTGGATTCACTGAAGGAACTTTTGACTATTGAAAGGGGAATCTTGAATGCCTCGGACGAAGCCAATGATGAAGGTACCAATTCAATGATGAGCGATTTTATCACGGAACAGGAAAAAACGGTCTGGATGATGAAAGCTTGGTTGGCAGAGGAAATCTAAAAACTTACAGATAAAAAAATGGTCAGTTACTTAGTTCCTTCACTTTGAAACTGACCATTTTTTTTATGACCTCCAATGGTAGTTCCTCATTAAAGGGAAACTGTACGGAACCTTTCCCTCTTTTGTAACCCGCTAATTCCGCCTCAAACGCGGCATGCACAGAAGGAGTGGCATAGAACCCGAAATGATTCTTTTGTGCCGCAAAATATACCAATGGCTTCCCCTTTAATTTGTAGGCCGGCATCCCATAACTTATACCCTCCACGGCTTCTGGGGCTGTTTCTTTTACCAACTTTTTTAGTAGATGTAATTTCTTCTGAATCTCCGCTGGAAAATGGGAACTATATTCCTCAAAATTGACTGCTTTTATCATTTTTGACATATAAAAAAGAATCTTGGTTGAGAAATAAAAGTAGAAAATTAGAATCAAAAAGATAACGGCTCCCTAAAAAGGGAGCCGTTATCTTTTGTTATTGATGCTTCTTTTAGAAACGTACCCTAAATTCAAGGTCCTTATCCGCAACTTCAAACTTTGATCCGTCAAAACTTGGAGGTCCAAAGGCCATATCCCCGGAAGTGGCATAGCTTTCTTTGGGCATCCCAGAAGGTTCAAAATCCATACGCTGGTTACCGTTTTTATCATGCATCAACATCAATGCAAAAGTACCCGGCTTAACATTGGGGAAGGTAAGGGTTACTTTCCCTATAGATGCATCCTTGCTTTTATTTTGGACACCTGGTGCCTTCATAAAGGTGTCCGCTGTATGCAGTGAACCAATAATTTGTCCCTCATCAGATAATACATTTTCAATGGTTACAGTAACGGTGACTCCTTCTTGATCTTGCGCTTGCATGATCATGCTAGTAAATACTAATCCTAAAATAATTCCTAATCTTTTCATGTGTAAGGTTTTAAAGTTATTTGTTGCTTCAAATTTCAATGAACACTGTCTTTTTTTAAAAATGAAAATACCGAACTGTGGAATGTATGGAGTGAAATGTAATGTTCAAAAATCGTATCAATTCAGGTTATAAATTCTACAATTCGGTTACAAGGAATTTTATACCGTGTGTCATTCAAAGAGTTTTGTGGTGTAATCAATCAAGGAAAACAACATGAAAAAAATTAATCTATTTATCATTCTTTTAATCGCCACGGGAACATTTGCCCAAACCGTTGTTTCGGGAATCGTAACGGATGCCGCAAAAAAACCAATAGAAGGCGCAAATGTCTATTTGGAAGGCACCTATGATGGGGCCTCCACGGATGCCCAAGGATATTTTAGCTTTGAGACCACTGAGACGGGCACACAAAACTTATTGGTTTCCATGCTTTCCTTTGAACCGTTTTCACAAGCCGGGGATGTAACTTATTTAAATAACCTTGAAATCACACTGTATGAAGCACTTAATGAGTTGACCGGTGTCACCTTGACGGCAGGAAGTTTTAAGGCGGGCGATAACTCCAAGGCATCTGTTCTAAAACCTTTGGATATTGTTACCACCGCAGGCACAGCAGGTGATTTTGTCGCTGCTTTAAGGACGTTACCAGGGACAAGCACCGTAAATGAAGATGGGCGATTGTTCGTTAGGGGAGGTGCTGCGGGAGAGACCCAGGTTTTTATAGATGGATTACGTGTGTTTCAACCTTTTAACGCTACTACGAACAATATGCCCACCCGAGGCAGGTTCTCCCCATTTCTTTTTAAGGGAATTACCTTTAGCACGGGGGGATATTCAGCCGAATACGGACAAGCGTTATCCAGTGTGCTGCTTTTGAATACTACGGATATTCCTGATCAGGAAAAAACGGATATTTCCATAATGTCTGTAGGTGCGGGTCTTGGTCATACCGAAATTTGGGGGAAGAAGTCCCTTTCCATAAACACAAGTTATACGAATTTGGGCCCATATCAATTCTTGGTACTATCCGACCAGGATATGCGTTGGAACAAACCTTACGAATCCGTTGCAGGAGAAGCGGTATTTCGCAGTCAGGGCGAAAGTAGTATGTTTAAATTTTATACCGGTTTCAACCATTCCAATGTAGAGGTGGAACAACAGGATATCAATTTTGAGGAATACGTACCCTATGGTTTAAAAAACAACAATTTCTATTTGAACAGTTCATATAAAAACTATTTTGAAAATGAGTGGACCCTTACTTCCGGAGCTAGTATTTCTATAGATAAAAACAATGTGGATATCCTAGAAAATTCCATTGATTCCAAAGAAGTGGCCGCACACTTAAAGACCAAGTTGGGCAAAAAATTCAGCAATAGATTTCAATTAATGTTTGGAGCGGAATATTTCAATCAGCAATTTGACGAACAGTATACGGATTCCAATGCCGATGTTTTTTCCTATGGTTTTAAGGATCATCTTTTTAGCGGATTTGCCGAAACGGATATTTACTTAAGCAATCAATTTGCGATGAAACTCGGTGGCCGTTTAGAGAAAAGCAATCTTCTTGATCAGATTACCTTTTCACCAAGAATGGCCTTGGCCTATAAGAGTAGTGAGAAAGGGCAATTTTCGTTGGCCTATGGAGATTTTTACCAGAATCCGTGGACTGAATACTTAAAATTTGACCAAAACTTGGAAACCGAAAAGACCTCTCACTATATATTAAATTATCAGTTTTTGGATAATGGGAAAACTTTTAGGGCAGAGGCATACTACAAGAATTATGACCAATTGGTAAAGTTCGATACCGAAATGCCACAGTTCAATTCAATTTTCAACAATAGCGGTGGGGGATATGCTTCTGGTTTGGATATCTTTTGGAGAGATAATAAAAGCATTGGCAACCTTGATTATTGGGTATCCTATTCCTTTTTGGATACACAAAGGAACTACAGGAATTTTAAGGAAAAGGCAACTCCTAATTTTGCTCCTAAGCATAGTTTGTCCTTGGTCACAAAGTACTGGATAGAGGATTTGCGCTCTCAGGTAGGCATTTCTTACAATTATGGGTCTGGGAGAATGTACAACGACCCTAATAAAATGGAGTTCCAGAGCCAAAAGGCAAAGGCTTATAATAATCTTAGTGTAAACTGGGCCTATCTATTATCACAACAAAAAATCTTATACTTTTCCATAAGTAATGTAGCCGGATTTAATAATGTGAATGGATATCAATACGCCAATACGCCAAATGACATGGGGACTTATGAGCGAAGGACCATACGACCCAACGCGGATACATTCTTCTTTGTGGGATTCTTTTGGACCATCAGCCAGGATAAAAAAAGCAACCAATTGGATAATCTTTAACTAGAAGTATCGCTTGGATATATAATGGTCCAAGCTATATTTTCCACCTCCAAAGCCCATAAAAAAGAGCCCTATGCAGAAGAAAAAGAAAACGGGAAGGACATCCCATGAGCCGTCCCAAATCCTAAAAAATATACCCATAAACATGGTTAGGAAAACAAAAAATGAGGTCATGCGCGTGTTTAAACCTACAATTAACAAAAGACCTCCAAAGGCTTCCATAAAGCCAATGGACCAAGCAAAAAACTTGGGCAAAACATCAAAAGGATATCCGTGAAATGCTATATAATCAACAAATGTACTGGATACCTCAAATAGGGATAATTGCATATATTCCGGTGTCCAAGGAGTTCCAAACTTGTCAGGGGCATATACAAAAGCCAATAGGGCACCTGTTATAATTCTAGGCAATAGCAGAAAAAGATTGGGCAAGAATCCATCTGCCTTAAATGGCCTAAGTAAGTATTTAAAAAAACTTAAAAGGTGAACCATAATCAAAACCTTTCTACCCGTTTAAAGATTGGAATTTTCTTAAAGAAAAACCAAATTTTCAAAAAATATTTCAATTATCGGGATGAGTGAGATATTTTGTGGGAAGCTTGAAGTTTTCCACAAAAAGCTGATTGGGTGCTAATTTCCAATAACGGTTATGAAATAAATAAACCTATAGGCAGTTTTGATTTCTTATTGAATACCATTCCGGTAGGACATGATATGAACCCTTATGTCAACTTGCTAAAACGTGATGCAAATATGGTTATCGTAGGAGCGGCGGAACCTTTGGACCCACTTCATGGTGGCGGATTGATAATGGGCAGAAAAAGTATTGCCGGATCTTTGATAGGGGGTATTAAGGAAACCCAGGAAATGCTCGAATTTTGTGGGAAGCACAATGTGGTTTGCGATATAGAAATGATCAACATCCAGGATATCAATGACGCGTATGACCGACTTCAGAAGTCCGATGTTAAATACCGATTTGTAATCGATATGAAATCGCTCAAGGACAGTTGATATTTTTTTGGAAGCAATCAAATTGCCGCTGCAATGCTGTGCTTTTTAGATTATAAAATCACTTTCAATTATTGGGAGGTGTGCCAAACCACTTCGCGATGACGTTTTCGGCGGGCTTGTAGCGGGGTGAAAAATCAATATCGGTTTGGGCCTCCTCAGCAGTACTCCTGTTTTGCCATTGCCAGATATAAAGTCCGGCAAACCAAGGTTGATTCCAATTTTTTCTGAACATGGCTTCATAGGCCAACTGCTGCGTCATATCCGACTTCTTTTCGGTCAGCGTGCTAAAATACGAACCCCATTCCCACGGTTTTATGGTGGCATCCGGGGTGCTTTTATAGCCCACTTCCGTAAAAAGAATGGGCTTATTGTATTTTTTGTGTACCGCTTCCAAAACCTTTAGGTGCTTGTCCCAACCTTTCTCTATGCTTTCCAAGTTTGGTAGTTTTTCCTTGGTCAGCGGAAAATAGGCTTGGATACCAATATAGTCCAACTGGTCCCAGAAATCTATATGTTCGTATTCATCGTGCCAATTGGCGGCATACGTTAATTCACCGTCGTAAATGGCGCGAATCTCTTTGATCAGCTGCTCCCATTTTTCAGGCTGATTTTTTATGGAAGTCCTCAATTCCGTCCCAATGCAAAAAAGCTCCGTATTGGTTTCCTGTGCAATTCTGGCGTACCTTAGCATATTTGATCGGTATGATTCAAACCATTGGTCCCATTCGGTTTTGTTCTTTAATTTAATGTTGGCACGCCAACCTTCGCTCATCCATAAATGGGGCTTAAGATGTACATGCAAGCCGTTTTTGTGCAGATCGTTGATGGCCTTTATAAAACTTGAATCCCTTCTGCTATAGGTTTCCGAAGCATCGGGGATTTCCATTTGTGAGACGGTTTCATTTTCCTGATGTAAAAATGGAATGATCGCCACCCACTCCACGTTCGCCCGTATCAATTGGTCAATAGCCTCGGTATTATCCTCGGACCAACCAAAAACACTTGCGCCTCGTTGCTTGCCGTCCGTTTCATAAAAATGGTTTGCCCTGCCCGTTTTGTTTATGGCAGTATGGTCCCACTGAAAATTGTGTCCCTCGTAGGCGTTAATATAGACCACGGTCTTAAATCCAACGATTAGAAATACCAAAGGCATTATAAAACATAGTGAGAACTGCCGCCATGCCGTAGCGCTTCCCTTTTTTTGCCCCACCTTTATAAAATGGACGATTACAAAATAGAGTAGGCCAAAAAGTATAAAAAGAATATGAAAGCCAATAAGGATAAACTTTCGTGAGGCCAGATCTAGGAAAAAGGAAACATATTCTGAAAAGCTACCATTACGTCTGGAAAATCGGATAAGGAAGTATACCAAGGTTACTACCCATAACACTAGGTAAAGAAACAAAAGATGTTTGACCCTCTTTTTCATTCTCCTTTATTTTTCTTCCATCTTAGTGGCTATGGCCTTTGCACCCGCATCACGTTCTTTAAGCTCAGATATAATCTTGGCATGGTCCTTTTCCCTTCCCTGGGAAAGCTTATAAGTAGCCTGGATATCCGTTATCCTTATCTTAAATCCCACAACGCCCCTAATCTGCGCCATGGTTTTATCGGACATATCGTGCAATGAAATGGGATGTTTGGAATCACTTTCGTATTTGTCCACTAGCTTGTGCATGGAGGCCAGAACTTCTTCTTCGGTTAAAATCGTAATGAGTCCATATACATGTACGGCAATATAATTCCAGGTGGGTACTTCCTCATCGGTATACCAGGAGGAGGAAACATAACTATGTGGTCCATTAAAAATGCAAAGCACTTCATCACTGTCATTAAAACTTTTCCATTGCGGATTGGCTTTGGAAATATGGCTAACCAAAAAATCGGTTCCATGTGTATCGGTAACCAATTCCATAGGAATATGGGTGGCCCAGTGTTTTCCATCGACCTGATTGATCAAGATTCCAAAACCGTTGTTTTCTATGAAATCCCGCACCTGGGAAATGTCCTCATTTTTATAATGGTTGGGAGTATACATAATGTAAAGTTAGCAAAACATGGATTCAGGTAACAATCAAATTAAAAGCGTCAAGGTGTTTTAGAATGGAAAGGTATATTCAAGGGAACTAAAAAAAAATTAAGATGCCATTTATAACAAATAAAAAAGCAAAAGAAGCTGTTGATATATTCTATGAGGACTATGGAGAAGGACAACCGGTGATTCTAATTCACGGATGGCCCCTGAGTCGAAAATCCTGGGAGCACCAGGTTTGGAAAATCGTTGAAGAAGGATACCGTTGTATTTCCTATGACCGTAGAGGTTTTGGAATTTCCTCGGCCCCTTGGGGAGATTATGACTATTCCGCATTGGCGAGCGATTTGGATACCCTTATTGAAGGCTTGGAATTGGATAATGTTGTAATTGTCGGATTCTCCATGGGAGGCGGCGAAGTGGTCCGATATTTAACGGATTATGGAAGCAAGAAAATAGCGAAAGCGGCCTTGATCAGTTCTATAATTCCGTTGGTCAAGAAAAAGGATGATAATCCGGCGGGGGTACCCGAAAACGTATTGGACAATATTAAGGAAGGTCTGCAAAAGGACCGTGTAGGCTTCTTAAAGAACTTCCATAAAGGCTTTTACAATTACGATGATAATAAGAACAAGGTAAGCGAAGGACAGTTGGAATATGATTTCATCATTGCTTCCCACGCATCACCACGAGCTACCATACAAACAGCCTTGGCATGGATGCACACCGACTTTAGACCCGAACTCAAAAATGTAAACGTTCCTACCTTGGTGGTTCATGGCGATGCGGATGAAACCGTACCCATTGAGACCTCTGCGGAACAGGCGGCCAAGGGAATTTCAGACAGTACCTATGAGGTAATCAAAGGAGCACCCCATGGTCTCAACGTTACGCATTCTAAGGAATTGAACGATATCTTGATTTCTTTTCTGAAGAAATAAAGATCCGTATATATTTTCATAAATCGGACCCTAAAAAGGGTTCGATTTTTGTTTTAAATCCATTTATAGCATGAAATTTGGCCGTATTTTTCTCTTCCTTTTGATAGGAATCGCATTGGTGACCTGTAAACAGGTACGGAGAATTACCGATGTGGTTACAGATCCTACTGCCAGGGAATTGTATAGGCGCAATTTCGAGGAAGATTCCCAAGGTTTCAAGAACTGGCAACGTGCCTTTGAACAAGCCTTACTTGACAGTTTAACCATTGAATTACCGTATGCGGAAAGGGGAATTAGGGATTCTTGGCAAAATCGTACGGTGGGGTACCGCTTCCTTCTGGAGGAAGGAAGTTTGTTGTATGTGCAAGCGGAAACGGATACCATTTCGCAACCCGTTTTTCTGGATCTTTTAAAAATCCATTCGGATAGCTTGACTACGAGCGATGTTATCAAAAGCAATGACCCAGCAACCAAGAACCTTGAATATCAAGTCGGGACTACTGGCAAATATCTTCTTGTGGTACAACCTACCATAGGGTTTACTGGAAGTATAGATTTAATACTATATACTTCACCATCCTTTGGCTTTCCGGTGGCTGGCAAAGATTATAGCGCCATTCGCAGTTTTTGGGGTGCGGAGCGCGATGGCGGGGCGAGAAGCCATGAAGGCGTGGACATCTTTGCGCCTAGAGGAACTCCCGTGGTGGCCGTAAAAGAAGGTAGGATTACCTTTACTGGAAACCGTGGATTGGGAGGAAAGCAGGTTTGGCTTCGGGAAAGTTTGTTTGGCAAATCGGTTTATTATGCGCACTTGGATAGCATATTGGTACAAGGAGGAAGTCGGGTTAAAAGGGGGGACACTTTGGGGCTGGTAGGAAATTCCGGTAACGCGCGGACAACCGCTCCACATCTTCATTTTGGTGTGTATGCCAGTGGAAGAGGCGCCGTGAATCCGCTACCTTTCATAAAACGGACGGATTCCATTTCCATTAATTCCATTACCCAGCCCAAGGATGCACGAGCGGTAGTGTCCGGATCGGTGGCAAATCTTCGACAATCGCCTACCTCCAAAGGGTTAAAAATTGGTTCAGTGCAGCGAAACGATACTTTAAACATATTGGGGCACACCCAAAATTGGGGGCATGTTCGTTTGCAAAACGGCCAACGGGCCTATATCCATAGAAGCCTTTTAAAACCTTTGTAGTTTTTTGGTGTTACAATGACTTATAGAGGCAGGACCCTACTACATGGAAAATTTAAACATAGCAATTATATAGTGTAATTTAATGATTAGGATTTATGGTATATTGGAGGTAAATATGGTAAAAACACTTAATATTTAAACTTCTTGCTCGTAGAACTAAATATCACCCAGAATTTAAAAAGCCAGTTTGAACATTATTTTAAGCTGGAGTTTCGGGAAGGGGAGTACATGCTTCACCCTTCCATCGGTGGGGGTAGGGGCATGCGGTTTCTGGAGTTTCCCGGCCAAATGGAATTTTATCATTTTAAAAAGTCCTTTTTCAAAACTCCCATACAAATGAAATCCGTTAATCCCCAGGGTTCTGAATGGTTACTTATTCATATCAATTTATCCAATACACAACAGAACAAAAAGGCCAATGACGAGAACATTGCCTTTCAAAAACACCTCCCCATCGGTATATTGCTCTATGGTGCTGGTTTGGAAATTGAAACGCTCCTACCTCCCAATATAGAAATGGAGCTTGCTTCGGTCCATTTTCATCGTTCCTTCCTCGATACGTATTTTGATGATTGGAAATCTATTATAGATTTATCCAAGAACATCATTTACGAGGACTTAGATACTACCCTGGAAACAGCACTGTACAAGGCTTTGGGCAGTATTGATGATAAAATGGCCTGTCATTCCCATGTGCTACATTTTATGCATCTTTTTATTAGAAAACTTAGTTTGCATGCCCAATCCAGAACACATAATGAGTTACATACGGATGATGTGAAAAATTTATTTGCTGCTTCCATATATCTTAGGGACCCATTGGCCGAATCCTACCCCTCTATAAATGAACTTGCGGCCATTGCGAATATGAGCAATACAAAATTCAAGACCTTGTTCAAACAACTTTTTGGAAGTGCCCCACAACAGTATAAGACCAAAATACGTATGGAATATGCCCGGGAAGAACTATTGACCAATCATCGCACTGCCTCGGAAATAAGTCGGGAACTGGGATATTCACATCCTTCCAACTTCTCCGCTACCTATAAAAAATATTTTGGGGAATTGCCATCGGCAACCAAATAAAAAGTGTCTTCTACCAATATACATCGGTCTTTTATCAATAAAAAATAGGCCAGACTAACTTCTATCTTGCTGTTGCAAAAGAAGTTGTAATGAAAAAGTTTCAAAAGGCACATCTTTGGTTAACCATTCCCTTTTTAATTGCCTTTTTAGGTTTTTACTTTTCCTATTGGAGCACCTTCAAAGAGGCCAGTTTTCAACAGCACCTGCACGGACTATCCGCTACGGCCTGGTATGTTTTGTTAATCGTTCAGCCTTACTTATACCAAAGGTCCAATATGAACCTGCACCGTATTTTGGGAACTATCGGATTATTTTTGGCAGGAGGTGTGGTTTTTTCAGCCCTGCAGATTATTCCCAACAATCTAAAGTTGGAGAATATTTCGGAAAACCTCCGATATAGCTTTGTATTTGCCGATTTTGTTTTTGTGTTTGGATTCTCCTATTCCGTGGTTATGGCGATTTTAAAAAAGAAAGATGTAGACCTGCACGCCCGATACTTATTTTCGAGCACCTTTTGGGTCATGCTTCCCGCTTTGGCAAGGCTTCTATATTTCCCCATGCTGGTCGCATATGGTTATCCAACCCCCATTTCGTTTAACCAATGCGTGTATCTTGCCAGTGGGCTGATTATTCTTGTGCTCTGTATTTTGATTTATGCCGATTTTAGAAAGGAAAAGAGAATTTATTCGCCCTATGTTTTGGTTGCCATTACCTCCTTAATAGTACTCTTGCTATGGGATTATTTTGGTGAGGCCGATTGGTGGCGAAGCTTTTGCCATACTGTTTTACAGTAATTTTCCAATAATATGAAGCCACAAATTACACATGCAATTTGCCGATATTAATTTTTTATAGGATTTTTAATGTGCATACGCATATTTAAAAGAGTGGATATAATTTATTTCCCTACGGATGTAAAGTCGGAATAGTATAATCATGACAGAAATA
Organism: Maribacter cobaltidurans; assembly: GCF_002269385.1. Taxonomy (NCBI): domain Bacteria; kingdom Pseudomonadati; phylum Bacteroidota; class Flavobacteriia; order Flavobacteriales; family Flavobacteriaceae; genus Maribacter; species Maribacter cobaltidurans. Next base: position 3,807,797 of record NZ_CP022957.1, read on the forward strand.
GAAATCCTCAATAAACAAACGGAAACCGCCTATGACTGGACGCATAGGCTGATGGACTCCGTTCCCGCTGAGAAATGGGAAATCATCCCCGAAGCTTTAGGTTCAAATTTTAGTTGGCAAATAGGTCATTTAGTGGTGAGTATCTACTACCATTCCATAATGACCACGGTAGGGCATTTACCGGAACTTTTGGAAAAAATGGACCTAAGGTCGTATACCAAATTATGTGGTTACGACACCTTTGCCCAAGAAATGAAGGGAACTTGGACCCCAGCCGAGCTTACGTCCGATTTACAACGGATGCAAGACAAATCCTTGGAGGTCATCAACTCGTTGTCGGAATCCGACTTGTGGCAACCCGTGGAACCCACCAAAGTGCCGCACCCCGTGGCTAAAACCAAGTTTGAGGCCATTGATTGGAACATAAAACATACTATGTGGCATTGCGGACAAATGGCAACTATCAAAAGATTGGTAGATAAACCTTACGATTATGGACTTGAAAGGAGGAGTTGAGCCAAGACCATATATTTCCCATTTTCCTTGCCCAAATCAAATATTTGTACGATTTTTAAGGTACTTCCCCAGTATTTAAATTCGTGTTTTACACCATGTTGCTATTAGTAACACGACTTATTTGACCAACCACTGACCCATGGCAAAATTCTTTAGAAAAATTAGACTGAATTTACTTTCCGAAGGAAAAACTGGAAAGTACTTAAAATATGCCGTTGGAGAAATCATTCTTGTTGTTATTGGGATTTCCTCAAAGATGCCATCTTTACAGGAATTGGACATCGCCACGGATAAAAAATTATTATCCGACCTATTCGCGACAAAAATGATGATCGGTGTTCAAAATGAGTTGATATTGGATACACAAAGCCGAAACCAGGAACTTATAGCTCTAGTGGAGGCCGAATTAAAAAAATAACAACCTTCAATAAAAACATACTTTATGAAACTTGGAAAACTACTTTGGATTATTGGTTCCGTTATGATTAATATCACGGTAGGGATTTATATCTATTTGTCTAGCAAAGCTCCGCTAGATCCAGTGGAAAGGCACGAATACGTCAATGATAACTGGCAGATATATGGAATGCATTGGAAGGCAGAATTTCTATTTATGACCATGATCGCTATCGGTGCCTTGTATTTTGCCTTTAAGTTGAAAGAAGTTAGTTGGGCAATTATTTCGGTGGGGCAGCTGATACTACTTACCACATACCCCATTATGCTTGGTGGCTATCAAAACACCACTTTTGAAATGTCGGAGATGGCAAATCAAATGGCGACGGTGGTGTTTGTTTTTGGTAACCTCATATTTCTAGGTGGTTTACTAAAATTGTATATAAGCGATACGTATTTGAAAAAATGGTTGAAATGGACGGCAATCGTGCTCTCAGGAATAACATTTTTAACCTTTTTTATTACCTATGTGGATATCATAGATTGGCAACAAGCCTTGATGATCGGTCCTCTTATTAATATCCTTTACTTGATAAACGCCTTCTACGGAGCAAAGATCAAAGTAGATTAAATAATCAAGCAGTAGGTTTAGTTAAAGTTGCATCATATTGCACTGTGAGCGCCGTTGAAGAGGAGTCTAAGGCACATATTTCCCCCTTTTCCTTGCCGAAATAGATAATTTATAGGAATTTTAGTCGCTATATGGGTAGTTAAAGCAGGTTATATAAAATATGAATACTAGCCTATTGGGAAAAATATTAATCATAGCATGGCACGGAATAAAGAATTGGCGGGTAGACTAACGGAAGTACTGTTAAGCGGACGCTGGATTGCAAATACCAATTACAAGGAGCTATTGGAGGATGTAACCTGGGAACAGGCCATGCAAAAGATAGCTGGATTGAATTCGATTGCCGCGCTGACCTTTCATGTGAATTATTATCTAGCCGGTATTATAAATGTATTCAAGGGCGGGAATCTTGAGATACGGGACGCCTATAGTTTTGACCACCCAAAAATTGAATCTGAAAGGGATTGGGAAAGCCTGAAAAGTGATTTTATTAAGAATGCGGAGATATTTGTCAATGAAGTTTCCCGCCTTACTGAAAACACACTAAACTCCACATTTGTGGATGAAAAATATGGTACCTATGTGCGGAATATTGAAGGCGTTATAGAGCATAGCTATTATCATCTTGGTCAAATTTCGTTGCTTAAAAAGATGATTAAAAGTAGGTGATTGAGCAGCCTGCCCTGAGCTGCGTTAAAAGATTTGGTGCCTGAGCGCGGTCACTGAGCGGAGTCGAAGGCACATATTTCTCAATTTCTTTGTCCAAACCAAATTTTATAGGACTTTTAAAGTACTTCCCCTAAAATAGAAATAAACGTACCTTAGGTAAGTTTAAACACTTGTTGTACAGAAGCTAAAAACGAAATCAATAAAAAAACGCGAACAATTATGAAAGTACAAACCATTTATGTCAACTTACCTGTGACTGACATAGAAGTAACAAGAGCTTTTTGGACAAACCTTGGGTTTAAGTTTAATGAAGACTTTTGCGATGAAAACACATTGGCGTTGGAATTAAACGAAGGGACAATTTACGCTATGCTCTTAAAAAAGGACAAATTTTCGACATTCACGGACAGACCGATAGCAGATAAATCGACCACTCAAGTATTGATTGCTATTCAAGTTGAGAGCAAGGACAAAGTGCTTGAACTTGTTAAGCTAGCAAAAGATAATGGTGGGACTAGTTATAAGGAACCTGCTGACCACGGATGGATGTATTATGACACATTTGCTGATTTAGACGGGCATCAATGGGAACTGATGTTTGCGGATATGTCAAAAATGGAAAATTAAAAAGCCAACAACCTCACCTGATTAGTGCTTTAGCGCGGTCATTGAGCGGAACCGAAGTGGAGTCTAAGGGGAGTCGAAACCACCTTTGGCAAAGCCAAACCCACGTATTTCCCCTTTTCCTTGCCCAAACCAATTTTTTATAGGACTTTTAAAGTACTTCCCTCTAAAATAGAGATATACGTACCTAGGTAAGTTTATACAATTGTTGTGCTTCATTATCCGAAACCGCTAACCAATGATAAAATTCTTTAGAAAAATTAGACAGAAACTACTCTCTGAAAACAAATTCAGCAGGTATCTTATTTATGCCATTGGAGAAATATTTTTGGTTGTGATAGGGATTCTCATTGCATTGCAAGTAAACAACTTCAATGAAACAAAAAAAGATGTCAAAAAGGAACAAATCATTTTAACTCAATTAAAAGAAGTTTATCAAGCCAATCTAATCCAATTAGAACAGAAAATGCTAATGAGAGAGAATATCGTCAAATCTGCTCTAAATATTTATAAGGCTATAGATAATCCCAACCAAATTTCTCGAGCTAGTTTGGTAAAGTCAATAGCTGAAATAGATATTGACCCAACATTTAATCCAGTACAAAGTGATTTGACCAATTCTGAAAATCTTCGTTTGATAACAAATCAAAATTTAAAACAGTTATTATCAAATTGGTCATCTGACATAGTTACACTTCAAGAACTTGAATCAATTTGGACTAATCAAATGTACCAACAGCTAGAACCGTTTATCAGAGAATTAGGTATTTCGAGAGAAATTGCTAACAACTTTGTAAATAATACTGAACATATTTGGTTATTAGACGATAATAAAAAAAAGTTAGAAATTCCAAGCGGTAATTCACAGAACACAGTTTCTAAAATGAATATAATTGATAATAAAGAATTGGAAGGTATGGCTTCATTTGCAATAATATACAATCATTCTGCTAATGCTCAATCTGAAGCATTAATAATAAGAATTAAGCAAATAATCGAATTGATTGATAAAGAAATTGATTAAAAAAATAACGAAAGCACAACAATGTATAACCGCAATTACGGCAGATTCGACTACGTCCGAATCCATTCGGAATTGCTTACGTCAGTTCTAAACCGAAAATTAACGCATATTAACCCGTAACTGACGGTTATACGAGACCGTTCCGCTTCATTCCCAATAACTATCGGAACCAACTAATAACCAATGATAAAATTCTTTAGATTATCGAAACTAAATTTTGCAAAGCAAAATCAAATGTCCGGTGGACATTTGGTTGAGATAGCCGCTTGCGGAAGAAAAAGAAACCTGAAATATGATTAAGTTCTTCAGACAAATAAGACAAAACCTACTTTCCGAGGGTAAAACAGCAAAGTATCTTAAATATGCAATTGGAGAGATAATTCTGGTGGTTATCGGTATTTTAATTGCTTTACAAATTAACTCTTGGAATGACAATCGCAAGGCAAAAATCGTGGAAAACAACTTCTTTGCCAATGTCCTACTCGACTTGGAAAAGGATGATGAAAAGCTTAATTATTACCATAGGTTTCACCAAAAGAGAATTCAATATTTAGATACACTTTTAACGTATGTTAGAAATCCGAATCGGACCATGGGTATTGAAAAATTTGGTATGTATGTAGAACCTTTGTTTTATTCAACAAATGCTACCAATTACGCAACGACATTCGAATCGGCTAAATCGATGGGCATTTTCAATAATTTTCGTGAAAAAGATATCGTAAAAGAGCTCTCTCAGTACTATGCCGACTTTGTTTTAGTAGAGAATTCTTTTAGCGCAATAACAAGAATAGTTGAAAATCAATTTGAACCTTTAATGTATACATTACCAGAAGGTTATATTACGGAGACTACGGGGACATTGGTAGTTAGTGAAGAGGATGTACAGAAGTTCTATCAGAAGGTCTCGTCAATAAAGGACAATCGAGACATTACCTATGATTATGATAGGATTTTAAAAACGTCAAGCTTTGAAAATTATTTGATCGGGGATATGGGGAGGTCGTATGGAGCAATTGGTATCATAGAAACTAGAAAGTCGATTTTAAATCGATTATTGGAACGTATAAAGGAACACGACTAAATTAAAAATAACAAAAGCCCATACCTTTTTACTCCGTTGACGAAGTAGCCTGCACTGAGCCTTTCGGCTAAGCTCAAGGTAATCTAAAGTCGAAAGGGAGTCGAACGCACATATTCCCCCCTTTTAATTGTACAAACCAAATTTTTATAGGACTTTTAAGGCACTTCCCCTAAAATAGAAATAAACGTACCTAGGTAAGTTTATACACTTGTTAGCAAAAATTTAAAACCAACCGAAATGAACAAAATAATTCTAATATCACTAAGCATAATTTTTACTTGTAATTCAATTTTCGGACAAACGAACGAAGAAAAATATGCGAAAGATGTGCAATCAATAGATGCAATAATTAATGCATATTATGATGTTGTTTCAGGTTCGAGTAGTGACCCTTGGGAATTCGAAAGAGATAAATTTATTCATTCAGAAACTGCTGTAATCACAAGACTGAACGAAAATGGAAAAGCGGAATCACATACTCTTGAGGCGGAATATATACCAATCGGATTATCACCGAAAGAGGATTTTTACGAAAAGGAACTAAAAAGAATAGTAAACAAATATGGAAATATTGCCCAAGTTTGGAGTGCATTTGAAATACGAACTGACCCAAATACGGAATCTAATATTAGAGGACTGAATAGCATTCAACTTCATTACGAAAATGGAAGATGGTTTATTGACAGTTGGACTTGTGAAATGGAAACTGAAAAAAGTTCCGTAGTTACTGAATTTATGAAGAATCGATAAAAAACTTTTGCTAATAACTAGCGTTCGTGTGGTCGGTACGACCCAGCATGAACGTCGTGTTGACTGAACCGGTTCTCTGTCGGTCAGCCTTCTATGGGTATTGGTCTGTTTTAGGATGGGTTATTTAAGGTCTGCACTTGAACCGTATAGTGATTTGGAGGTCTTGTTTTTCTCCCGAGTATGTCCATCACTTCTTAAATTCTATTGAACCTCCTGTTTTTGGGGTATTTTGGCCGCTTTTGCTTGGTTTCGGACATAGGCTTCCCTATCCCGTTCAAAGGGCGTTTATTTTCTTACTGTGCTTTAGTGTATTTTTTAAGTTTTGTGATCCAGTGTGCCGGTGGTCCCCGTGCGGTAAACGTATGCAGGGTCACCAGTTCTCCCTTTTTACAAGATGGGCAGATTCGGTGTTGCAGGGGCGGTTTTTCTTGGAGCTGTACCTTCCCCAGGGTTTTACCCAAGTGGTCAAGACTTTTGCGTTTATGGTAAGCACTTAATATCCCATAATGGCGGATGCGCACAAACCCCTTAGGGAGTATGTGCAGGGCAAAGCGCCTGATGAATTCAGTATCGCTCAGGTACATCAGGGATTTGTTTCCCCCGTGGCGGTAATCTTTTACCGAAAACACCACGCCGCTGTCATCCAGGTTTTTGATTCGGTGGTTGCTGATCGCAATTTTATGGGTATAGCGACCAAGGTATTCCACTACCTGAGGTGGCCCTAAAAACGGACGCTTGCAATAGACGACCCACTCTTTTTTGAACAGGCTTTGGTAAAGGGCCTCTGGTTGTTCTGTTTTAATTTTTTTACGTAACCCTGCAACAAAGCGGGCACGGAATACCTTGCTCATGGCCTTGACCGGGAACAGGTATTTCCCCTTGTTCCGGGCAGGTTTCCACTTACCACTTTTGGTTGCCCCACCACCGGGCACGATACAATGCAAGTGCGGATGCAGGGACAGGTTCTGTCCCCAGGTATGCAGGATGGCGATCATCCCGGGACCGGCACCTAAAAACTTAGGATTGGAAGCAAACCCCGCTATGACTTCCCATGAAGTTTTGAACAGCAGGCCATACAGCAGTTTGGGTTCGTACAGGCACAGGCGGTTGAGTTCTGAAGGCAGGGTAAATACCACGTGGAAGTAAGGAACGTTCAAGAGCTCTTCTTCCCGTGCCCTGATCCATTGTTCCCTTTTGTGCCCCTGACACTTTGGGCAATGCCGGTTGCGGCAACTGTTGTAGCTCAGGTGCAAGGTATTACAGGATGGATTCGTGCAGTGGTCAATGTGACCGCCCAGGGCAGCCGTACGACATTTGCGCAGGGCGTGCAGGGTCCTTAGTTGCCAGCTGGTGGCACAACAGTCTGCTAAAGACTCCCTGTTGCGATTTAATACCTGGGCCACTTCGTGAGCAGCGGATGCCATTACTCTTTGTAGAGCCGATCCAGTGGACTGAAAGGCTTTTGCCTGCCCAGTTGTGCCACGTGAAGGTAGGTCAGTGTGGTCTGTATATCTGCGTGCCCCAAAAGGTCCTTTACACTCATAATATCCAAGCCCATTTCCAGAAGGTGGGTAGCATAACTGTGGCGCAGGCTGTGGGTGGTCACTTCCTTTTGAATACCACTATGTTTACGGGCTTCCCGTACAATCCAGCGAACCCCTTGGGTAGAAAGCGGGACTGGACGCCCTTCGGTATTGTTCCCAGTGAAGCACCAGGTGCAAGGATTTTCTGCCGCAAGATATGTTTTAAGTCCGCGGATCTGCATCCTCGACAAGGGTACATACCGATCTTTCCTGCCTTTGCCTTGGCGGACGTGAAGCATCATACGATCAAAATCCAGATCTTTTAACTGTAGGTTGCACAGTTCAAAACAGCGCAGTCCGCAGCCATAAAGCAGCGCCAATACCAGACGGTGCTTCAGTAGTTTTGGGGCTTTTAAGAGTTGCTTTACTTCCCTACAACTTAAAACTACAGGGAGTTTTTTGGGACGCTCAATAGCGGGGAGCATTACCTGCATCTCTTTACGATTTGATATCCGGTAGGCATACCTCAGACCATAAACGGTATGCTTGAAGAAGCTGCTCGACGGGGTCTTGTGCCGGGACTTTAAAACATGTAGATAATCCAGCACCTGTTCTTCATCCAGATCGAGTGGACTGCACTTAAAATGCAGGGCTATGTGTGAAAGACAGCGGGCATAGTTGGTCAGGGTGCTTTGGCTTTTGCCCGATAGTTCAACAGAACGTTTTAGTTTGAGATACAATTCCTGGAATTCTGGAACACGTTCACAGGCTCGTTCGATCAGGGTACTACTTTTTTTTCATAATTTGCTAAATATTAGTTTTATACATCTTAAAGGTAGTGAATGGAGATTTAGATAACTCCTGAAGCTACCTTTAGGTTTAGTTCAACAATGTATAACCGCAATTACGGCGGATTCGACTACGTCCGAATCCACTCGGAATTGCTAAGGTCCGTGCCAAACCGAAAATTAACACATATTAACCCGTAACTGACGGTTATATGAGACCGTTGTGCTTCATTCCCGATAACTATCGGGACCAACTACTAACCAATGATAAAATTCTTTAGATTATCGAAACTAAATTTTGCAAAGCAAAATCAAATGTCCGGTGGAAATTTGGTTGAGATAGCCGCTTGCGGAAGAAAAAGAGACCTGAAATATGATTAAGTTCTTCAGACAAATTAGACAAAACCTACTTTCCGAGGGTAAAACAGAAAAGTATCTAAAATACGCGATTGGAGAAATTATACTTGTAGTTATTGGTATTCTTATTGCCCTTCAGATTAATAATTGGAATGAAGATCGAAAAGTACGAAAACTAGAAGCACAGATTTACACAGAACTAAAAAGCGATTTACTACAAACCAGAAGTGATATAAACGAAACAATTTCTAAACATAGAGAAATATTTAAATCAAGTCAGCAGCTTATAACTGATATCTATGATAAGAAATCAAATTCTCAAAAAATTTATGAGGCACTGACAAATTCCAGTCTTGAGTTTCAAATTATTCCTAAAACAAGTGCTTTTGAAAATTTAAAGAACATTGGATTAAACACCTTATCCAATGACAGCTTACGTATTGCCATAACCAATTTATTTCAATTGAATTTAAAGCGATTGGATGATGAACTTGGGATGAGACAAGCTGAAATTAATATGACAAAGCTTATTCAGCCTTTTCTATTCAAATATTTGATTGCGGATTATAGTCAACCCACAAAATATGGGTTTGTACATTCTGACTCTATAGCTATTTACAAATTAAGAATAGCTAATTACGATAAGTTTTTGGATGATAATGAGCTTATGAAGGCCTTGCAGTTAGCACTCTACAATAGAGGTCAAATAATTGATGAAGAAATAGAAACTGTTAGGGCAGTGGATAGCGTGATTCATGGAATTGAAGAAGAACTTGAAAAATTAAAAAAATAACTAAAGCACAATAGGAACTGTAACTAATGGCGCAGTTTTCCAAGACTTGTGAAATTTAAGTTTGGCAAGTACGTACCTAGAAGCTCACCGCATTGATGCCTAAGCGCGGTCACTGAGCAGCTTTCCCTAATAGGTGGTTGAGCGTAGTCGAAACCACATCTCTGGAAAGCGAAGGCACATATTTCCCCTTTTCCTTGCCCAAACCAATTTTTTGTAGGATTTTTAAGGCACTTCCCCTAAAATAGAAATAAACGTACTTAGGTACGTTTATACAATTGTTAGCCACAAGCAAACCAAGACCTTATGAAAATAGCATTCCATTTTGACGCACAACACGAATCGTTGGCTACTTTCTACGGACTTGATTTACAAGAAAAAATTTTTAGTCTAATTTTAAATCACAGAAACTTATCTGCCAATTCCAAAGTTTTTGTTGGAGACTTGCTAATGATGATGATAGCAAGAGATAAAACAGTAATCAGCGAAACTCAATTTTCATATTCATTTAATGAAGAAAAATATTTGAATGTTTTCTATCAGTGGGCAAATCCTCAAAATGTTACTTGGAAAAGATACTCTGAGGAAAATATTGAGCATTCTTTCGGTAAGGATATTTACGTTATTTGCTTTGAAAGTATCGACTTAAAAACTGCTGAATATCTCAATGACGAATTAGAGAGTAACCTAGCTTATCTCGGAGCACTCGAAGTAGATGATTCATCCGAAATTCATTGGATTCTTTATAGTCAATCATTAATAGCATTAGGTAGAATTCACGGTGATGAATTTAACTTATTTCATCAACCAGAAGATGACACAGAAGACTTATTAATTAACGATTATGAAACTTTTGGTTTTAAGAAAGTAAATCCGGAATCATTAAATGGACGCTATACAATATTTGATACTTATTCGAATTTTGAGGAGGCAAGGAGAATTGCGGAATGGAAAAGAAATTCGGGTGGACTTTTAGCTTTTATTGCGGATGAAATAGTCTCAAAACTTTCTGATATTGCGCCAGATATTGGGAATAAACTATGGTCTGCACTTAAAACATTTGAAGATTCTGAAACAAATGAACAGCTCGCCCAAGTAACTGCTTCGTGCCGAAGAATTTTTGAATATGTCGTTGACTGTATATTTCCTCCAACGGATGAAAAAATGGACGGTCATTCTTTAAAAGCTGATAAATATAAGAATCGCCTTTTTGCATACGCTGATACTTCAAGAAAGAGCAGCACAAATATTGACTTGATTGTCGCTACAACCAAAACCCTATTTGAACAATGGGATAAACTGAATAGTTTAGCTAACAAAGGAGTACATAGCGAAGTATTTCGAGCCGAAACAAGAAGATGTTTATTGAGGACAATAATGCTATTGGACGATATAGTTTCTTTAAAAGAAAAACCATTTGACATAAAGCCGAATTTAAACTTTGATGATATATTCGGAGAAAATGCCAGTGGCTACACCGTATAAAATTAATTGCTAGTTCTAGCCTATTTACGATAATGCTCGCGGACTTTCTATCTGTGAATTATTTGCTAAATTTAGTACCAAACCAACGCAACCAATCTTATAAATCAACGTTACGTTAGCTTTGTAAGAACCTACATCACATGATCTACAGGACAAAAAATGGGTTTACAGTAATTAATAATCTTTTAACATCGAAATCATGAAAAAGATTGTTTTTGTATTGCTATTTGTGTCCATACCAACACTTCTGTCCGCTCAATTAATTGATAATGGAAAATCGAGCAATAATCCAATCAAAACGACGGCGGATACAGGATTTAAAAATACTGTGATGTATTATTCCCATATTCCATATAGCCCATATGGTATTAAGTATTCTTATTGTAAATCTTGGGGATTTTATATAAGTGCAACATATGATTTTGAGACAGTGGATGGTGATGCATTTCTAAATGCTGGTGTCGTTAAATCTATTACTAATAAACTACGTGGTTATCTTGGATCAGGTTATAATCCTCTTTGGGATGAGGCAAGTGTGGAAACTGGGGTAACCTTTGTTTTTGGAAATTTTGCTTTGGATACAGGAGGAGGATTTAACTTTGTTGAACCTGAATATAGTTACATAAATTTAGGGGTTGGATTTAATTTCTAACCTATACTGGCACCTAAAACATTGTATTGAAAATCCTTAATTTTATATCCACATTCATTCTATTTCCAACTCCGCCAACACCGGTAAATGATCCGAAATATGTTTGTTATTTTCCATACGATCATCAATATGGAGATAGCTTCTTACCATTAAATTTTCCACAAAAATATAGTCAATACGTCGGTCTAAAACCATATCCTGGTCAAAGCCATTGAAAGTGCCGGTAGGGCCATAAAAAGGGGTTTGGGTGGCGGTTTGCCCGTCCGTTAGCTCCCGTTGCATCAACTGTATGGGTTCGGAGTCCGGCTCCAGGTTAAAATCCCCAGTGACCACTACAGGTAGGTTTTCGGTATTTATTTCCTGTATCTTATGTAAAATCAGGCGTACGGAGTTGGCCCGGGCCGTTTCTCCCACATGGTCAAAATGGGTGTTGAGCACATACAGTTCCTTCCCGCTTTGGATGTCCTTGAAACGTCCGTAAGTACAGATACGCTCCAAGGCCGCATCCCAACCCTTGGAAACTTTTTCCGGGGTGGGAGAGAGCCAAAAGGTATTGGCTTGGATCAGCTCAAAGGCATTTGTATTATAGAGAATAGGGGAGTACTCGCCCTTTTGTTTGCCATCGTCCCGGCCCACACCAATATAGGCGAAGTCCGGCAAGTGCTCGTCCAAATATTCCAATTGGTTGTGTACCACTTCCTGCATGCCCACAAATTGGGGGCCATAGTGCAGGATCAATTGTACCATGGCCTCCTTTCTAAAATTCCAGTTGTTTACGGTATCGTTTACATTATCGTATTTAATGTTGTAGGACATGACCTTAAACGCTTGGGAATATCCTAGGGCGGTCATAAAAACCATCAACATTGCAAAAAATCCTTTTTTCATCTTGTATGCCGAGTTAGTCCGTTTTGTATTTGTTAAACCAGGCCAATACCGAGGCGATCTTGGCGACCAGATTACTGGGCCGGTTGGCGATACCGTGACCGGAACCGGGAATACGCACCATGGCGGTTTCCACCCCTTCCAGCTTTAATGCGGTATAGAATTGCTCCGATTCCGCAATGGGGGTTCTATAGTCTTCCTCCCCGGTCAACAACATCGTTGGGGTGGTCACATTGCCCACATAGGAGAGGGGAGAGCGTCTAAAATAGTTTTCCGGGTCTTCCCAAGGTTTCTTCCCGAACCAGTATTTGGAGAAGAAGGCGGCCCCATCGGCATAGAGTACAAAGCTGGTCCAGTTGATAACGGGCTTGGCCACTACGGCGGCCTTAAAGCGGTCCGTTTTGCCCACGATCCACGCGGTCAACACACCGCCACCGCTACCACCGGTCACGAACAGGTTATTAGTATCCACATAGCCTTTGGCAATCACGGCATCCACACCGCTCATCAGATCCTCGTAATCGTGGTTGGGATAATCGTGGTGGATGAGGTTCCCGAATTCCGCCCCGTAACTGGTACTACCGCGAGGATTGGAATACAACACCACGTAGCCTGCCGCGGCATAGGCCTGAATCTCGGCACTGTAAACGGAACCATAGCTAGAAAACGGTCCGCCGTGGATTTCCAGGATAAAGGGATATTTTTTGTTGGGGTCGAAGTTGGGTGGGGTTACGATCCATCCTTGTATTTTTCGGTCATCGAAGGAGGAGTTCCACCAGATTTCTTCTACCTCGCCCAAATTCCGGAAGGAAAAGAGGTCGTCGTTTAAATAGGTAAGTCGCTTAGTTCCCTTTTTATCGGCTACGGCCAAATCGGACGGATGTTGCGTACCGCCCAAGGTATAGGCGAACTTGCCGTTGTTGGACACGGTAAAGTCGGCCGCATTGTAGGGTCTTCCCAGGGAGAGTCCGCCAAGACCTTCGGTGATGGTGGTCACTTTACCATCCAACGTAATGTGCCCTATTTTGGAATCCCCTTCCTCATCGTACTGAAAATAGAGTCCCTTTCCGTCACTGGCCCATTGCACATTGCCAATGTCCCGGTCAAAATCGCCCGAAAGCAATCGGGAATTGTTGCCATCGGTATCCATTACATATAATTGGGTCAACTCATAACCTTGAAAGGTATCATCGTTACCCGTGTAGGCAATTTGTGTACCATCGGGGGACAATTGGGGCGAGCCATCGGGGCCAAAACGATCCGTGATCGCATGGACGCTATTATCGCTAAGGTCTAATTTATAGACCTCACTGTTGGCCGGTTCAAAATCTGTATCGGGGTGGAAATTTGCCGAGAAGTACAGACTTTTGCCATCGTTGGACCATACCGGGGCACCATGATCAAATTCCGCGGTGGTCAACTGTTTTGGGGTTCCCCCGTTGATGGATAGCGTGAACAGTTGGTCGTTGCCGCCCTTGAGGTACCCTTGCCCATCGCCACGGTAGTTGAGCTTGTCAATATAGGTGGGCGGGGTGTTCCATTTGGCACCTTCGGGTTTTCCGGGCATTTTAATAAGCGATTCGTCCTTGGCGGGCACGAACATATTGAAGGCCACATAGCGGTCATCGTGCGACCAGCTTACCGCTCCGGGTGCTTTCGGCGTATTGGTCAACGGGGCCGTTTCCTTGGTATCCAACCACATGAGGTACAGTTTCATCTTGTCATCGGCCATATTCGATTTAAAGATGATTTTTTTGCCATCGTGCGACCATCGGGGGTAGTAGTCGTTATGGTTCCCTGTTGTTAAAGGTCTATTTTTTGAACCATCAAAATTCACGATCCAGAGGTTGGACAGGTTTTTGTCCGTCATAATATCCTTAAAATTACGTACGTAGATCACCTTACTGCCATCCGGCGATATCTGGGGATCCGATACAAACTCGTATTCGAAAATATCCGTAAGTTCCAGGTTGGTTTTGGTCTGTGCCGATACCGTGGTTACACAGAGGAGAAAGGCGATGATGCTGATACAATGCTTCATATAGTGGTGCTTGTTTAGTTTGAAGCATCAATTTACGGATTTAACGGTTAAAAGTTTTAAGTTGATAGTTATAAGTTTTAAGTTATTGGCAATTAGCTGTTGGCTATTTGCTGTTAGCTTTTGGCTTTGATTGTTCTGGACAATAAACAATAATCAAATTAGCATTTACCACTGGACAAATGGTAGTAGGGAATACGTAAATAAATCAAATCACTATTTCACAATCCCGCTTTGTCACTGGGTCACTTTAATAAGCCAACAACGAAAAACGAACAACGAACAACCATTTATTTTATAACTTGACCCTATGAAGGAGAAAATTCATTTACATCAGATACATCCAGTGCTTCCCGTGTGGGATGTTTTGGATGCGCTGGACTTTTATGTAAACCGATTGGGATTCCGGATTGCCTTTGCGGACGATTCCAAAAATCCCAAATATGCAGGCGTCATTCGGGACGATGTAGAGATCCATTTACAATGGCACGACCGAAAGGAATGGGATTTTGATATCGACCGCCCGATGTTGCGGATCGTGACCCAAAACATTGAAGGGCTGTACGATGAATATGCTGAAAAGGATGTGTTCCACTCCCATACCTTATTACGGGAAACGGCTTGGGGAACGAAGGAATTCGCCTTTTATGACCCTTTTAAGAACGGCCTGACTTTTTATCGGGATATTTCGAGTATTTAGTTTAGCGAAGTGTTTTAATTATTTGATATTTAATTATTTACATCGTAATTGATTTATTCCGAATTAATTTAAATGGCTTGATCTTGAGATTTTGAAATAGATATTTTATAAGGAGCGAACACCGGATGGAAAGGGGGTACTTGAACAGCATAAAAAAGCAATTTGAATATTATAAGTCGGTAGGGGAAAAGACCTTCTCCCAATTGGATGAGGCAAGCCTTTTTAGGGCCTTCAACGAAGAATCGAATTCCATCGCGGTCATCGTTAACCATCTTTCCGGCAATATGAAATCGCGCTGGACGGATTTCTTGCATTCCGACGGAGAAAAGGATTGGCGGAATAGGGATATGGAATTTGAAGCGGTTATCAAAACCAAAAAGGAGCTGCTGGAAAAGTGGAATGAAGGATGGCAATGTTTATTCGATGCCTTGGATTCCATAAATGAAAGGAACTTTGACACAAAGGTTTATATCAGAAATCAGGAACACTCCATTTTGGAAGCTATAAATCGGCAATTGGCCCATTATACCTACCATATCGGACAAATTGTTTACATAGGTAAAATGGTCAAAGGAAAGGAATGGCAAAGTTTAACCATCCCGAAAGGAACATCAAATGATTTTAACGATAGGAAATTTTCATTAGGAAAGCATAAAGGGCATTTTTCCGATGATTTGAAATAAAGAAAATCGAATCGCCACAATCTATCATAAAAGCAAATTAAGTGTCAGGTCGAGCGGTCATATCGAGCGCAGTCGAGATGCGAGACCTAAGACTAAATAAAATAAATTAAAAACCTCTCGACTTTAGTTTATCTTGAGCGCTGTCGAAAGGCTAGAGGTGACACGAAGTGATAATTGATTGTGAACATTCATGTAGAATAATTAATGTAACATTAAATGTTATAAATCTTAAAGAAAAAATGAAAGTATTATTTATAGGAGGAACGGGAAACATCAGTACTCCGAGTAGTCGGTTGGCGGTCGTCAAAGGAATGGATTTATACCTGCTGAACAGAGGCAAGGCCAAAGTAGACATAGAAGGTGCCCATTCCATCATCGGGGACATCCATAAGCCGGAAACATTGTCCGAATTAAAGAAACATGAATGGGACGTGGTTGTCAATTGGATTGCCTTCACCCCCGAGGATATTGAGCGTGATCTGGAACTGTTCCAGGGAAAAACGAAGCAATATATTTTCATCAGTTCGGCCTCTTGCTACCAAACCCCATTGACCTATCCGGTCATTACCGAATCTACTCCGCTCCGTAATAATCTATGGGATTATTCCCATAATAAAATATTGTGCGAAGAACGGTTAATGAAGTCCTATCGGGAAACGGGTTTTCCTATCACCATTGTACGGCCTTCCCATACCTATGATACGGTAACCCCGTTGGCCATTGGGGGTTTTGATAAATATAATGTCATCGACCGCATTCTAAAAGGGAAAGAAATTATCGTTCATGGCGATGGTACTTCCTTATGGACGGTGACCCATGCCGATGATTTTGCTAAAGGATTCGTGGGACTTTTAGGATTGACCACCGCCATCGGTCATGCCTTTCATATTACCTCCGATGAGGTGTTAAGTTGGAATATGATCTATAAGATTACGGCAGAGGCATTGGGCAAGGAGGCAAATATCGTACACATTGCATCCGATTTTATTTGTAAGATAGAACCTTCCTTTACGGGAAGTCTGTTGGCGGACAAGGCTGAAAGTGTGCTGTTCGATAATAGCAAAATTAAAACCTTTTTACCCGGTTTTAAAGCGACGATTCCGTATTCCGAAGGAATAAAGCGTACCTTAAAATGGCTACAAGAAAAACCGGAACGACAAAATATTGATAAGGAAAAAGAGGCTAAGATTGAAAATATATTGAAGGCGTATAAGGCCTTAGGTTAAGTAGAGCCTTTAATTATATCCCGTATAAATGGCTACTACAATACTTAGGGCTCCCAATGCCAGCATAAGTAGCAAAGGTTTCCAAGCAAATCGGAACCATTTGTTATAGGGAATACCGCAAACAGCCAAAATGGCCATCAATGCGCCGTTCGTGGGCACGATCAAATCCCCCATGATGGCCCCATATTGGTAGGCCAGTACACACGTCTGTCTGGAAATACCGATTAAATCCGAAAGCGGTACTAAAATGGGCATGGTCAAAATAGCCTGACCGGAGTAACTGGGTATGGGAAAATGTAAAATAGCATGGGAGACCATCATCAACACTCCGGAGACAGAGGCTGATAGGTATTGTAGGGGACCAAAAAGTCCGTAAACAATGGAATCAATGATCATGCCCTCCTTTAAGACCATGGAAATACTGTTTGCCAAGCCAATGATCATGGCTGCAAAAATCATTTCCTTAAATCCGTTGACATAGGCTTCTCCCGTACCGTTCACACCCAATTTTCCCAAAAGACCGGAGACCACTCCCAAGGCAAAAAAGGAGGCGGACATTTCCATAAAGCCCCAATCCAACTGTAGAAGCCCATACATGACAATGATAAACGTTAAACCTAATAGGGTGAGAATGATCTTGGAATTAAGGGACATTTTTTCGTGGGGAGTGGACGCTTCAACTTTTTCCATCCTGTTTTTGGCAGCATAGCGGATCAGGTAAATGACCCAAACCAAAAAGGCAATCCCGAGAACTACTAATCGGAACCCGCTTCCCGAAAGCAAAGGGACACCGGCTTCCTGTTGTGCTATAATTACACCAAATGGGTTTGAAGGACTAAAGGAACTGCCCAACACCGTAGATCCGTAGCTCATATAAATAGTAGTATAGGTGTTGAAGCCCAAACTTTTTCCAAAAATGAGCAGTACGGGCATCATGGCAATCACTTCCTCTTGCATGCCTATACTTACCCCCGCCGCCGTAAACAGTAGAGAGACGATGAATAATGACAGACCTTCCCTTCCTTTGAGAACGTTGACAATCTTATGCAATCCTTCGGATAACGCCCCGGTTTTCTCAATAACGAAAAAGCAACCCCCTAACAATAATATTAGGACAATGGTGTCCGCTCTTTCCGCAACTCCGTTGGGAATGGTTAGCATCATGTCAAAGGCGGATAAATGATCTCCATCCGTTTCTTGGTATGAATTGCTGACTACTGTTGTGATTCCCGTATCTTCATCCGTAATTCTTTGGTAGCTACCTTGGGGTATGATAAAGGTGAGCACCCAAGCAAATAGGACGACCCCGATGATGATGACAAAGGCATTTGGAAAGTTTTTCATAGTTGGTTTGGTTGGTTTTCGTTTATTTCACGGGGCGTTTTACTCTATAGTTGTTTCCTTCAAGATTTTCTGTATTAATATTTTGGCTTGTGTATAGGCCATATCAGACTCTTTAAGGACATAGAGTTTGTCATCGATATAGTTTTCAAATTGAATATTTTGAAGCAACGACGCATTGTTCATTTTTAGTTGGGAGGGCCTGTATGGAAATGTTTTGGATTTGGTATCTATGTTTCTAAGCGAACCATGTTCCCGTATATATTCGATTAAATTGATATTCGTTTTTTCGGTTTGATCCATCGTTTCCTGTAATTCCTTAAAAAATCGGGACCAATTGAACAAAAGAATTTTAAGCTCTGGATTGTTCAATTTTGAGAGTCCGCCAGAGTTTTGCAGGTCGTTCAAAACAAATTCACTGGGCTTCCAAGAAGGACTTTCTATGACATAATGCAAAAGGCTGTCGATTGGGTCGGTTTCTTGAAAATCCTCTTCCTTGAACTTTGCAAAAATGGTTTCCGTAGCCAAAATGGTGCGTTTCAAAATGGTATTTATGGAATCCAAGTCCCTTAAATTTTCTTGGAATTCAGTGTTTAGATTTTGCACGGTGATTTTTTCCCGGTTATTCTCAAGTCGTTCCTCGTTCCAGTTATTTATTTGGAGTGCAATCAAAATACCGATGACCACGAGTACGATCTCGCCAATGGCATATCTAAAATATTTGGAGGTTTTGTTTTCCATGATGAGATTCTGCCGAATTTTTCTAAAGATTTTAATCATGATGCGATAGTATTAGTTCCCTTTTTGATAGGAGGACAGGGTTTTGTCAAGTCTGGGTAGCAGTTCCTGGATAGCCTGATTTCCTTCCTTTAAGGCAAGAAGGGTACCTTCCTCGTTTTTAATATTTACATTTAGGGACGTGAGAAAATAAAGATCCGATTTGAGTTGTTCATAATCTGTGGGAATAGCCTCTATACCCCAAGTATAATCTCTAAAATGGTTGCGGGCATAGGGGAGGAACACGGTGCGGAACTCAAAATCGTCGTCATTGGTATCATCATTGATTTTTTTTACGGCAGTGGTATAATAACTTGTCAACTTGTTACGAAGTTCTTGATCTTGTAGGAGTTCTATTCCTAATTTCTTTATCAATTGATAGCCATTATCCACTAACACGATACGCCTGGCCAACATAACACGTCCTAGGTGATAATTAATGGAATCATAAGGAATATCACCTGCTTCAAGTTTATTGATTACGGTGTATTGTATATTGATATCTTCTAACCTTTTGCTGTAGGTTTCCTCAATGCTAAGGCTATCGTTAATGAGATTACTACGTATTTCGGTAAGAATTTTCACGATTTCACCATCAACTTTCCTGTTTTCATTCCAGTTGTTGATCTGTAAGGCAATCAGGATACCAATGACAACCAGCACAATCTCGCCAACAGCATATTTGAAATATTTTAATGTTTTGCCTTCATCTAGAAGGTTTTGACGAATTTTACGGAAGAATTTAATCATGGTTTATGCGTTCTAATAACAGATTTAGGTTCTCAAGTCGTAACATGGTGGCCATAAGATCATTTGTTTTACCTGATTCATTGCCAATTAAATAGCGCAAATCATTTTTTAAACTTTCATCTTTAAGCAATGCTTCAACAACCGATTTGGCGTAATTGTGGTCCAGTTGTATATTACATTCCTTTGGTAGCCGCGGAAAGTAACTATTTCCGGTTTTTACATAAGTATCTCCACAGTATGATCTAATCTTTGTCTGAACGTCATCGGGCATTTTTCCTCTTAAATTTTTTCTATATGTATTTTCAAGTATAGTCGCGCCAGATTCTGACCACCCAATATCATAATATCTAATTAATGCGGTCTTTACACTATCGTTTTGGATGAGGTTGATTTGACCCGAAGCAATTAACTCCTGATAGGTTGATGACGCAGAATAGGGGTCTAGTAATTGGCTAGCCTGATACATATCTACAAGATTGGCCACAGGATCAGGGTTAGCATTGGAAGAATTTTCAAAAACGGCGACAGCAGATTTGGCATGTTCGCTAACCTGTTTGGAATAGTTTAAAGTGGCTTCAATAATTAATTTTTCTTCCCTAACATCATCTAAAAGACGCTCATAGTATTGAAATTCTAAATTCTTGTTGAGACGATCTTGATTCCAATTGTTCACCTGAAGGGCCAATAGAATTCCGATCATCACCAATGCAATTTCGCCAATAGCATATTTCAAGTATTTAGTGGTTCTGTTTTCCATGATGAGATTCTGCCGGATTTTTCTAAAGAATTTTATCATGGGTCAATGGTGGGTCTTTTTAATAAAAATTAGTTTTGGATGTCCTTGTCGTTTCTTGCTTTTAACACCAATAAACATTGAAATCGTTGCTATTTTGTTTCTTCTAAATATTTTAAGATGGTTTTGGCCTTTTGGGTATATTTTTCAAAATCTTGCCTTATCAATATTCTGTAAGCGCCTATCATTCCCACTTGAGTATTTAAATAATCATTGTTCTTGATTTGATTCCATTGTACATGGTATTTAGAAACATTGGATTCAATCGGTTTTTGGAATGTATAGAAATCCTGATATAGCTTTGGACTATGAAATTTAGACATTTCATCACGGTAATCATACCAGACTGTTTTGAGGATTCGGGAATTCAAGAGTTGAAACCAAGAATTGTTTACATAATATTCGTCCAAAAGCTTTTTTAATTTCACATCATTGAATAGGTGAATATTATTACTGTTGATCAAGTCGTTATAGGTAGAGGATATAAGGGATTTATTGGGAATGTAACCACAAAATACGATTGAATTTGTAAGCCTTAAGGTATCTATTTCCTTTAGTGAATCGTCTAAATAGGAGGCGAGGTAAAATCCTTCATTTTCGGCGTTGGTATTTATGGTATTTAGTGTCTCTAAGTTTTGGATGTCCTCCTTCAAATCAGCAATTAAATTTTCTACCAAGGATTGTTTAACTTCATTGTTCTTTCTTTCTTCGTTCCAATTGTTCACTTGAAGCGCAATTAAAATACCAATGACCACTAGGATAATCTCACCTAAAGCATATTTGAAGTATTTGGTGGTTTTACCCTCTGCTAAAAGGTTTTGACGAATTTTACGGAAGAATTTAATCATGGTCCAATTCTTTCTTTACAAGGGTTAAAAAATGCTCGAGTCTTTCTTTTAAAGGAATTAAAAAACCGGATTCTAAATGGTTGGCAGTGCCCAAAAAAGTCACTAGGTCAGACTCAAAGGCCTTTGACCTGAGCAAATCTTTGTTTGTATCCTCAAATGGGCTTTCCTGTAATTCTTTACCCAAATCGTTTTCTATAGCCTGGAGGATCATTCTCATGTTACCAATTTCCTTGGAACGTTCAAAACACAGAAGGCGTTGATCCTTAACGGCCGTTTCCTGTATGCTAATTCGATCAAGTTCTGATTCCCATGCAGACAGAAAGGTTGTGATTTCCCTATTGTGAATAACACTAAGATTACCAGAGGCGATAGCCTCATTGAGCACCCCTAGGCTGGGTCGGTAGACAGCATCTTTGGACAATGCGTTGAGCCATAGCTTTGAAATTTGACTATGGGAAAGGGAAGATTTCTCGGGTGCTAATTCATGCAACAAAAGTAAGCAGTTGGTAATGCGCTCGTTATTTACGGTTATGGTATTTTTCAAACGCTGTAGATTTCCATCAAATTCCTGTTGCAATGCCAAAAGCAAGGTTTGTTCCTTTGCGTTGTTCTTTCGTTTCTCGTTCCAAGTGTTTACCTGCAAGGCAATTAGAATTCCAATCACTACTAGTATAATCTCTCCAAGAGCATATTTTAAATACTTGGTCGTTTTGCCCTCCGATAGCAGATTTTGTCTAATTTTTCGAAAGAATTTTATCATGGGTTTTGGTTACCTGAAGGTTTTGAAAGTTCAATTATTTTATCCAAAGTGGCTTGTACTTTTTGTAGCTCACCGCTTGTATTCAAAATTTGATCCACCAAATCATACCTGCTCCTAACCAAATATTCAAACTCCAGTGTTTGAAGTGCATCAAAATCGTTTCGTTCATCTTTAAAATTGAGGTTCCAATCAAAATGCTTGGACAGATAAGGGTCGTATTGACTCCAAATATGATCTCTAGAAGCCAATTCTTCCTCTTGATAATCCGTAACCAAGTCATTCCAGGAAATCAATAGATCCCGCAAGGTTTCATTTTTTATGATATCGAAAGAAGATGTGCTGGCAAGGGCATTAATGCTCGTTTGCGTGGGGTTGAAGGTATTACCGCCGTAAGTCCACCAAAGCATAGTGGCCAATGAATCCAATGCTTCAGGTCCTGGTTTTGATTTTATTGGGAAAAGACCAATGACGCCGGTGCAATTTTTGAATACGACCTGATGCTGACCAACAACAGAGTCCAATTGCTTTTTATTCTGTGTAAACTCTTTATGAATATTGGCCAAGACAATAGTTTCTTTTTTCGAGTTTATACGATCTTCATTCCAATTATTTATTTGAAGGGCGATTAGTATGCCGATGACTACTAGGATTATTTCTCCAATGGCGTAGAGCAGATATTTGCTGAATTTGTTTTCTGAGAGAAGCTGTTGCCGGATTCGTCTAAAGAATTTGATCATTGGATATCGTTTTTAATCAGTGCAATGATGGTGTTGATCCGTTCCCTTAGGGGTTCGTAAAAGACCACATTCAGATTTCTGGAAGCCACGATAAATAGATACAGCTGGCTTTCAAATTCTTGATTTTCCAAGAATTTGAAATCGTTATTTGGAAATTTACTGGGAGTTGGGTCAAGAAGTGCGTCGTTGATGAGGTCAAGGTGTCTTCTGAAATTTCCTTCTTTTAAAAAGAAGTCGTGTCCTATATCCCGTCGCTCCACCACATAGTTTTCTTGCCTTTTGACACTCTCCAGGCCCGATTGCCATGCGGATAGCGCCTTGCGTAGTTTGTCATCTGAAAGCACACTGAGTCTTCCTGAGTTAATGATTTCTTGAACGGTACCTTGATTGGGCAAATATCTGGGCTCTATTTTAAATATGCCGACCATTCTTTCCGAAAGTTCTTTTTCATGGATGTTTGTGACCGAAGGTCCTGTGTATTCGCCCAAGAGAATGCTATTTTCTATATTGGAATTGTTCAGGGCGATAACATCGTTCAACAGCTGAAGGTTGGATTCAAATTCCGCCAACAAGGCATGCAATAGCTGCTGTTCCAGTTTTTTGCTTTTTTGTGTTTCGTTCCAATTGCTAATGGCAAGGGCAATCAAAATACCGATGACCACTAAAATTATTTCGCCAAGTGCATAGAGCATATATTTGGAAAACCTGTTTTCCTTGAGCAGCTGCTGGCGGATTTTTCTGAAAAATTTTATCATTTTACTACAGGTTTGGTTTCCTGAAGAATTTCTTCAATCAACATTTCGGTTTCATCCAACCTATCCATTATATTTTGATGCAGCCATAAGGAATTATCCAACAAATTTTCAAATTCCACTTTCTGAAACAAGGGATAGTAGTCCGGTTTCACTTTGGATTTCCCAGACCATGGATAATGGGCGTTACTGTCCATTTCCTTAAATGAAATATAAGGTAGCAAAAAGGGCAAAAGATGTTCATTGTTCCAGGCATCCAATTTGTCAAAACGTGTTTGTCTGATTTCAGATAGTGAATTCCAGTGGTATAAAAGTGAGGTGATGGAATCGTTTTCAAAAAGGTTAAGACGTCCGTTTTGCACGATACTGTTTACCGAATTGTTGGCAAATGCCAGTTCGTTAGAGGGAAAGGATTCAAAAAATAGGCTGTCTAAATTTTTGTTTGCGAGCTCTTCTTTTTTGGCCCCGATCAAACTAATCAATTCACTGGAAGATTTTATGGCCCTTTGCTCTTCAAGCCTAAAATCCTCTACCAGTTTTTTATTGGTTTTGAACTCTACATGTAGTTTAGAAAGTAAAGCTTTTTTTTCGATATTGTTGATTCGGTCCTGGTTCCAATTATTAATCTGCAAGGCAATCAAAATACCGATGACCACGAGTACAATCTCGCCAATGGCATATCTAAAATATTTGGAGGTTTTGTTTTCCATGATGAGATTCTGCCGAATTTTTCTAAAGAATTTTATCATAATGAATGGTTATAGTTTCGCATTGATGGTGGATAAAAGTTCTTCGGCTTCATCCTTGATTTTTTGTATCCTGAGCTCGTTCGATTTTAATAAAATAATCCGCATGGAAATAGCATTTATTATTTCAAACTCCTTATTGGGGTCATCCAAACTATTTTCAAGGGTGCTGGCCATTTTTTTGGTCAAACCTTGTTGATCGGTATTATCTGATGGGAAACCAAAATTTTCCAAATTCACGATAATCGCTGATTTTAATATGGGGAAGATTTGATTGTAATTCACGTTTTCTACATTTCCATTTATTTTTCTTGCTGTGGATTCGGAATTTAGATAATACGTTATGATGTCAGATTTAAGGTTCTTCTCCCTAATAAGATTAATGTGCCCGGTTGTGTTTAACTCGTTGAATGTTCTATTGACTTCCGGGTAACTATTGGTATACAGTAAAAAGCTTAATTTTTTATTGATACTGTCAATTTGCAGAAGCTTCTCCCTCTGAGTGTAATCGGTAAGGATAGATTCCCCCGTTTCAATAAGTTGGTCATAGAAAACAGCGCGATCATCAAATAAGGAGAGTTGCTTCCCTAAATCCTCTTGTAGTCCGTAGAGATACTCTTTTTCTTTGGTAGCGTTTTTGGAATTTTCGTTCCAATTATCTAGTTGCAAGGCAATTAAAATTCCGACCACCACCAAGACTATCTCACCTATGGCGTATAGGAAGTATTTGGAAAACCTGTTTTCCTCGAGCAGCTGCTGGCGGATTTTTCGGAAAAATTTTATCATGTTTTACACTTAATGTATCAATGAACCACTTGAGGGCAGTTTCCCTTTTTTGTCCAAAATACCGTCCATTTTTAAGTGGGTGATGATTGGTTTATTGGCCATTCTCACCAGGGAAATATGATCAAAGGCCATGGAATCTTGGGCTTGTTGGGATCCACCGGTGGTGCCAAGTATGATATAATCCCGGTTGTTCCTTATTCTATGGGAAAAGGAATGGATATGGCCATTGATTACGGTATATGGTCTATCGGCCAAAAGCTTTTCCAAGGGATTTAAACCCTTTTCATCTTCCCGCTGCCAAAGCGGTTTATGCATGAGCACAAAAGTCCATGTAACATCAGGATTTTCTTCTAGAACCTTCTTAAAATATTCAAATTGTTCCAAACCCATACCACCTAGTTGACGCTCCGGCATGCTGTAATATTCCGTCTCCTCATACACGCCTTCTATTTCCCCGGCGATAACTTTTAGGGCTTTCGCACGTGCCTCATAGATTTCCACCATGCGCTGTTCCTCGTAATCCTCGGAATCCATCATAAGAAAGAGTACATTATCGTACAGAAAATGATAGTATCTTGGGCCAAAACGTTGCTTCCAAATACTACGCATTGTGGGGTTGGTAAGGTCATGGTTGCCACCCAGATGGAAGAAGGGCATTTTTAATTTTGACGTCCTGTTTTCAAAGGAATCCCATTCTTTGGCCAATTGCAGTGTATCCTCCGTTCCGCCATCTATGAGATCGCCAACACTCAGGACAAAGGTTGGGTCTAGGGCATTTAATTGCTCTACAGCAGCACTGTACACCCCGTCACGTTCACCTCCGTTTAAATCTGAAATGATGGCAAAGGTAAAGTCATCTTCCGTGGGCTCAAAAATAGCACTAGTCCATGGTTTCGGGCTTTCTCCAAGCGAATGTTCAAAAGTGGATTTCTCAATTTTCTGGTTGTTTTCCTTGCAACTGGAAAGTACAAGAAGAATAACAATCATTTTAATCAAATAACCTTTCATAAAAGTGTAATCGTCGTTACTAATTAGTTTTTCATTGGAGCTTTGGGAACTTTATCGTACAATACATTGCCAGCGGCCTCGTATTTATCTCCCTTGACCCAATAGGGTGTTTCCGGGTCATTGGCTATCAACCTTCCAGAAAGCACATATCCTTGGTAAAATTTTACCAAATAGTCAAAATCCAAACTATCGGCCTCATCGGCGGCCTGATGGTAATATTTATTGATTTCGTCATCAAAAGCATCAAAACCGGTAGAGTAGGTGGGTGCAGGAACTCCTTTACTTGCAAAACTTACATTATCGCTACGGTCAAAAAGGCCCTGTTCCGGTGCAGGGTCATCAATAGCTTCAAGTCCGAAAGTAGCAGCTCCGGCAACAATGTGCTTTTTAGCCGTAGTTCTATTTAATCCTATTACAGTGGCCAGTTTGGTGTTATTGTAGCCGGCACCATCGGTATTAAATCCATAAACGATTTGATTTAGCGGAAATATGGGATGTTCAGCATAGTATTTGCTTCCCAAAAGGCCCTTTTCCTCCCCGGTAAAAAGAATGAACACGGCCGATCGTTTTGTAGGATACTTTCCAATATTCTCCGCCATACTCAAAACAGCGGTTGTACCTATAGCGTTATCACGTGCGCCATTGTAAATACTATCTCCTTCTGCATTTGGCGTACCGATGCCCACATGGTCATAGTGGGCGGAATACATGATGTATTCGTCCTTGAGTTTGGGGTCGGTGCCTTCCAGTACGCCTATAACATTTTGGGTAACAAGCGTTTTCTCTTTTTTACCATCGGTTTCAATGGAATAAGATGGATTTGATTTAATCAACGCCTCTAGTTTTTCAGAAGTGGTATTCACCCAGAGATGTATGAATTCATCTTTTTGGTCGGCCATGGCATCCGGAATCTTAACACTTTCTCCCATGAAATGTGACATGCGTGACCACCAATCTTCTTCTAGCAAGGTCATTTCCAAAAGTCCGATAGCCCCATTTTTTATAGCTAAATCTTGTTTTTCTTGGTGTGTTCGATATATAGCTCTGGCATCGGCGGATTCTGAAGTGCCCGCTTTTACTAGAACCAGCTTTCCCTGTACATCCTTTCCCTTGTAATCTTCCTCGGTTCCAAAACCGACATAAACAGCATCACCGGAAAGTGCGGTTGGTTTTGCTTCAACCGCAATACTATGCGGGAAGGTCTCTCCGTTTAAGGAAACCTTGATTTCACCGGGTGGCGCGGTCTGTAAAAGATTGAATGTTTGATAATAGGAATTGTTGGCCGGATGCGGTTTTACTCCATATCCTCGCAGTGTATTCGCCAAATACGACGCTGCTATTTTAAGTTCTGGAGAGCCTGTGGCCCGACCTTTTAGGACATCGTCCGCCAGAAAATAGATATGACCTTCAATTTCGTTTTTATCGACGGTTTGCTCGGCAATTTCAGCATCGGTTTGAGCAAATAATACACTTGAAAAAACAAGTGCAATTAGTAGTGTATAGTTTTTCATTTAGCTGTTTTTTGTATCGACTGATATTTTAAATTTATTTCTCTTTTGTAAATTTTCGCCCCATAATGTGAAACTGGCTAATCTTGCCCGCTTCGTTAAGGTCGAAATTGACTTTTATTCTCTCGTAAAAACGAGGGTCTTTGTTGGTGATAAATGTGTTGTAGTGCCAATGTTCGGTCGTATAGGTTATAAAGTCATTAAAATTGATTTGCAAAGATCCATCTTCTAAAGTGATTTTTGCTGTGCCTAGCATTTGGTTGGTATAGGTACCCTCATAATTAGATAGCGGTAGGCTCGGGTTGGTGTTTTTCACTCGTTCCGAATCCTCTTGTTTGGCCTTTTCAATGCCTTCTTTTTTAAAACCTTCATACAAATTGAAAACCTCTTTATGCCAATCCCGACTGTTATCTTCAAAAGCATAGAGGTCCATGGCCTTGTATAAAATGGCATGTCGCAATTCGGCATGATCTAAATTGGCAAAAACATAAACTGCAACGTCCTTATCGTGCATGATTCCAGCAATCGCGACTAGTCCAAATAGACTCCCGGTATGAAAATCCAACTTATGGCCTTTATAGTCTTGTTGAAACCATCCCAGACCATAGGTATTCCAATTTGGTTTGGTAAGGGCATTAGTAGGATAGATTCCTGTAGTACCCAAAAAGGAATGGGGCTCGAATAATTTTTTGAAGGTTTTTGGTTGTACCAAAGTGTCTTGTTTATAAACACCGTCATTAACTAAGAATGTTAGATAATTGGATATGTCATGAGCGGTAGAGCATATCATCCCAGCCGGACCAATTTGGTCCGAGAATCCGTAATCTACCTCTACCATGCCGTCCTCATCATCGTTCAAATAAGGTGTTACGTAGTTGCCAGCTTTAAAGATATCCGCGGCGACGGCCTGTGTACGGGTCATCTCCAATGGATTAAAAATACGTTCCTGTACAAATTTGTACCATGGTTTTCCGCTGGCCGCTGCAATGACCTCTCCCGCTACTGCGTACATAATATTTTGATAGGTGAATCCGCCGCGCAACGGATAGGTTTTTTCTGCAAACCGAAAGTGTTGTATCGTTTCTTTGGTAGAAACACTGTCCAACGTCCATAGGGCATCGGCATTGCCGATACCTAGGTTGTGGGTCAATAAGTCCTTAACCCGGGCATCTGCTGTAGTATAGGAATCCGATAATTTAAAGTACGGGACATAGTCCGTTACTTTGTCATCCCAATCCAGTTTACCATCATCTACCAGCATGCCCATAGCAATTGCCACAATGGCTTTGGTCGTGGAAGCCATATTGAACAAGGTGTTTTCGTCTACTGGCTCCTTGGTCTCCAAGTTTTTGACCCCATAAGTTTTTTGAAAGACCACTTCGCCATCTTTTACCACAATGGCGGCCAATCCCGGAACTTTCCAATCTTTCATGCCCTCAACAATCATGGCATCCAATTTTTTGTCGTTGCCTTTTTGTTGGGAAAAGGCTATTTGGGAAAAGCTCCCGATTAAGAAGAATAGTACTAGTTTTTTCATTTGGTTGGTTTTTGAATTTAGTTGTGGCCCCTCCATCCCGGTCCACGAACGACCCTGCCAGGAGTAACCCCTGTATGTTCACCATTTTTCAATACCTGTTCGCCATTTACAAAAACATGTACCATACCTTCAGCAAATTGGTGGGGTTCATCAAATGTAGCTTTGTCCATAATGGTGTTGGCATCAAAAATGGCCAAGTCCGCATAATTGCCTATGGCCAAAGAACCTCGTTTTTTAATCTTTAGATTGGAGGCAGGTAATCCGCTCAATTTATAAACCGCTTCTTCTAAAGGAATCACTTTCTCTTCACGCACGTATTTGCCCAAAAGTCGGGCAACATTTCCGTAAGCCCTAGGATGGGGACTGGAATTGGTGAAAGGTTTTACGGGTGCCAATGAACCTGCATCAGAGCCAAAACTCATGTAGGGCAACGCTATCTGCTTTTTTACATTTTCTTCAGACATTAAAAAATAAACCGTCCCAACACGACTACTATCTTGAACCACAAGGTCAATTGCCGTTTCTTCAGGACTAGTTCCACGCATGCGGGCAACTTCCCCTAGGGTTTTACCGGTAAGGTAGCGCAGGCTATCATTTCTAAAATCATTTAAAATAAGTTTTTCTGGACTACCGGCAGCAAAATAAAGGTTCTCCCAACCATCCCCTTTAGCTTTCATTTCTTCGATTACTTTTTTACGAATGGCCGGGTCTTGCAAGCGTTCGGCCCATTTTCCATAACCACCTTCCTGCACCCATGGAGGCATAGAAGCATCTAAACCTGTGGCTCCAGCAGTATAATTATACATATCTGTAGTAATTTGCAGTCCGGCAAAGCGTGCTGAGTCTATTTTGGCAATTGCCGATTCCCATTTTCCCCAATTGTCTTTTCCGCCAGCTTTTAAATGATAGATTTCCGCAGGAATATTCGCTTCCTTTGCAATTCGTATCAATTCATCAATTGCCTCCAACCAATAGTCGCCCTCACTTCGCATATGGGAAATGTACATGCCATCATAGGCCGATGCGACCTTGCACAATTCAATCAATTCTTCGGTATCCGCATAAAAGGCAGGAGCATAAATCAATGAAGAACCGATACCCATAGCTCCCTCTTCCATGGCTGTTTTGGCCAAGGCTTTCATATTTTCCAATTCAGTAGGGGTGGGAGGGCGGTTAGCTTCCCCTAGTTCATGAACACGTAAAGTTGTAGCACCTACGAAGGAAGCTACATTGGGAGCAATGCCTCGTTTTTCTAAAAATTCTAAATATTCCCCAAGCGTTGTCCATTCTATAGGATATTTGACATCCTTTTGGCTACTTTGCTCTTGTTGGCGCATTTCATCGTTTAACGGACCCATAGACCAACCTTCACCCATAACTTCTAATGTGACTCCTTGACGAATATCACTTTCAGATTTACCATCCACAATTAGAGATTCGGTAGCCCAGCTAAGCATGTTAATAAAGCCTGGTGCAACTGTTAGTCCAGTAGCATCAAATTCTTGCAGACCTTTTGAGTTTTCCAAATTCCCAACAGCGGCAATAGTATCAGCATTGATACCGATATCGCCTGTGAATATGGGCTGACCGGTACCATCTGCGATTTGACCATTTTTAATGAGGATATCAAAGGTTTCAGTCGTGGTGCAGGATGTAATTAAAACTAAAAAAAGATAAAAAGTAAAGTGATATAAGTGTTTCATTTGGTCGTTGGTTCGGTATGTTCTAAAATAATTAAATTAATTGATTTTCAATGAATTAAAAATTTTAACTAATTTTTTTCCAAAAATTAGAATGCTTAAAATTTTCTTTTTAGCGAGCTGTATTGTCAGCTAAAAATAGTGGTTTAGAATAGTCTAAGAAACCCGTAATAAACAGATGTTATTAATAAAAGTATAAGGCTAACAACCAAAAATCGTATGGATCGCTGTACGTTTCTAAACTTCCAAGCCGATATTTTTGAATTGATATAAATTTGTTCTCCCAATTGCTCAAAAACTTCTTGTTCATTTAAACTAATATCATAGAATTTTTTTGAGAACTCCTTAATACTTCCAAACTTGGTAATGACATCACCGAAGTAAAAAACATTCGGGCTATAGTTTCCCTCTAATTTTGGTATGAAACAGCGTATGCTATAAAAAATAGAAACTGTGGTAGCTACAAACCATAGCCCTATAAATACATAGAAGAATATGACATTAGACACGGAATGCATAACCGGTGCGGCACTTTGATAAATGAAGTTTAGAATTATGCCGTAGAAAGAGAGTATAAGTCCTGCTTTTAGTTCAGAAGCTTTTATAAGACTGGATATATAATTAATGGTACCCCAGTAATGATCCACCAGTTCTTCTGAATGCCCCTTAGATTTAAGTTCATCAATCAGTTCTTTTTCAAAAGCGGATAACGGATTCTCTTTTTGCTTGGTTTTGGTATTTTTTTTGTTTTTAGATGAAACTGGTTTGGTCATAGATTGAAATTTAAAGACTCCAAAGAATTATTCTAGCACATTATATATTATTACAGGTTGTGCCTTATTTTTCATTTCAATTTGCCCCATATTTTCACATTTAAAGGCTTCTTTCACTTGCTCATAGCAACCGTCGCATATGATTATCTGGTTTTCCTTTGCGGCGTCCTGTAATCTTGCTGCGGTGTTTACGGTATCCCCAATGACCGTATAATCCAAGCGTCGTAGTGTGGCCGACCCAATGTTGCCAGAAATCATTTCCCCGCTTTTAATGCCGATGGATACTTTTGGTTGGTACATTTCTTCACCTTCTTGTTTGGGAAGCTTGTTCACTTGGTTGCGTATGGCCAAAGCCGCATCTATTGCCCTATCCAGATGATATTCTCCTTTGAACACCGCCATGACCGCATCTCCTATGAATTTATCAATATGTCCATTTTGTTCCATGATTTCTTTTACCATGGTGTCAAAATAGGTGTTCAGCATTTTTACTACGATATCTGGCTTTGAAGTTTCGCTAATTTTAGTAAAACCACAAACATCAATAAAAATAACGGTACCCTCTATACTTTCATTCGCCATGATCTTGGACTCATATTCATGGCCTCCCATAAAGTTGAGCACGTTTTCGTCTACGTACATTTTAAGAATGTTATTTTCTTTAATCGCTTTTAGCGTATCCTTTATTTGCTTGGCCTGTTTTATGGTTTTCTCCATGGTAATGGTCAAATCCTCGAAATTTATAGGCTTGGTGATAAAGTCGAAGGCACCCCGGTTCATGGCCACTCTAATATTGTCCATATCACCGTATGCGGAGACAATGACCGATTTAATCAATGGGCTGCTTTCCTGAAGTTCCGATAACAGGGTAAGTCCGTCCATTTCCGGCATATTGATGTCGCTCAAAATAATATCTACCTCAGGATCTTCCACTAATTGATCAAGGGCATCTCTACCGTTGATGGCAAAGAGAAATTCATATTCTTTTTGCCGAATCTGTTTTCTGAACTTTTGTTTGATCAGGACTTCCAAATCCGTCTCGTCATCAACCACCATTATTTTTGCCATTATACTAAATTTTTAAGTTTGGTCTTTAACTCCTTAAAATCCAAGGGTTTGGTTAAAAAATCGTCTGCTCCCAATTGCTTTGAGGTAGTTCTATTTTCCTCATCCCCATAAGCGGTTACCATCATCACCACAGGTGGAGGCGCCTTGTAATTTTCTTTAATACGTTTTAAGAGCTCCAGTCCACTCATTCCCGGCATATTAATATCCGAAAGGATTAGGATGGCTTCCTGCTCAATGCTTTCCATTTTTTCCAATGCTTCTTCCCCCGAAAATGCAAAAACGAAATTGAGTTCTTCGTTTCTTATTTCTTTACGAAAGCGTTGCTGAAATAAAATTTTAACGTCTTGTTCATCGTCCACAACTAATATCTTCATTTTTTGACTCTTTAGTTTTTAAATTTGTTTTTACTATAGCTACACCTCTGGTAGTGTTATGGTGAATGTTGTTCCTTCTCCTTTTACGGTTTCCAATAACAGTTCCCCGCCATGTGTTTTTATAATATCATAGCTAAGTGACAGGCCTAGCCCTGTACCTTGGCCAGATGGTTTGGTAGTAAAAAAGGGTTGGAATATTTTATCCTTCACTTTATCCGGTACGCCGTAACCATTATCTCTGATTGACACATAAACTGTTGTTCCCTTTCGTTTTGTGTAGACCCAAACGGTAGGTTGAAAAGAATCGTTTTGCTTTTCTTTTTCTAATTTCTTTTTTTCTATGACCGCATGGAACGCATTGGTGATTAAGTTTAGGATGACCCTGCCTACATCTTGGGGTACGATATTAATTTTACCGATTGATTCATCAAAATGGGTGTTTAATGTGGCATTGAACGATTTATCCTTGGCACGTAATCCATGATAGGCAAGTCTTAAATATTCATCGGCAATGGCGTTTATATTGCTGGGTTCCTTTTCGTTGCTGCTGCTACGACTATGTTGCAACATTCCTTTTACAATTCCATCCGCTCGTCTGCCGTGATGGTTTATTTTTTGTTGATTATCCCTAATGTCATTTGACAAGGCCAATACCTCTTCATAATCCCCCTTTTTTATTTCCTCCTGCATTTCCTCAATAAGTTCCGTGTTTACTTCGGAGAAATTGTTGACAAAGTTCAACGGGTTCTGAATTTCATGGGCGATACCGGCGGTCAATTCTCCAAGTGAGGCCATTTTTTCCGATTGGATGAGCTGGGATTGAGTAGCCTTTAATTCATCTATTTTATTTTTAAGTTGCTCTGTTCTATGGGAAACTCGCTCTTCCAAAACACGGTTTTCCTTTTTTAATTTACGAGCCCTGAACGAGATGTAGGCTCTTAATATACTGGCCAATATCAATATCCAAATTAAATAGGCCCACCAAGTTTGCCACCAAGGGGGGCTAATTTTAAAGGCCAGAGAATCCGGAACCGACCATTTATTGTTGAAACCCCTAGCGGAAACCTTAAAAGTATAATCTCCTGGTTTCAAGTTGTAATAATTCTTGGTTTTGGTTTCGTTACTGGCATAGTTCCAATCATCATCAGCGCCATCAAGAATAAATCGATAGGTTAATTGCTCTCTATTAAATACATCCCCGCTTCCATAGCTAAAGCTTAGACTGTTCTGGTCGTAAGGAAGTACAAGACCCTCAGGAATAGCGTACGGCGTACTAACAGAATCCCATTCCATTTGTGTTTTGATTGCATAAGAGGAAACGTCATTCGTTAAGGAGTCCGTACTATTATGCTTCTCAAAACCTGGTTCTTCATCCATGACGAACAGGTTGGTAATATACACGCTACCGGATGTGGAATCCTGTTTAGGGGCAGTATCTAGGACCATAAGCTTAAATTCACTTGACGGACTCGCAACACCAGACCAAAACTGTTGGTTTTTAAGGAATTTTGGGGAGCCTTCTAAGTAATCGTTTGACTTAAAACCTAAACCACCGTTAAAGGTATGATATCCTTTGGTTGAAGTTTTAACCGTTGCTTTTTGGATAGGAATAAGGCCATTTACACTAGCAGCATACATTAGACTATCTTTCTCTACAAGATCATAAACCTCCGTAGGTGACAGGCCATTTTCCCTCATTAAATTAGTTAGGGTGTCGTCTTTAAAGTTAATTATGGCAATGCCGTTTAATGTGGCTACCCATAATTCGCCTTCTTTAGAAAAAGAGGCTACATTGGTATTATTGTCACAAAGCCCTTGTTCTTCCCTTAGATAACTAATGGTATTTGCGTTCAGGTTAACTTTGGCTAAGCCATTCTTAGTTGGTAACCAAAGAATTTCGTTTTTATCATAGTACATGATGGTCTGGATACTACTCTTAAGTAATTCCGGATCTGTTTTTGAAATGATTTTCATTAAGCTATTATTCTTAATATCATAGGTGAATACGCCTTCTTCCGTACTTAATAAAAAAACATGGTCATTTATCAATTCCACATCCCATACCCTAAAATTCTTTTTTTTATTACTGGCATAAACCGTTAGCTCGTTTTTCTTTCGATCTAGAATGGAAAAGCCAGAACCAGCATTAATAAAATAAATTTCTTCTGAAATCTCTTCGATGTTTAAAATTGTGATAGCATTCGTACTATGGAGTATGTCATGGCTTAGCGACTTAATGGTGTTATTTTTTTGATCAATAATATTGATACCTTTAGTGGTTCCTAGCCATAGTTCTCCTCCAACGCTTTCCTCGATATCCCAAATTTGGTCATCAACTAAACCTCTAGAGGCATCAAAATATTCTGTATTTAAGGTAAAATCATTGGCAATGACCAGTCCTTTATCAGTTGTGGCAATCCAAAGGGAGCCATCTTTTCGTTTTAATGGTCTGGGTATTTTAAGGGAGGCCTGTAGTATGCTGTTCAAGGCTATCGTTTTGTGCCTGTTTCGGTTTTCACTCAAAATGAACGCCTCTTTAGCTCCAAATATCCATAGATTACCTTGGCTGTCTTCTACCATTTCGGTGCCTGTGCTGTTATAGCCATTTTCTGCATCCAGTACCTTTACTGTACCTTCCTGTAGGGAGAGCCTCAGAAGGGTAGATGAGGTTATGTTGTTCGTTTGGGAAGGATCAGGTAAACTCAACCAGATATCACCAGATTCATCTTCGGTAATATCGGTAACAACGGAATTCATTTCAATAGCTGCAATCTGCGGAAGTGTTTTAAGTTCCTTTCCTTCTTTGTCCAGTACCTTGATGCCATCCACAAAACCCAACCATAGGTTGTCATTGCTATCTTCCATAAGTCTCCAGGGCCGAGAGCTACCGCTATTCGCTATCCTTTGCAGACTCTCCATTTGAGGATCCATAGCGTAGAAACCTTCGTTCAATGATGCCATGTAGAGGGTGCCTGCGTGGTCGCAGATAATGTCGAAAGGTATAAAGCTATCGGTCTTGGTGATGCTATATGCGGTATCGTTCTTAAAATCCAATACGGTTAAAACACGGGTTGCTGGACTTACCAACCAAAGCTTTCCCTGTTGGTCCAAGGTCATCCTATAGACCCCGGGATAGTCATAAACAAAGGCGTTCTCACCATCATAATAAGTTAGGGGTGCTAAGCTAGACCCTATCCAAATAGCCCCATCTTCCGTTTCTAAAAAGGAAGTGATATCATTATTTGCCAGACCTTCATTAGTTGAAAGCTGTAGGAGATTGGCATAGGTGCCTTCCATAATCCCAGGAGGTTTCATTTTAACAATTGTGGGCTTTTTTATAGGGGCTTTTGTAATTATAAAAGAAACAGAATCTAACTTTAATTCCTCCGTCGGATAATTGTCCCAATCCAAATTATATTCCTTCATTGGGGACTTTAGCGGTTTAAATGTGTTGAGTTCAAAAGTTGCGTTGGGTAAGGCATCCACATTTAAGGAATAGGTCACCGGCGTCGTCAGCGTATCAGAAGTGATGGTTTCCCACTCAAAAGGTTCTGGTTCCGTAAATTGTAGCGGAATGGTCTCTGGCACTTTATAATTGCCAATAGTGGTTTCTGTTTCAGATTTACTTTTTTTGTTACAGGATACAAGAAATATAGCTATGAAAAGGCCTGTTAATAATAAATTAGATTTATGAATTGGTCTGGTTTTCATTTTGGCTTAATTGGTGAATATTAGATTAGGCAATTCTATTGTAAATATGGTACCCTCACCTTTTTTGGTTTCAACTTTTAGATTCCCGCTATGGCCTTTGGTGACAATATCGTAGCTCATGGATAATCCTAATCCAGTGCCCTGACCAGTGGGTTTGGTGGTGAAGAAGGGTTGGAATATTTTATCCAGTGCTTTTTGGGGTATACCGTTACCATTATCCGATACCTCGATTTTCAAATGCTCTTTGGTCTTTTTAGTGCAGACAGAAACGATAGGTTTAAAATGGTCGTCCTGTTGTTTTTTCTCGTTGGTGGCGTAAAAAGCATTGGTAATCAGGTTTAAAATTACCCGCCCAATATCTTGGGGAACGATATTGATCTCTCCAATGGATTCATCAAAATCGGTTATTAATTCCGCATTAAAGGATTTATCCTTGGCGCGCAGTCCGTGATAAGCCAGACGCAGGTATTCATCTGCCAATGCATTGATGTCCGTTGGTTCCTTCTTGCCACTACTGCTTCTGCTATGTTGCAGCATCCCTTTTACTATACCATCGGCACGTTTGCCATGGTGGTTTATTTTCTCGAGGTTTTGAATGATATCTTCCATGATGGCCTTCACTTCTTCAAAATCGCCATTTTCTATTTCCTCCTGCATTTCCTCCAACAATTCTTTACTGACTTCGGAAAAATTATTGACAAAATTCAAAGGGTTTTGGATTTCATGGGCGATTCCAGCGGTCAGTTCCCCAAGTGAAGCCATTTTCTCGGACTGAATCAATTGTTTTTGCGTGGCTTGCAAATCATCCAATGTAGCTTCTAATCTTTCTTTTTCTACTTTTATAAGTAACGCCTGGTGTTCTGCCTTTTTAAGGTCTAAAAACCGGATATAGGTTTGATCAAAAACTTTTGCAAAACGAGTTAGTATTGATTCTACCTCTTGTATTAAGCTTTCCCCTGTAACGATTAGTAGGTGACCATGTGTGAAATGTGCGCTGCTAAGGACTAATTTTTCTGGTAATTGCCCTATGGATTCTTTTTTCCAAGGTGCATAGTGTGAAATGATTTTATGATGCTTAACATTTTCTTTTCCTTCTAATTCTGTAGCGTGAAATTCTTCCTTCTTTTTCCAACTTTTATAGCGATTCTTTAAATGTTGATCTGCGTTAAACGGAAGCGTCCAAAAATTCTTAAAAGCTTCATAGTTGGCATCTGTCATCCAAACTTTCCACTGTTTGTTTTCTTCATCATTTATAAGATAACCGCAAGAAAAAGGTGTCACTCCTAATTTATAGAACTCTTGGTACAGTACTTCTGCTGCTTCAGAAAGTTCATCA
The DNA here is from genome assembly GCF_002269385.1 of Maribacter cobaltidurans. Lineage (NCBI taxonomy): Bacteria > Pseudomonadati > Bacteroidota > Flavobacteriia > Flavobacteriales > Flavobacteriaceae > Maribacter > Maribacter cobaltidurans. The sequence goes on from NZ_CP022957.1 coordinate 3,845,923, forward strand.
CTTTGGTGCATTGCCATGGCGCGTGACCTAACGCGTTCAAGGGCAATATCAATTTGAGTTTCTCGCGCTCTCTTTTCCGATTTTTGCAAATCCATAAATCGGATATAGGCTTGCTCAAAAACCTTGGCAAAGCGTTTTAATATTTCAGCATGGTTTTCAGAGGGTTCATCTTTATTGAACGAAGGGATGAGTATTGCTGAATTTTTAGACCAAGCTGCCGTAACTCTATGTTCTTTGGCTTGTAGCGCATGCTGTTTAAATTCATCAGGAAAGTGCTTATAATCACTATGCTCAAATGCATATTCGAAAAAACTGTTCTTGTCTTTGACTGAAAATTCTTTTGAAAAATAGACGTCACCTCTATTCTTGGACTCCCAGGTATCATTAAATATTGTGGATTCAAAATAGGGCACCAAATAATTTCCTGAATATGAAAAATCTTCAGCGGCAATCCAGTGCATCACGTCTTTATTATCTGAAAAATAGGTACAAAGAATCACACCTCCTGCATCAAAAATTACTCCTAAATCTCTAAGTTTTTCAGCAACTAAAGCAACGACTTCTTGTAACTCACCTGTTGTATGCATTGCTAAGGAACGCGAACGGATTTTTTCTAAAGCAGCTTCAATTTGTGCTTCCCGGGCCTGAGCTTCGGCTTTTTTTAGATCAAGAAAGCGTGTATAGGTTTGTTCAAACACCTTTCCAAATCGTTTGAAAATATCATGGGAATCTGGCACAGCTTCATAAGTAATAAACATTACATAGCCGTATTTAAAATAACAGATATGGAATATTTGAAATGTAGGAAGTTCTAATCCTGCATCCTTAAGTTCCTTCAGTATACTGCCTACATTAGGGAGTTCCATCATAAATTCGTAATGCTTTACCAAAGCCTCACCCCCCAATTCTTTTACATGAAATGTTTTACCATTTTTCTGCGGTGTATAAAAATCATACCCTTCGCCAATACTAGGTAAAATAAAGCCTTTTTGGATTTCACCCTCTGAGCTCATATTACAACTTGCGTTGTGTTTTTCATTTTGCCAAATGCAATAGCCAGCGCTCCATGCAGGAATCCCCAATTCTTGAACCTGAAGGAATAAATCGTTCGCAGCAAGCGGCAATTCCTCACTTTTTTGCATAGCCATCGTTCGAGAACGCACTTTTTCTAAGGCATTTTCTATTTGTGCTTCCCTTGTTTGTGCTTCTGCTTTTTGAAGATCGATAAAACGGGTATGGGTTTGTTGAAACACCTTTCCAAAGCGCATCAGCACTGCGTTTTCTTCTGCTGTAAAAGGAATTCCAGAAAAATTCTCAATATATAAACCAATACTTTCCAGTAACACTGTAGATATTGCTAAACCATCAAATTTTAAATATGTTTTTTTGGTGTCTTCCGTTAAGTCTGGAATAAATTCAAAAAGATCATTATAAAATTTGTTTTTCTCTTCAAAACCCAATTGGTTGGCGAAAAACCGTTGCCCTTTTTTCTTGGCCTTGTTAAAGCAGTTCCAATGGGCACAATCAAAATAGGGAAGGGTTATCTCAGGAAATACAGCATGCTGATCTGCCAGCCAAATATGCATATCCTTATTGTTATTATAATCCAGAATAAATCCAGCATGCTCAATGTGTATATTCAACTGTACAAATTGGTCATATATTACCTGAATGACGTCTTTGAATTCATCACTGCTATGCATTGCCATACTTCTGGAACGTACACGTTCAAGGGCAGCTTCAATTCTTGCTTCTCGTGCTTGGGCTTCTGCTTTTTGAAGGTCGAGGAAGCGGGTATACGTTTGTCCGAAAACATTTGCAAAGCGTTGAAAAATGGTATGGGCTTCCGGCACATGCTCATATGTGATGAAAAGAATGTACCCATACTTAAAGAAAGCAATATTATCAATCTGATAGTCGGGTAGGCTAAGACCCGAGTCCTCCATGGCTCTAAGCGAATCACCTATAACGGGAATTGATTTTAAATACTCATAATGCGCCTTGCATTTGGCCCCTGAAAATTCTTCTACATGAAACTTTTCTCCTAGCTGTCCCTTCTTATAAAAATCTAAAAAGAATTTATCTCTAGGGGTTTTGTAGAAAGGTAATTTCCCATTCTCACTGGTGAACCATTCGCCATCCCCTTCATCATTGTCCGCATAGATATGAAAAGCGCATCCCCAGGTTTTGATTCCTAGATTACGTACCTGTTCGTCCAACAGGGCAGAGGCCTCTGCCAACTCTGAACTGTTGCGCATGGCCATGGTACGGCTTCTTACTTTTTCTAAAGCGAGTTCTATTTCTATCCTACGGGCCTGTTTTTCCGCTTTTTGAAGGTCTAAAAATCTACGGTGAGCCAAGTCGAACGCTCCAGCAAAACGTTCCAAAATTTCAAGGTCTGCCAGTGGCGGATTTTCAACTACCCCAGGTAAGCTATACCCGATTTCCCCATGGGTAGTACGCGCCATAATGAAGGTAAGTCCACCAATATGCCGGACATCGTCATGACTTGGTGCCTGGGGATCTATATTCTGAAAATCGCCCAAGGTTATCATTTTATCTATATACGCTAAGGCCTCTTCGGCCTCCATAGGATAGACGATCAAAGGTTTTTTGCTCTTTTCCCATTTGGCCAACAACGGGATATCCCCATGGATGTGTCTGGGTAACTCCATTACAAAACCTATTTTGGTTCCGTCCCCAGAAGTCATTGCCTTCTCGTATGTATCGGGCAGCCACATCATATGCCAGAAATAATGTGCTTCGTGACCTAGGTTAGTGAATTCGGTCCGCATGGTGACCACAATATCCAGCAGGTCTGTAGATTCTTTCATTGCTACCGCTTTTGCACGGATTCTTTGCAATGCTCCCTCTATTTCCAACTCACGATTTTTTTCTTCGAGTTCTTTTGTGCGGCGTTGTATGGCTTCGCGTAATTGTAGGTTTTCTGCTGTAACTTGATTGTAACCAATTGTTTCACCTTCTTGCGCCTTACTGTCCGGTGTGGAATAATGTTGATATATGAATCTCCAACCTTCTTTACTCTTTCTGAGTGCATTGGTAAAACGAAAACGGCTATAAAATGACCAATCTTTTCCATTCTTAAACCAGGCATCGAACAAATGAGTGATAAAAAACAATTCACCAAACTGTTCCACAATTTTGGTTTCGTTGCGCAGTTCAGATTTTCCGGAAAGCTGTTCGGCAGTTGATTTAAAGAAGTTGGTGGTTTCTGTTCTGTTTAAAAACTCTTCATTGTTGGTTGAACCTATGAAATGAAAGGTATTATCAAAATAGGAACCGTACGTTTTTACATCGCCGTTAAGGTAGCTGTACAACCAAGCGTCATACACTTTAAGGAGTTCAGTTTCTTCTTGTTTGGTCAATTTTACAGTTGGTTTTTCTATTGTAAATCAGGAACTCTCAATTCCTTTTGTTGATGTAACACCGAAAAAAAATTAGAAAAATTTAGTATTCTAATCCTTAAGGCTATGGCCATAAAATCAATCTGCTTCGTTCAAAGTACTTTATGGCATTGTTTATATGTACAGCGTTTGCATTCCTGAGCTAAATATAAGCCCGATGGTAAATCGGGAACACGTTCCATTTTTTTAATAAATCAGGTTATCCAAGAGTTTATCCAAATAGCGTTCCGATACAGAGAATTTTTTATCCGAATGAAAGACTTCATTGATTTCCTCTCTAAGATCGGTCAGCTCCATATGACTGAACTTAAGCTTGGCTACCGCATTCTCAATTTTTTGCAGGCTAGTATCTTGATGATCATTTTTAAATTCTTCAAAAATGGCATCAAACGTTGTTTTGTCTGTCTTTGATTTAATAAGGTCAATCTCTTTCTTGGTTTGAACGAAATCCGCCTGTGCAGATAGCAATAGCAAATAAACTTTGAGTTGTTCCTTAGACCAATTTTTACTTGAATTATGCATAGCGGTATTTATACGGTTGTTGTGCGTTCGTATTTTTGTCCGTTTTAAAAGCCCTATTGTTTCATTTCAACTCTAATGAGTCTAATTGTTTTTGTGTCGCTTAGATTCTCTACTGAATGAGGTGCTTCGGGCTCTTTGTACATTGTCATTGGAAAAACAAGAGGTTCAGGTATTTGACGAGTATCCATAATTACATTCCCTTCTCCATCACGGTCAATGAAATCTCCTGCTTCCATTATGTAAAGTACACTTGGCCACTGATGATGATGGACAGGTTCTAATTCTTTTGGCGCAAGAGTTACTTCCAAAACTCTTACTTTGTCATTTTCCAATAAAATTTTATGGTTATTTGGTGCAGACACAACTGCATCTTGATCTTTAGGCCAATCCGCTGGATTTCCAGTTTTGTACAAAAGCTTTTGTTCATCGGTTGTTTGTCCGTGAACAGAAATAGTCGAAAAGGCTGTAAAGCAAATCACAGCAATTAAAAATTTAAATGTTGATTTCATATTTTGGTCAGTTTTAATTTGAAGTTCTTACTCTAATCGGTTTTCAGCTTTCCCGTTTTTCTTTATTAATGTCGTTCGTCATATGACGCACAACAAGTGAATAGCATATTCTTTTAATTTAATATGTCATTTATATTTTAGATTTTTAAAATGATATTTTGTCGATGTCGAATAGTCTATAATAGTTAATTGTTCATGGCATCCGCCAATTTTTTGGTATCTGCATATTGTTGAAAGGATACAACTTTTCCATTTTTCAATTTCCAAAAATGGGCAACCTGGGCATCATACACCGCACCATTATCTTTCCTTTTGGCATCATAACGTAAAGTTGCGAGTACTTTATCATTATACATATCATGTAGTTCGATGTCCTTTAGGTTAAAATATTCATTTTCAGTTCCTAATCGGGCAAAAACACCATTTAATACGGCATTAGGACCTATGTAAGGATTACCATCTGCAAATGCGTTACCCTCTGCTTCGTTCCACACCACTTTTTCATCTAATAAATCCAGCACCACAGGAACATCCCCATTAGAGAAAGCCTTATAAATATTGTCAATTATAGTTGTATTTTTCATGCGAATATTATTCTGAGTTTCCTTAAATTATTCTATTGGTTTGGGTATTTTTTATTGTATTAGATTAATAAACAGGCAGATTCCTATTGTCTATTGATGAGTTGCTAACATTCAAAAAAAAAAAATTTATGTTGACAAGAAGTTTCCCCCTAAATTTGTCTGCCTGTTATTTTTAAACTGTCATTAGATAATTATTCTTAAAAAAGTACAGTTGGTGTTAAATGGTTTATATTTTGGTTTCAACTATTTTCAGAAGCTTTCATTTTACATATCGATTCTACTTTTTGAAAAATCTATAATGGTCTATTTTAAAGGAATCAATTTTAGATATGAATTGCAATCGATTTTGGACGGATGGTATTTTAAACTGTCCGAATGTCACTTTTTATTTATCGAAGCTTTTTGTAATGGATTTAATTTGAAAATCAAAAGATGAATTTCTATACTAGATGAGAGTTTAGAATTTAATCAGGATTAGGAGTAAGGGAGTTTGCCAGTAGCAACTTAATACCTCTGTTATAATAATTAGAATTTCTAAACCTAAAAAAAATTTTTGTTCGGACTAACTTTAGGTTATAATAGTGCTCGTTAAAATTTGTTCATTGATTGTACCATCATTATTCATAGCTACATAGTAAGAATGATTTTGACCGTCCAATGAAACAGAGGTGTATACTTTTTCATTAATAAAGTGAATGGCTGACCGATCATCACATGCATAACCATCGGTCAATTTTCCGGAAAGTATATTGTTATGGTACAAGGGACGTCGGGAAGCTTCCGAATTATAATGCGGACAGTGACTTTTGTCAATAAACGACATTCCTTCAACAATGCTTAATTCTTTGGGTCTAGAATCGGTGGTGCCTCCATTGAACCAACAGAGGGAACCTGCGCTACCACCGCCCATGACAACTCCGTTTTTGTAAGCCTTTTTCAAAGCAACATCAATACCTTGGGCTTTCCAAATGGAAAGCATATTTAGGGTATTACCACCACCAACGACAATCGCATCCATTTTTGAAATAATCTCTTCAAAAGATTCTTTTTGGTCATAAGAGTTGATCCAAACGCTCATGACATGTGGTACCACGTTGATTTGCGAACAGACTTCGTAAAAGGCATCGATGTATGTTGGGTCTTCACCGCTTGCGGTAGGTATAAAGCAGAGGTTGGGCTTTTTCTTGCCTGTTGCCTCTGCCATATATTTTAAAAACTGAACAGTGTGTCTCCCACTGCCATACACTAAAAGTTGTCTTTTCATAAAGACAAATTAATTTATTCTAAAGTCATTTAAAAAAGATAGTACTACTTTTTTAAATAGAATATTATTTTATTTCATAATAGGGGGTATAACAGAATAACCCCATTGCTCCAATAAACCCAATTTGTCGAAAAAGACTCCCTCATATACTATCTGCCCGTCATTATTAAAAGTTAAAATGCTCATACCTTCGATATGCCCAATTTTACCTGTTGGTGGGGTATTTGCATACATTCCTGTATTGGTTCCTGTGCCTGACCAATTCACGTAAGTTCTGTTTCCAACAACATTAATTTCTTTATCAACCATTTTAAAATTGGGCATTGCCGTATGCCAGAAATACATCGTCTTTAAAAGTTCGTTTTGGTTAGTTGAAACAATTTCACCGTTCACATTTCGAATCAAATTTTTAACGGATACGGAATCAATCAGTGTACTGTCGTTTTTACTCCAAGCGTAGAAGTAGGTTTTTGTAGCTTTTTTTAAAGTTGTCTCTAAACAGGTAGGTTTATGTAAATTTTCTGTGGTTTCACTCGAATTGATATTCTTACATGCAAAGACTATTAGGAATAGCACCATAAAAAGTTTGAAATTGAGTTTTTCCATAACGGACTTTTCGCAAAACATTTCATTACTTTAAAAGAAAGTATAAATTCTTAGAATAGAGAAGGGTAGAGTATGAGTAGTTGTATATTCTGTCCGAATACTCTTATTTTTTGATCAAAAGATATCTGCATATATTATTGTACATTTATTGAGAACTCATTTTCCCTAGTGAGAATCAATTCGCAAAATGAGTATTGTATATCAAAGAATCAGATTTGTGTTTTTATTGTCCTTTTTTGGGCTATACCTTAGCTATGGACAAATTGTTGATTTAAACAATGAACATCCGTATAAAAAAGTGTTCGTTGACACCGATAATTTTGGAGCATCCTATTTAGATACCCTTAATCAGGCTTATCGCAAAATGAAGGTAGACTCTGTTCAGTTCTCCATTCTGAATGATTTAGCGTATTACTGGCATACCCGTAATTTGAATACTGCTATGAATTTTACCCAAAAAGGTCTTCAGCTCACTTTTTCAAAAAACAATAAGCTTTGGAACGGTAGGTTTCAAATCACCCAAGGAGCCGTTCTTTTACGAATGGAAAAATTAGATAGTGCCCAACAAGTTTTGGAATCTGCCAAAGAAAAAGTACCTGAATCTGATTTACCTTTTTTAAACACTCAATTAGGCTATGTTTTTGAACGAAGGGGACAATTGGATAAAGCGGCAGATTATGCCTTAAGAGCATTAGATTTAGGTGAGAAGCTAAACGATAACAAGGCCAAAGCAATGGCTTATAGTGATTTAAGTAATCTTTTTTGGAAGCAATCAAAATTTGAATCTGGACTTGAGTATGGTCTACGTTCCCTAAAATATTTTGAAACCTGGGGTATTACCGATTTAGACTATGACTTTACCCTATACGTAGTTGGAAATAATTATTTGGCTTTAAAGGAGTATGAAAAGGCTAGGTCATACTATGAACACTCCATAATCATTGGCGAGCGTTATGGGTTTTATAATAATTTGAGTGATGTCTATATTTCATTAGTTGATCTCTATACCCATTTTGGTGATTTTAAAAGAGCAAGTGAAGCCGGTAGAAATGCCGTGAAATATGCAGAACTCTTAGATAATAACTTTATGATCATGCGTTCTTGGCTTGCTATCGGAAAAATGCAGAACAAGAGGGGAAACTTTACGGATGCTATTGAAGGACTCAAAAAATCTATTTCTGTTGCAACCAAGAATTTTGGGGATGCTTATTATTTGAGCGATGCATATAATGAATTGAGTAATGCGTATGCCAAAAGCAACGATTATAAAAATGCATATTCGGCGTTTGCAGTCTATGATTCCTTAAAAAGTGAAGTCTTTACCGCAGAAGCCGATCAGCGTATCTCGCAATTAAGAACTGAGTTCGATGTAGCTCAAAAAGAGGGGACGATAGAATTACAGCAAACACAAATTAAAAAGCAACAGATCCGTCAACAGCTCATTATCGTTATAACAGTACTATTGTTATTATTACTGATATTGGCATATAAAGCTATTTCTAATAATAGTAAGAAAAATAGATTATTGGAGAAGAAAAATAAGGAGAAGGAATTTTTGTTGAAAGAAATACACCATCGAGTAAAGAACAATTTAGAGATTGTGTCCAGTTTACTTTCTTTACAAGCCTCACAAATAGAAGATCCGAATATATTAGAGGCCATGGAGCAAAGTCAGCATCGTGTGCACAGTATGGGAATGATTCATCAAAATCTCTATTTGGGCGAAAAATTAGCCGCCATAGAAATGAAGGATTATTTTGAGAACCTAACTGATTATATCATTCATTCTTATGGAAAGAGTCATCAAGTCAACATAAGTTTAGAAATGGAAAAACTTGAACTTGATGTAGATATGGCGATACCTATAGGTCTTATTGTCAATGAGTTGATTACAAACTCTTTAAAATATGCTTTTCCTGATGGGAGGAAAGGTCACATATACTTAGCGTTAAATACAAATGAGGACTTACTTATTTTAGAAGTTCGCGATAATGGTATTGGCATGATAGCGGATAAGCTACACGATGCTACAGGTTTTGGTACACATTTGGTGAATTTGTTGGTAAAGCAATTAGATGGAAAGATGGTTCTAGTTACAAATAAAGGAACCTCTGTATCCATACAATTTCAAAATAAGAAGGCCGCCTAATGGAGAAGGAAAAGGTATCGATATTAATTGTTGAGGATGATATGATCATTGCTGCTAACTTATCCATTCAGTTGACCAGCCTTGGTTACGAAGTTACTGGTATTTTACCAAGAGGAGAAGAAGCCGTAAAACATGTGAGGGAAAATGCACCACAGATATTGCTTATGGATATCAATTTAAAAGGAGCGATTAGCGGAATTGAAACAGCGAAAGCAATTCAAAAATCGAATGATATTCCCATAATATATCTTACTGCGAATAGCGACGATGTTACTTTTGAAAAAGCCAAAGAAACCCATCCGAAGGCATTTATCACGAAACCGTTTAATAAGTTGAGTTTACAGCGTACCATAGCTTTGGTAGTGGAATCAATTAAAGATGATAAAGAGCCGGGGCAAAATATTCAGGATATAGAAGTTCTCGAAGACAGAATTTTTGTTCGCCATAATGGAAGAATGGAAAAATTACTTTTGGAAGACATACTATACATTGAGGCTGATCGAAATTATTGCACTCTAATTACCGCAAACGTTAAGTATATGCTTACCTGTACCTTAAAGGTCTTAGAAGAAAAACTTCCAAAACATAAATTCGTTCGTGTACACCGTTCTTATATAATCAATATATCAAGATTAGATATTTTGGCCGACGGTCATTTAGAAATCGGCAGAAAGGTTATACCTATCGGTAAGTCTTATAAGGGGATGTTATTAAGTAGATTACGTACAGTTTAGTTTACTGAAATCTATTTAAAAAAGTGGAGATGATTTACTGGGCAACTTCATATTTTGAAGCAAAAACCCCCAATGGTTTAAAGCATTGAGGGTTTATTTTTCGATTCTTTTTAAATCCATCTAGTTTCTGCTTCTAGAATCATTTCGCTTTTTAGGTTTACTTGTATTCCTGTTATTTTTTCCTCGGAAATTCTTGCCGCCAGTTCTGTTTTTAGTACCTGAACTTCCTGAGCCTTTAGATGGTCTTGCAGGTCGATCATTTTTCTCTTCAGGAGTATCGTCCACAAACTGATGCTCCGGCATTCGAGGAACAGATTGCTTTATCAGCTTTTCAATGTCTCGGAGGTAGGGTCTTTCGTCCTTATCGCAGAACGACAATGCGATACCGCTGGCATTTGCCCTTCCTGTCCTACCAATTCTATGCACATAGGTTTCCGATACGTTGGGAAGATCGTAATTTACCACCAAGGAAAGTTCGTCCACATCAATGCCCCGGGCTGCGATATCGGTAGCGATCAAAACCCTTAGCTTACCATCTTTAAAATCACCCAAAGCCTTTTGTCTGGCGGTTTGCGACTTATTTCCGTGGATGGCAGCAGATTTGATACCGGCCTGCGATAATTTTTTTACGATTTTATTGGCACCATGTTTTGTGCGGGAAAATACCAATACCGAGTCTTTTGGTCTTTCGTTTAACAAATGCACCAAAAGCTTAGGTTTATTTTGCTTACTTACAAAGTAAATACCTTGTTCAACCTTTTCCGCCGTGGCCTGCTCCGGTTTGATGGTCACACGTTCAAAATCACCTAACATGGATTTGGACAGTTGAACGATGGCTTGTGGCATGGTTGCGGAAAAGAAAAGCGATTGCCTTTTAGCAGGTAGTTTCGCTATGATTTTCTTCACATCATGAATAAAGCCCATATCCAACATCTGGTCTGCTTCGTCCAAAACCACAAACTCAAGGTCCCTAAAAGAAATATAACCTTGGTTCATAAGATCCAAAAGCCTACCAGGGGTAGCAATTAGGATATCTACGCCACTTTTCAGGGCATTCACTTGTTTGCCTTGTTTAACCCCTCCAAAAATCACCGTATTTCTTAATCCGGTATATTTTCCATAGGCGGTCATGCTTTCACCAATTTGTATGGCCAATTCCCGTGTGGGTGTTACGATCAAGGCTTTTACTTTTCTTGATTTCTGATTAAGGCTAATGCTTTCATATAAATGGTGAAGGATCGGAATTCCAAAAGCAGCGGTCTTTCCGGTACCGGTCTGGGCTACACCTAATAAATCCTTCTTTTGTAATAATACAGGAATGGCCTGTTGTTGTATTGGGGTAGGGTGGGTATATCCTTCAGCTTCTACGGCCTTTAGAATGGGTTCGGCTAAGCCGAGTTCTTTAAATGTCATAATTTTTTATAAGCGGCAAAGGTATGGTTATTTGTTTTAGCATGTTTCGGGTGTTACCTGCAATAGCACAAATTATCGTAACCTGCACCTAAAGTCCTGCAACGGCAGCTTCGGCACAACGTTCTCCGTCCATAGCGGCCGAAACAATACCACCGGCGTAACCCCCGCCTTCTCCACATGGAAACAATCCACTTATTTCAATGTGTTCTAAGTTCTCATTTCTTGGAATGGTCACGGCGGAGGAAGTTCTGGATTCCACACCCACGATGTTTGCCTCAGCGGTATAATAGCCATGCATTTTTTCACCGAAGGCCTTGAATCCAGCACGTAGGCGGCTACCGATAAGTTTGGGCAAAAGGGAGTGTAATGGGGCGGATTTCAAACCAGGTTGGTACGAAGTTATGTTTAAATCCGAAGAAAATCGACCTTCGACAAAATCCGTTAATCGCTGTGCCGGAGCTGTTTGCGACCTTCCTCCTGAAGTAAAGGCCAAACGTTCCAAATCTTTTTGATATTCAAGTCCTTTTAATGCACCGTAGTGTTCGTACTTGGGAATGTCCTCGTCCACATTAATTTCAACAACAATACCGGAATTGGCAAATTGATTGTTACGTTTAGAGGGCGACATGCCGTTCACCACGACTTCACCTGGGGCGGTTGCAGCCGGTACTATAAAGCCACCGGGACACATACAGAACGAATACACGCCTCGGCCTTTAACCTGTTCTACTAAACTGTAGGAGGCAGCGGGAAGCAACTCATTTCTTTGACCGGAACAGTGGTATTGAATACTGTCGATGATTTCTTGGGGATGTTCCACCCGAACCCCCATGGCAAAGCTCTTCGCCTCCAAGGCAACTTTCTTTTTGTGGAGCAGTTCAAAAATGTCTCGAGCGGAATGTCCGGTAGCCAGTATGACCCGTTCTACCGGAACTTCATTCTGATTTTGCAGAATAACGGAAACTATTCGATTATTCTTAATAATGAAGTCGGTCACCCTAGTATTAAAGTGTACTTCACCACCATATTTCAGGATAGTTTCCCGCATGTTTTGTACAATTTTGGGCAATTTGTTCGTACCGATATGCGGATGGGCATCAATGAGGATATCTTCTTTGGCACCGTGATGGACAAGACTTTCAAAAATACGTCTCACGTCGCCCCGTTTTAAGCTACGGGTATAGAGCTTACCATCCGAGTAGGTGCCCGCACCCCCTTCACCAAAGCAGTAATTCGAATCTTCGCCTACGATATGGTCTTGATTGATAGCCTTGAGGTCACGTCTGCGGTCCTGTACATTTTTGCCACGTTCAAAAACAATGGGCTTGTACCCAAGTTCCAGACAGCGAAGTGCCGCCCACATTCCTGCGGGACCAAATCCTATGATATGAATAGGTTTGGCTTTGGAAACATCTCGATAGTCAAATGTATATTCGGTTTTATCCAAGGTTTCGCCCTTCGTGTAAACCGCCAATTTATAATTAAAGTAAATGGTGGGTTTACGGGCATCGATGGATTTTCGAAGTATTTTAAAGTTGATTTCAGTAATGGACAACCCTAAACGATGGGCTATTTTCTGCTGCAGTAGGCCTTTTTCTTCTTCAGCTTCCTCAACCTCCTTTAAGCTAACCCGTAATTGCATATTTCTGACCATGAGGTAAAATTACTCGAAATAAAATGATAGTTAGCGTGGACCGAACTCCTTTTTATAGGCCGATGGCGTTCTACGGGTATTCGCTTTAAACTGTTTGTTAAAGTTGGACAAGGTTTGGAAACCGCTTTCGTAACAGGCCTGTGAAGCATTCATATTATGGTCTAGTAAAAGCTTACAGGCATGGCCTATCCGAATTTCGCTGACGAATTCGGAAAATGTTTTGTTGGCGTGCACCTTGAAATACCGGCTAAAAGAAGTAGGGGTCATATTGGTCAATTCCGCCAATTCCTCTAAAGTTATTTTTCTTTGGAAGTGTTTCATGACATAGTCATATACCTTATTCATGCGTTCCGTATCTCCTTGCTTAAGCGAGTTTATGTACCCAGGGCTTGCCAATACTTCCATTTCTTTGGTCTCGCTCAAGAGGTTTAATATTTTTAAAAGCTCCAAAACGCGTTCCAATCCTTCCAATTGAAGCAAATTCTGCATTAATGTTTTAATTTCCTGGGATGTGTCTCCATTGATAAGTAACCCCCTAAGGCTTTTCTGAAAAAGTTGGTTCAACTTAAGTCCCTCTTCTTTCTGTAAAAGGTGTTCTCCTAAAAAATTTCCGTTGAAATACACAACTATTCCTTCAGAATAGGCTTTATGGCTAGGTAATTGACTGTCAAAGTCACTTTTCCATAAATGGGGCAAGTTGGGCCCTGTAAAGGTAATTTCCCCTTCCTTGTAGGGTCGAATACTATCCCCAATAAACTGCGTGCCCCTTCCCTTTAGAACCAGAAACAACTGGTATTCTTGGTGAAAATGCCAATTAGGGTCGAACAGCGGTTGTTTCAACGCTTTGGCGACCAAGGCATGGGATTCGGGAATTGGTGATTTTTCTAGCGCTAATTTCATACTTCGTTTTGGATAAGAGATTTGGTTTTACGAAAACAAAACACTTATTTGCCAGTAAAAATACTATTTTGTTTTTAAACATGACAAAATACAGTCAGTATGAGATAAATGAAAGGAATTTAATTTGTCAAATTATGATTAAAATTGGTACTTAATTTAATATCTGGCATTTTATGAAGACGTTTTATAAGATATGTGCAGTATTGTTTGGTGTTTTTATACTGATAACAAGCTGCAAATCGGAAAAGAAGGAAAAGGCATTTAAGGACGATTCTCCCCGAAGAATAGAAATGTTATTTCTGGGGCATTCCATTGAACATCACAATTCTGGTGCGTATTTCCCCATACTGGCTTCGGCCTTAACCAAGGATGGCATCAATATTACGTATACGGAAGATGTGAACGACTTAAATCCAGAGGAATTATCACTTTACGATGGACTGATAATCTACGCCAATCACGAAGAGATTACAGCCGCACAAGAAAAAGCCTTATTGGATTATGTTCGTGAAGGCCATGCATTTATTCCTATTCATTCGGCCAGTTTTTGTTTTAAAAATTCACCGGAATATATAGACTTGGTCGGGGCGCAGTTCATGAGTCACGAGACGGGTACCTTCACGGCTGAAATTGTAGATAAGGAACATCCAATCACAAAGGACTTAAAACCTTTTGAAACCTGGGACGAAACCTACGTACACGATAAAATTGCGGATGATATTCACGTTTTAATGGAACGTGTGGAGGGCGACCATAGGGAACCATGGACCTGGGTTAAGAATTATGGGGAAGGAAAAGTGTTCTACACCGCTTACGGTCATGACGAGCGCACTTGGAACAACCCTGGTTTCCAAAATTTGGTCAAGGAGGGAATTCTTTGGGCCGTTCCGGAAAAGGCAAAAGAAAATTGGATGGCTTTCGCCAGTGATATTCCTACTTTGAAATATGAGGATAGGGAAAATATTCCAAATTACGAGAAAAGGGACCCCGCTCCTAAATACCAATTGCCATTATCTCCCGAAGAGTCCCAGAAATTCATTCAGGTGCCCGCAGGCTTTGAAGTTGAATTGTTTGCTTCGGAACCGGATATCATAAATCCTATTGCCATGAACTGGGATGAAAAAGGCCGACTTTGGGTGATTGAAACGGTGGATTACCCAAATACAGTACGAAACGATGATAGTATAGGTGATGATAAAGTAAAGATTTTAGAGGATACCGATGGTGATGGTAAGGCAGATAAGGTCACTGTCTTCGCCGATAAACTGAACATCCCTACCAGTTTTGCTTTTTACGATGGCGGTATCGTAGTATCCCAAGCACCGGAATTCATCTTTTTAAAGGATACGAACGGGGACGACAAGGCAGACGTTCGGGAGACCCTAATAGAAGGCTGGGGTACTTTTGACACGCATGCAGGTCCTTCCAATTTACAATATGGAATTGACAATCAATTATATGGGGTAGTGGGCTACTCCGGATTTGAAGGTCAGATTTTTGGAACCGATTTTAAATTTAACCAAAACGTGTATAGGTTCAATCCTAAAAAAAGCACCTTTGAAGTATTGACGAACACCTCAAATAATACGTGGGGATTAGGTTTGACCGAGGATAATTCAATCTTCGCATCTACGGCAAACAATACGCACAGCGTTTTTGTAGGCATACCCAATGCCAATTTTACCCATGTAAAAGGAATAGGAACGGATGGTAGTGCTAAAATAGATGGTCACTATGACATGCAACCTATTACGCCCAATTACCGACAGGTCGATGTTTTTGGTGGCTTTACGGCCGCTGCCGGACATCATTTCTATACCGCTAGGGCTTACCCAGAAAAGTATTGGAACAAGATAGCATTTGTATGCGAGCCTACGGGAGGACTGGTGCACCAGGCAAGAATCGTAAAGGATGGCGCAGGATATGTAGAGGAAGATGCCGGTAATCTTTTCGCGTCCGCCGATGAATGGTCTTCCCCAGTGGAAGCCAAAGTGGGTCCGGATGGTGTGGTCTGGGTCGCGGACTGGTATAATTTTATTGTACAGCACAATCCCACCCCAAATAAGGATAGGGGCGGTTATGATGCAGAAAATGGGGATGGAAATGCCTATGTGAATCCATTACGTGATAAGGCTCATGGCAGGATTTACAGGATAGTTCCAAAATATGACTATTCCTACGAACCCATAACACTGTCTAATGATGATCCGGATAAATTGGTAGATGCTTTAAGCAACGATAATCAATTTTGGAGATTGACCGCTCAACGTCTTTTGGTGGAACGAGGAGAAACCGATGTTTTAAATGACCTGTATAAATTGGCGAATACAAAAGAGGTTGACAGCGAAGGCTTGAATAATGTCGCGTTACATGCACTTTGGACGATTGATGGTCTAGGTGCTTTGGAATCTGACAGTAATGCACTAGGTGTGGTGAAAGGAGCGCTATATCATAAGGCTGCCGGCGTTCGTAAAGCGGCCATCCAGTTATTGCCTCGAAATGATGATTCTGACGATGCCTTGTTTAAGGCGAATACCCTGAACGATCGCGAACCGAATGTACAGCTAGAGGCGCTGCTTTATTTTTCGGAAAGGCCATCCTCACAAAAGGTAGGTTCTTTGCTCTATGATTTAGGCAGAAACGAAGCTGTTTTAAACGATGAGTGGATGTTCAAAGGAATATATGCTGCATCTGCTCAACATAGTGATGGGTTTTTAAACGCCTTTACACAGGATAACCCAACGTATGAAATGCCTGTAGAAACTACCAGTGATATAGGAGCAATGGATTACAATGATTCGGAATGGGAGACTATGGATTTACCGCAATACATAGAGGATGCAGGATTGGATATAGACGGGATTATTTGGTTTAGAAAGGAAATCTCCTTACCATCATCGGCCTCGGATAAAGTAGGTATAATTTCCTTGGGACCCGTTGATGATTCCGATGTAACATATATCAATGGAACCGAAGTTGGAAGTATGGCGGCCAGTTATAAATCCATGCGAAAATATGATATCCCGAAAGGCGTATTAAGAGCAGGGAAAAATGTTATTGCCGTACGCGTGGACGATACTGGTGGTGAAGGCGGAATTTATGGTAGAAGTTGGTCAATGAACATCAGGGTTGGCGAAGAAAGGTACTCGTTGGCCGGACCATGGAAGTATAAAGTGGAAAAGAACTATTCCAACAAGGTAGCAAAAACATATACAGAAGCAGATTTTGCCGTATTGCTTATGAAGAATTATGGAAGTGAAGGTGGTGTCTCTTCGGATATGACGGATGAAGATTTTTCCTATGCGAAAAAGATTGTTATAAAAACAATAACGAACGAGATGAAATACGATGTTACCAAGTTTGAAGTGAAAGCTGGAGAACAGGTGGAATTGATATTGGAAAACCCTGATTTTATGCAACATAACCTCATTATAACCAAACCTGGTAAAAAGGAAGCGGTAGGTGCAGCGGCGGATAAAATGGCAGCGGACCCAGATGCGGCGGAACTCTTTTATATTCCACAAACTGATGATGTATTATTTGCAACTCCGTTATTAAATCCGAACGACAGCTATTCATTGAAATTTACGGCGCCAACAACGCCAGGTGAATACCCCTTTATATGTACGTTCCCTGGTCACTGGAGAATTATGCAAGGGGTAATGGTCGTAAAATAGTATCCAAGATTTAGAATGGGAAGCATGAAGAACAAGATAAATTTTGGTGTAAGTACGTGGCTTTGGCAATCGCCCTTTACAACGGAAACTATAGCGCTTTTTCCAAAAATCAAGGCCATGGGTTTTGATGTTGTGGAAATTCCCGTCGAAGACCCGGCTTTAATTGATGTTAAAGTTTTAAAGGAAGCATTGGATGTCCATGGACTACAACCAACGATTTGCATTGTTTTTGGCGATGATAAGGATTTGACCTCAGAAGATGAGACCTTACACAAAAATTGTTTTGAACATGCGGAAAAATGTTTTTCCCTAGCTTCCGCACTTGGTGTAAGTTTTGTCGCCGGACCGCTCTATGCCGCTGTGGGAAAGGCTCGTTTGGCACCTGAGAATGTTAAGAAGAAGGAATGGAAGAGGTCCGTTAAGAACTTAAGGGTTCTGTCTGACATTGCTACGGTATACGGTTTGGATATTGCATTGGAACCCTTGAATAGGTTTGAATCCGATTTGATCAATACGACTTCGGATGTAGTCAGATTATTGGATGAAATCGACAAGGATAACATGAAAATTATTCTGGACGGATTCCACATGACCATAGAAGAACAGGATATTCGTAAAGCCATTAATTTGGCCGGTGATAGATTGATCCATGTTCAGGTTTCGGAAAACCACCGGGGGATTCCCGGTACGGGTTTGACACCTTGGGCCGAATTCGCAAAAGGACTACAGGACGTGAATTATTCCGGGGCCATAGTAATTGAAAGTTTTACCCCAGAAATCCCCGAATTGGCCGCGGCCGTCAATATTTGGAAAAAACTGGCGGACACACAGGATGCATTTGCATTCGAAGGATTAAAATTTTTAAAGAATACGTTTAAGTAAAATTGAAAAATATGAGTACAAAGAAAGTGAACGTAGCCATTATCGGTTTAGGTTTTGGTGCAGAATTTATTCCCATATATCAAAAGCATCCCAATGCGAATTTAGTGGCCCTCTGCCAACGAAACGAGGCCAAGTTGAACGAATTGGCGGACGCCTTCGGTATCGACAAGAGATATACCTCTTATGAGGAACTGCTTAAAGACCCAGAGATTGATGCCGTGCATATCAATACACCGATCCCAAACCATGGGGAACAATCCATTAAGGCCTTAAATGCCGGTAAGCATGTGGCTTGTACGGTACCTATGGCCACCACGGTTGAGGAATGTGCCGAAATTGTTCGACTGACCCAGGAAACCGGACTCACCTACATGATGATGGAAACGGTGGTCTATGCCAGGGAATTCTTATATATGAAAGAGCTTTATGAAAATGGTGAGTTGGGCAAGGTTCAATTTTTAAAGGCAAGCCACCAACAGGATATGGACGGATGGCCCAATTACTGGCCCGGACTGCCACCTATGCATTACGCAACACATTGTGTGGGACCGGTTTTGGCGTTGACCCAAGGTGAAGCGGAATATGTTTCCTGTTTTGGTTCGGGTACAATAAGGGAAGAATTGATCAAAGAATATAATTCGCCGTATGCCGTGGAAACGACCCATATTAAATTCAAGGATTCCGATTTGAGTGCACAAGTCTACCGTTCGTTGTTTGATGTCGCCAGACAATATCGGGAAAGTTTTGAAGTCTATGGTTCCAAGAAATCTGTGGAATGGCCCTTGATAGAGGGAAAACCCTTGGTAGTCCACACCGCTAAAAAACCAGAACCAGAGATTCCAGAAGAGGTTGAAAGTCCGGATTACGCTAAATTGTTGCCCAAGGAAATTCAACATTTTACGACCCAAGGGGTTTATGATTCCGAGGAAAATGAACATTTGTCCTTTACCCAAGGTGCTGGGCATGGGGGATCACATCCGCACTTGGTGCATGAATTTGTGGAAGCCTTGGTGCAGGAGAGAGCTCCATATCCCAATGCAAAGCAATCGGCCAATATAACCTGTGTGGGGATTTTAGCACATGAATCCGCCCAGCAGGGTGGGGCTATCATAAAATTGCCGGAGTTTACATTTTCTTAAGAGCGAAAGTATAGTTCATTCTGCATACTTGATTCGTGTAGAGCGATTTACGGCTATGTGAAAAGTACGTTATTAAGTTGGACCTCACCCCTCTAAAGGGTCTGTTTGCCACGAAAAGTACCTACCTGACAACATAAAATAGGGGAAGGTACCCTAGTTGTTTAATTTTAGGGCTTATCTCTAGTTCGAATAGGTTTGAAATACATTCTAGGCTTACTTTTCACTTTAGTGTTAGGATTCCATGTTATACATGGACAAGAAACGTATTCAGATACGTTTACCAACTTTTCCTACGGCAATAATGACGGTTCTATGACCTTTGATGGGAATTGGACCGAAACAGGAGAATCTGATAACCCGGGTTCTGGACGAATACTGATTGATGGTCAACGCCTGCGATTTCAAAATCTGGACAATAGCTATATTACTCGAAACCTAAACCTGGCAAATGCCTTAAGTGCGACACTTACCTTTGATTTTCAGCGGACCAATGGAAATGAAGTCGTCTCGGTTCAACTCTTTGATGGTACCTCATATACTACAATAGGCAATCTTAATGGTTCGGGTTCTTTTAGCTATAGTTTGAACGCCAACCAAATGGTTTACAATGCAGGTATCCGTTTTATTTCTGGTAGTGGCGGTTGGAGCAATTCTGAAACGATGTATATAGACAATGTATTGTTTTCGGTCATTTTTCCAAATGATCCTCCAGTAGTTGTTGGAGCAGGGGATCAGGTGTATTGTAACGGGAGTTCCACACCCATTGCCCAAAGTATAAATATCACCGATCCAGACGATACCTCTACCACAGCAGTTTATATTCAAATTTCCAATGGATACGTTATCGGGGAAGACTTACTAACCCTTACCGGTAGCCATCCGGGCATCACCGCAAGTTGGGATCCTGTTGAAGGAAAACTAACGCTACGGGGACCGGCGTCCTATACGGCTTTTGAAAATGCCATTTTGGATGTCCACTATTCCACCAGTGCAGCAAATCCTACAGGTATGCGACAATTTTCCATTACCGTGGGCGAGGCCAATTTTTTGCCTGCAACAGGACATTATTATGAATATGTGGCTGATGCAGGTATTACCTGGACAGATGCCGAAGTAGCGGCCAGCAATCGTACGTATTTCGGGCTCCAGGGCTATCTGGCCACTCTGACCAACCAAGAAGAAGCCGATTTTTCCGGTTCCCAAGCGCAGGGCGTTGGATGGATAGGTGCCTCTGATGCCGCTTCCGAAGGCCAATGGTTATGGGTTACCGGACCAGAGGCGGGAACACCGTTTTGGAGTGGGACGGCCGGTGGAACTACCCTGCCGCCCACTAATTTTGCCAATTGGAACGGAGGGGAACCCAATCAGTCCGGGAATGAAGATTATGCACATATTACAGACCCCTCCGTGGTTAGGGGGGGAGCTCCCTTAGGATCTTGGAACGATTTGCCCAATGCTGGAGGGAGCGGCGCATACAGCCCACAAGGCTATGTGGTGGAATACGGAGGCATGCCAGGAGATCCTGTGCTGAATATCAGCGCCACCACCACTTTGACCATGGATAACACTGCCCCTACGTGGTTAACTGCCACAGGAGCTTTGGATGAAAATTACCAATGTGCTGCCGATGTACCTTCCCTAGCGGCCTGTGGAGCCCTCAATGTAACTTTTTTTAACGAAGCTCAATATTCATGGGGTTTCGGTCTTCAAAACAATACAGGTTCCCAAATTGATGCTTGGGAGGTACGCATCACTAATGCCGATTATCAATTGAATGCAAGTCAGTTAAGTAACCAAAGTGCTTTCGTTTATACTGAGGTGGACAATAATGACGGTACGTATGACCTTATCCTTTCCGGTACGGGCCCCATTGCACCATACGGAAGTATTCCAGGAGGAAATATTGAATGGTCTGGAGTCAATTTTGGCTATAATCCCTCTTCGAATGGTACTTCGGTTTTTTGTGGGGCACTTCCTTTTACACCTCCCGTGGCCACGGATGATTGCACCGTAGCGAACATTTCTATTGTAAATGATGCGATTATCAATTTCAGTTCGGCCAGTGACTTTACAAGGGTCATAACTTATGTGGCAACGGATAGCAGTGGTAATACAAGTGTTCCTTTTACGAAGACCATAACCGTGCAGGATACCACGGCGCCCACAGCCAGCAATCCCGCTTCCGTTACCGTTTTTTGTAGTGCCGACGTACCTGCTCCCGACATAAACGTGGTTACGGATGAAGCCGACAATTGTATCGGTCCCTTGACGGTGGCCCACATAGGAGATAGTACCGATGGAGGCACTAACCCGGAAATCATAACTAGGACTTATAGTATTACGGATAGTGCCGGGAACTCTAGTAGTGTTTTTCAAACTATCAATGTCTATAACGTGGAAATAACTACACAACCCTCCAATATATCTACTGTGGCGGGAACTACTATTGACTTTATGGTTATTGCGAACAATGCGGACCAATACCAATGGCAAGTAAGTACGGATGGTGGAACATCCTTTACTGACCTAGTCAATGGCAACGGCTATGCGGGTGTTCAAACACCTAATTTGCAACTTTTAGGAACTTCTGTAGACCTACAGAAGAATAGCTATCGTTACCGTGTATTGGTATCCAATTCCACCGCATCATGTCCGCCATTAGTCTCCCAGGCCGCTATTTTGACCATTGGTGTGCGCACCATAGTTACCAATAGGCGTATTACCCATCGAGTCAATAAAAACTAGTCGGAAAAACTCATAAAGTCTCAATTTAAACAAGTTCTCAGGTCAATTGGATATAATTCCGATCAAACAAAAATTTTATACCTGTAGTTTTATGGTACCATCTAAATAAAAACATACAATCCATCGTAGAAAATCTACAGTTGGGTCATTCTTTTTATAAATTGCAGGTCTATTCAAGGAAATTTGAACAGCAAACAAATGTTTAACCCAATGAAATGTCTTTTTACCATGGTCGGTATTTTTTGGTTTTCCCTAGGAATGGCACAGACAGCCGCTATGGGAACCATTGAACTGGAAATAACCGGTATGGAAAATGACGAAGGTCAAATGTTGATCGGACTTTATAATTCCGAGGAAGGATGGTTGCTAAAACCTTACAAGGGAGCTTTTGGGAAAATTGCCAATGGCGTTGCCACGGTTATTTTTAGGGATGTTCCAGAAGGAGTTTATGCCATTTCCGTGTTTCACGACAAGGACAATGATGGAAAGCTTAACAGGCTTTTTGGTCTTCCTACTGAACGATTTGGAGCTTCCAACAACGCACCTTCCAAATTTGGCCCTCCCAAATGGCGGGACGCAAAATTTCATTTGTTGGGCGGAACATTGAAACACTCAATACAAATTCATTAAAAAAGCTGTTCAAAATGAAAAAAATCATCACACTGCTCTTGGTAGTGCTCACCACCCATGTCTGGTCCCAGGATCAGTTTACCAAAGGAATGGAAAAGGCCTTTGCCCTTTGGGGGGAAGGCAAATCAAATGAAGCTTCAAACCTGTTCGAAAGAATATCGAATGCAGAGCAGGACAATTGGTTACCCTTTTATTATGTTGCCCAAATAAATACCATCAACTCTTTTGGCGAAAAGGACGAAGAAAGATTGAAACAACAATTGGAAAAAGCCCAGGAATTTCTGGACATCGCCAAGCGGATATCGCCCAACAATCCCGAGCTTATGGTCCAACAGGCCATGACTTATACCGCGTGGATTGCTTACGATGGAGCCACCTATGGGATGACGCACTCAGGAAAAGTAGTTGCACTTTATAACGAGGCACTTAAAATTGCACCAGAAAATCCACGTGTAGTATTTTCAAAAGCGGAATGGGACATGGGTGCCGCCTCCTACTTTGGCCAGGATACCGCTCCGTTCTGTAAGGATGTGGAGCACTCCTTGGAACTTTTTGCTAACTTTAAACCGAAAGGTCCCTTTTACCCAGATTGGGGAGAAGATAGAGCCAAGGCCATGTTGGAACAGTGTAAAGGTTAGGAAATGGAAAAATTTCTAAAACTCTTAAGAATATCCATTTATATCACAGCAGGGGTAACCCTGCTTAACCTTTTGTTTTTTCTAAATGAACCATTAACCTGGCCTGTCTTTTTGGAGTACCTAGGTATCTGTTTCTTGTTCAGCTTTGTACTGACCTTGGTAAATGCCTATTACTATGATGGTGTATCCATAAGATATGATTGGGCCACACAACCTAAAGCTCGGCTTTGGGTGGGAGCATTAGGTTCGGTCATACTCTCCATTATTGCCTTTGGACTGGTACGGATGTTTTTATCCATGGTCCTCTATGGAAATTCCTTTAGTAGTTTTTTGGAGAATGAAGAGTCTTTTTCCTATGTTTTTGCCATTATCATTACTGTTTTGATATCCTTGTTTCTGCATGCCTTTCATTTTTATAAGGCACTGCAGGAAAATAAGGTCAAGGAACAGAAAATTATAGCAGG
Organism: Maribacter cobaltidurans; assembly: GCF_002269385.1. Lineage (NCBI taxonomy): Bacteria > Pseudomonadati > Bacteroidota > Flavobacteriia > Flavobacteriales > Flavobacteriaceae > Maribacter > Maribacter cobaltidurans. The sequence goes on from NZ_CP022957.1 coordinate 3,869,858, forward strand.
TACGGCATCCGCCAAGTTTGATGCGCTAAAGAACCAATTAGACCCCCACTTTTTGTTCAATAGTCTTAATGTATTGACGAGCTTAATTGAGGAAGACCCGGATCAAGCGCAAAAATTTACAACCTCGCTCTCCAAGGTGTATCGGTATGTTTTGGAACAGAAAAACAAGGATCTCGTTTCCGTGGATGAAGAATTACAGTTCGCCAAGACCTATGTAAAGCTCCTAAAGATGAGGTTCGAGGATAGCATAATCTTGGATATTCCTGAAAAGGCTTCCGATCCGGAGGCCAAAATAGTTCCACTCTCACTACAATTATTGCTGGAAAATGCCGTAAAACATAATATTGTCAACTCGGCAAAACCATTGCATATCAGGATTTATGAGGAAAACGGGCATTTAAAGGTTACCAATAACCTACAGGAAAAACAGGTGGTTAAAAAAAGTAGTGGGGTAGGCTTGCAAAATATTCAGCAGCGCTATGAACTTCTGAGTACGCGAAAAATGAAAATCCAAAAAACGGCCACTGATTTTACCGTGCAGCTTCCCATGTTAACCCAAAAAATATCTGTAGTTGAGACCCAAGAAGATTTTATAGAGGACAAGCGGTATCAAAAGGCCAAGGAGCGTGTAGAGAATATAAAGGGCTTTTACGGAAATCTTATAGCGTATTGTATCGTAATACCCTGTCTGGCTTTTTTAAATTATAAGACAACTAGTTTTCCTTGGATTATCTTTCCGGTAGTGGGCTGGGGCTTTGGGTTACTCACCCATGGCATGGAGGCCTTTGGATACCATCCTATTTGGGGTAAACGTTGGGAGGAAAGGAAATTGCGTGAATTAATGGAAAGGGACGATTTTTAGCCCTTATTTTACTGTAAAATCAGCTTTTGGTTTCCTTGTTTTTATCCCTTATTTGGTTAAACTTCAAAATGTATTTCGCCATATAATCCCCTTTTTTACAATCCATCCTAAAAAAAATACAGTTGGGTACTTCCTTTTTTTAAAACCCCCATACTTTGGGGAAATTTGAAGTGTAATCAAAAATAAATCAGGAGTTCATACTCATTAAAAAAATCAATAACATGGAAACTACAAATGAATTTAAGTACAGGAGAGCAAAGGAAAGAGTTGAAGCTATAAAAGGTTTTTACAATAATTTGCTGGCATATTGCATCATTATCCCTTTTTTAGCTTGGATAAACTATAACACGACCAGTTTTCCATGGGTCCTTTTTCCCGCAATAGGCTGGGGCATAGGTTTGCTTGGTCATTGGTCCAATGCCTATGGGTACAATCCATTTTTTGGTAGGGACTGGGAAAGGAGAAAACTGGAAGAATTTATGAAAAGAGATGAATTTTAAGGAATAAGGTATCTTTAAATAATCCAAAGAATCAATAAACCAACACGTTATGATAAATAATAATCAAGAGTCCAAATATTATAGGGCGAAGGAGCGAGTAGAAAATATAAAGAAGTTCTATACCAGTTTATTATCCTACGCCATCTTTATAGCCTTTTTGGCGGGATTGAATTATTGGATCGATGAGTGGAATTACCCATGGTTTTTATGGGCGGCATTCGGATGGGGAATTGGTTTAATCTTTCAAGCGGTCAAGGCATACGGTTTCAACCCAATACTTGGTAAGGACTGGGAAAACAGAAAGCTAAAAGAGCTGATGAAAGAAGAAGAGGAACAAACAAAATGGAAGTGATGGAAAAAAATAACGAAAAATTGCAAAGGGCCAAGGAAAGGCTTAAGGAATTAAAGGGCTTTTATTGGCACTTGGCAGCCTATATAGGAGTTAACAGCTTTATAAGCATTTCTTCTATTATTGGTAGAATGAGTAACGGAGCCAATTTTTTGGATGTACTGGATTTTGGAACCTTTGCAGTGTGGATATTTTGGGGAATCGGTTTATTTTTCCATGGGATGAAGGTGTTTTCCTATAATCCTATTTTTTCAAAGGAATGGGAAAAGCGACAAATTCAGAAATTTATGGAAAAGGATAGGCAGGAAGCTGAAAAATTTGGCAGAAATGGAAGATAGACTACACCAATCGGAAAAATTAATAAAAGCTCGCAAACGGGTCAACGATATGAAAAAGTTCTATCGTCATCTAAGAGTCTACATTATAGTAAATGTATTGTTACTAGTTGTGAAATTAAATTTATTTAATTGGTTTAAGGATGATTATGACTGGATGCAAGATCCTCAATTTAGCGACTGGATAGGTATAAACCTTCTAGGAACTCCTGTTTTTTGGGGAATAGGGCTTTTAGGACATGCACTTTATGTTTTTAAGTTCAAATCAAAATCTTGGGACGAACTCAAGCCTAAGTTCATAAGGGATTGGGAACAAAGACAATTGGATAAATTTCTAAAGGAAGAAAATAAGGATTGATGGAAACAAGGGACATTAACGAAAGAAAAAAGCTAAAAAGGGCTCAGGAAAGACTAAAGCAATTGAAGGGCTTTTATATTCATCTTACCATTTATTTAGTGGTAAACATCACTCTTTTAATATTGAAATTGATCGGAAATGCCTCCTATGGGGAATCCTTTATGGGGCCGGTATGGCACTTTAGTACCTTTAGTACATGGTTTTTCTGGGGAATAGGCTTATTCTTCCATGGTCTGAAAGTTTTTAACCGAACCACACTTTTTTCTAAAAATTGGGAGGAGCGTCAGATTCAAAAATATCTGGAACAGGAGAAGCGGGATGCGGAAAAATTTGGTAGCCATAAAAGGTAAAAATGGACAACCTAAAAAAATATATCAAGGCATATAATAAATTGTATTTTTAACATACCACAAGCATTGAAAAAAGCATGAACGTAATTATTATAGAAGACGAAAAACCTGCCGCCAGAAGACTTGGAAGACTTTTATCTGAATTGGATGTGGAAGTATCTACCATGCTTCACTCCGTGGAGGAATCCATTATATGGTTCCAGGAAAACCAGCATCCGGACCTTATTTTCTTGGATATTCAGCTTTCGGATGGGCTTTCCTTTGAAATATTTGATGTGGTAGATGTTAAGAGTGCTATTATTTTTACCACCGCTTATGACGAATATGCCCTTCAGGCTTTTAAACTAAACAGCATAGATTATCTGTTGAAACCTATTGATGATGAGGAATTGGAAAGTGCCGTTAAAAAATACCGCACCTTAAAACCCGAGACCAAAAAATTGACCTTGGATTTTGAGGATATAAAAAAGCTATTGGTAAATCCTTTGGAAAGAGAATACAAAAAAAGATTTACGGCCAAAGTGGGTCAGCATTTGAAAATAATAAACGCAGATGATGTGGAATGTTTTTATAGTGAGAACAAGGGCACGTATGCGGCCACATCCGATGGTAGAAATTATTTGCTGGATATAACCTTGGAAAATTTGGAAGGGGAGCTACAACCTGAAACCTTTTTTAGGGTCAGCAGAAAGTTTTATGTGAACATCAACTATATTAAAGACATCATTTCCTATACCAATTCCCGTTTGCAGATTAAGCTAAATTCATTTTCGGAACAGGAAATCATTGTGAGTAGGGAACGGGTCAAGGATTTTAAGTTGTGGTTGGAGTAGGTGGTATGGTTTATAGTTAATAGTTAAAAGGAATTGGTTTTTTAACAACAACCAACAACTACCCTTCATTTTCCACCCGATTTTCATCAAAGGCAGAGGGCAATAGTTTAGGTATCAATTTGATAAATATCGGAAGTAAAATGGCCCCACCTGGAAGCAAGAAAATGGCCAGGGAAGGTATACTTTTAAAAATGTCCAGAAGTTGCGATTGCACTTTTTTCTTTTCCTCCTTTGTAAGGTCTTTAATAGTGCTTTTTGATAAAAGGGATACTAATTCTGCACTTTCCGAGAGTTCCTTATGTAAACGTTTCCGGTTTCGAAGGATAAGCCTGTTCACCAGTTTGGACATGCTATCATAAAATTGCACGGCCATATTATGTTCCTGTAGAAACGGTATAGTTTCCTTGTGAGCGGTTATAAAATAGGTGACGTATGACAGGGAATCTTGAACTGTTTTTTCATCCAATTTCAGGTCCTTACCTATTTCATGGATAAATTCAGACTCAACGGGCTGTAAAGTATGGTCTTCCCATACGGTGAGGCAGGCTAGATCCAATAAATATTTGTTTTCCCATTCATCGTCATTGGCCAGTAAATGCTCCCTGTACGAATCATCGAATTTTTGCGTATCACTGCTTATAAAAGTCAATGAAGAGGCTAATAACTGGGCCAACTTCTCATCCTTTCTATTCTTTTCCTTTGAGTTTAACGCATGATAGGTAATGTTAATGGAAAGATATTCAAGCTTTTGAGCGTGCTTTTTTATTCCTTTTGCCTTCAACAAATATTTTCTGAACAAGAGTACATCAATGTACAACAGCGAATTGGTAATAAAACTATTGAAGGTCTTGCTTATGATATTATCCTCTAGATAAACGCGTGATTCCAGAATTTTTTCAAGCTTTGTGGAAGTTTTGTTACCCGAAAAAAGTTTTCCCAAGAAGGAGACTTTATTGACCTCCAAGGTTTCATAGAACAAGAATATTTTTTCAAGGAACAGGTTAAAATCGGTTTGGCCCGTTTCAATCCTAAAAGTAAAGTATAGCGCTGTTACCAAATTTACTTTCGCCTTTTCATCTTCGGAGAACTCGTGTTCTGGCAATATGAAATTTGGGTAACCTGTATTTATACCATAAACAAAGCCAACTTTCTTTAGGGTTTCATATAAATCACCAAAAGTAGTGTACGCGGAAACATGGTTCTTTACAAGGGACCCAAACTTATCTATCCAACCGCTGGCTGACGGATTCATTTCCTGTTTTTTTGAAGTCGCAAAGTTAGCTAAATGCTTCTTGCCTTTAGTTTACAAAATTGTTATAAGTATTTCTTTTTGGATTGGATTGTGGGATAATAAAATATTGTATCGCCTTAAAATTTTACTACGGTTAAGACCAGGAGGCGGGACACCCCCTTCAATATAATTAACAATATTTTAACATTTAATATAAAACCCTCGTAGGTCCACTGCGTAGGTAAGGGTGATTCTAATCTAAAAATTAATAATAATGAAAAAAACGAAATTAGTTATTGGGCTTGGGGCATTGGCCCTGACAGCCATAGTATTGGTTGCCGCAGATCACATCGATGCACCGGATTCCATGGGAACCACTGCCGATATTGCCGACTTTTATGCTTTTGAGCCTACTGAGGGTTCAGACAACACTGTGTTTGCTGTAGACATTCAATCCAATGTATTGCCAGATTTGGCATACGGCACATTTGATGAGAATGTATTGACCGAAATCAATATCGATACGGATGGAGATTTGGTAGAGGATTTGGTAATCCAGGCCATTCCAAGAGATGGAAAAATGTACTTCTTTGGGCCGGTTGCTCCAACCACTACAGGAATAAGTGGTCAAGTGATGGTAGATAGTCCCTTAGGTTCCGTAGATATTTCTTCGGATACCGCCATTGTGGAAACCACCGATGATGGGGTTTCCCTATTTGCTGGACCAAGGCAGGATGCCTTCTTCTTTGACTTTTTTCAATTCAATGCGGTAATTGGGGGAATGGCACCAGATGGATTTAAACCTGCGGGTGATCCCAATTCAACTGACGACGATGATACTACAGCTGTGGATACTTTTGATGATGCCAACACTATGTCTATCGTCGTAGAAATTCCAAATAGTATGTTGGGAGAGACAACTGCGACAAATGTTTTGGGATTAAATGTGTATAAGACCTGGGTCACCACCAATGCCAAACAATAATAATCAAACTGTAAAAAATAAAAAGATGAAACTAAATAATATAAAAATTTTGTTCTTAGCCGTAGGCTCACTGGCCATGCTGGCTTCTTGTAATAATGATGACGACTATACACCACCTATGGCAATGGCCACCTGTAACGATGGCATGATGAACGGTGATGAAACCGGTGTGGATTGCGGTGGGTCCTGTACCCCTTGCGAAGATGGAATGGAGCCCATGATGCCTGATTTCTCTGGAACATACACCCAAATAGATTTTATGGGTAGACCGGGAATCAATACGGTACTAAGTGCTGACGACGAGACCAAAAATGCCCATAACATGGCTATCCCTTCCGAGATGGGAGCAATGTTCCAAGCAGGTTTTGAAGCACGTTTGGAAGCTTATCACGATGTGTATGCCAACATATTGGGCGCAGATCCTGCGGCCGTAAATTTTGAACCAAATATTCTGGGCGATATTTTGAACGGACCGGAAGATGATGGGTTTACCAACAATCCGGTATCAGCAACGGTACTTACTACCGTATTGGCCAATGATGTTCTAGAGGTAGCTCCGGATTTACCAACAACCTATTTTAACCCTGGTATGGGTGCCCCTAATTATGAAGGTGCTATAGGACTCACTGGAAGAACCCCACAAGACGATGTCATAGATATTTCCCTAATATTATTATTTGGAGGTGGTGATGGAGCACGTTTCAGCGGTCAGGATACGGATATGGACGGAATGCAAGATTTACCAAGATTAACATCAGATGGTGTTGGGCTTACTGCCGATATTTCAACAACATTCCCTTATTTGGGAGCTCCTGAATAAAGACTATGAAAAAGAGGAGCAAGGGGGAGCTTTAAATCTCCCCCTTATTTTAAATGCCTAAAAACAACAATCCAAAAGAAACCGACAATGAAATTTTACATCTATTTTTTAGCCCTGTTACTTACGTTTTCCTGTAGTGAAAAGGCACATGAAACTGTAGCAAGCGAAGCGGACTACAATCCGTATTTAAAGACTGAACCTACTAAGACCACATCCAAATATTATGAATTATGGAATGCCAAAATAAGGCCGGATAGTATGCAGCTTACCAGTTTTGGTATTGTAGGCGGAGAGTACAATAGATATTTTAAGGAAACCGGGGATATTTCCTATTTAAAAAAGGCGGAGCAAAGTCTCACAAGGGCCGTTGAAATCGCATCTATAGGTAGGGCCGGTTATAGAAGGTCCTTGGCTAGAAACTATATTTCCCAGCATAGGTTTAAGGAGGCATTGGTCATGGCCAAGGAAGCTAGAAAGTTGGGTGCTGATCCAAAGGAAAGTCAGTTCCTGCTTTTTGATGTGCACATGGAATTGGGAAATTACGGGTTAGCGGAAAAATATCTGGACAGTACTAAAAACATGAAGGATTTTGGCTACCTGATCAGACTGGCCAAATGGAACGATTATAAAGGCGACTTGGATGCGACCATCACCTTTATGGAAAAGGCTAAATCCATTGCCTTGGAGTCCAAGAATAAATCCTTGATGTTATGGAGTTTGACCAATTTGGCCGACTATTACGGGCATGCAGGAAGATTGAAGGATTCGTACGAACATTATTTAAAGGCATTGGAAATCGATTCCAATAATGCCTATGCCAAAAAAGGTATAGCATGGATCGTTTTTTCAAATGATAAAAATCCGGAGGAAGCCCTAAGAATCCTTGATTCGGTCACCATGACCTATAATGCCCCTGATTATTATTTGCTGAAGGCAGAAATAGCGGATTATATGGGAAACAACCTTATCCGGCTAAAAAATCTAGACGAATATTTCCAAAGAGTGGACAACCCGTCCTATGGAGGTATGTATAATGTTTACAATCTAGGCCTGTACATTGATGAGACCAAACAATATGAAAAGGCTTTGGAATTGGCAAAACAGGAAGTTCAGAATAGACCTACCCCGGAATCCTATAGTTGGTTAGCATATACTTACTTAAAAGCAGGTGATAAGGACAGGGCCAAGGAATTGATGGATATTTATGTGGTGGACAAAACCTATGAGCCCGCTTTGTTGTACCAGGTTGCGGAGGTATATAAGGCCCATAATGATGTTAAGAAGGTTAAGGAATTAAAAAATGAACTTATTGGAGCGGCTTATGAATTAGGTCCCCTTATGGAAAAACAAATTCAGGACTTATAATTGGTAAACACAGTTTTCATTTCTGGTTTGTTTTAGGTTGGATTGTTTTGTTGAAATCGCCATGGCTTAATGTCATGGCGATTTTTTTGGATGCATTTCATCGAAAAGTTAACGAATTTTAACAATTGGTAGGATGAAATACATATATTTATCGGTGAAATACATTCATGTTCTATTTTATAAGCCCCAAAACTTTGAAATAGTATACGAATTTAACCGAACCAAACTTTTAAAATTCACGTGTTATGGAATACCTACTCTTTGCTTTGTGGATTGCACTCATGGCCATTATGCTCGGAAAAACAATTGTGGCCCATCGCTCACTCAAAAAAATGTTGGATAGGAAATAAAACTACGCTTCCTTAATCAATTTTCGTATTAGTACTGGTAATAGGAGTAGATCCAATACCAAGGCCGTCACTAAAGTTACACTGATAATCAAACCTATGGTGATGCTGGGCTGATGAATGGAAAACAGCATGACCATAAATCCAAAAAACAGGATGATTGTGGTAATAACAAGGGCTCTACCCGTATGGGCGAAAGTTTTTTCCAATGCTTCCTCTTGAGTAAGCCCCTGGCTTATCCCTAACTTGTATTTACCTAAAAAATGTATGGTATCGTCCACCGCTATGCCAAAAACTATGGCGAATACTACCGATAAGGAGGCTTCCAAGGGTATGTTCAAAAAGCTTAGAACGCCCCCCGCAAAAAGAATGGGAAGTATATTGGGGATGATCGAAATAACGAACATCTTAAAGTTTCTAAAGACAAATACCATTAATAGCCCAATAAGAAGAAGCCCATAGAATAGTCCCTTTAATAGACTTCCCCGTATATACTCGGAATTTTTATCCAGCAACATACTTTTTCCGGTGACCCTTACTTTTATCATGTTGGTATCCAACTTTGTTTGTGCAAAATTTTCTATGTTTTGGTATACCAACTTCAAGTTGTCCGTACCTATATCCTGCAACCTTCCGTTTATACGTGCCATACTACCATCACTGTTAACGAAACGTTCCAGCTCCTTTCTTCCCAATCTACGGACATCCTTTTTGTACTTCTCAAAAACCGATGCGCTCTTGGGCATAGTCAGAAAATCAGACTTATTTACATTGTTCGCCTTGTGGAGAATTTTAAATGGTAAATTTGAGGATTGCAGGTTTCCTATCGAAGGTATCGTTTGGAGATAATCCATCAATTTTTCAATTTCCACAGCCACCCCGTAATCCAGCACTGAGAAATCGTTTTGGGCCATTACCGCTATTTCCAAAGGCCTAAACCCGGAATAGTTTTGTTGAAAAAATTCAAAATCCGAAGCGATTTCACTCTTATTGGGCAATGTTCTTTTAAACTCATAATTCGTGCTTACCAAACTGATGCCCCAGAAACACAAACCTGAAAAAATCAAGGTGCCCAACAATATGGCCCTGGGATGAATTTTGGTAAAGTGATTAATGACCAATAAATAATTCACCCATTTTTTGGAAACACTTTTTCTGCCCAATAATGCTTTCTCCGGGAGACTAATCAATAGAGAACCCGTAAAGAAAATTACGGTGATATAGGCCACAATGACCCCAATGGCCGCATTGATACCAAAATCCTGAATACTCAGGAGTCGGGAGGATAAAAGGGTGATAAATCCTATCGCGGTAGTTACCGAAGTGAGCAAGGTGGTGAGCCCTACTTCGCTCAACGATGATTTTATGGCCGTATACCTTTCCGCTCCGGACTGAATTTTGCGTATAAAACTATCCGTAATATGGATAACATCAGAAGTACCCACAATAAGCATCAGGACGGGATAGAAAGCCGCCATGGCATTGAGCTCCTTGCCCCAAAGTGCCAATATACCCATAAAAATCACCAAGGAGAGACTTATAGAGGCCATGGAAATCAATACCAAGGGTAAACTTCTGTAGACCAGTAGGAGAATGATCAACACTAAAATAGCTGCTATGACGCTGGTTTTGAGTACCTCACTTTTTTGCATCTCAACAATGGCTTCCAAAAAAAAGGCCCTGCCCAAAATATGGTATTCTTCTAATTCATATGTTTTTAAGGAAGTCCTTATTTGAGACAACAGAAGTTCACTCTGTTCATAGTTTAGGTCATCCAAGGTTCTTAGTGCAACTACCATGGAGGTACCCTTTTCATCGACCAAGGAGTTTATGAAAAGTCCGTCCTCCTTTATTTTTTCCCAATCCTTAGCATAGGCCAAACTATCTTCTATATGGATGATGGGTAGGGTAGTATAGCCAAAGGAGGTTTTAAGTGGGTAGGATAACGACGTTAACGAAGCACTTTCCGTAACGTAATCAAAATCCTTGCTGGCTTCTGAAAACGCTCTGAATCTTTTCAAAAACCCAGGTTCAAAAACAGTTGGGTCCTGCTCTATGGCGATCAAAAGGAAATTATCATCGGTACCAAATTCCTCAACAAATCCTTTGTAGAATTCAAGGTCCTGATCCTTCTCGGGAAAAAACTGACTGAAGTCAAATGAAAATTTAAGATTTGGGAGTAAGGTGGCTGCAAAAATCCCTAGTCCCACAAATAAAATGATACAAAATTTTTTTATCAGGGATAAGTGGTTCATAAAGTGAATCTACTGCATGGGAAGAACAATGACAACCAGTTTGTTCTTATTTTGTCTAAAATTAGAGGTTCACAAAATTATCCAATTTCAAGGTCCAATCATAATTTTTATAATCAATATCGATGCCTTTTGTGGTAGGGATAAGATTTTGGTCCTTCAGGATATCCTTTACTCCGTCAACCCCGCCAAAATCTCCTCTAAACCAACTAAAAAGAGCCGTAACCATTACCTTTTTCTCAGCTGCATTGTAGTCCGTGGTTCGTTTAAGGTACTGAGCGGTTCCCTTCTTAAATTGCTGGTCCAATCGCTCCCATTCGTAAATGGCCACCGGCGGACAGTCCAACGCACCACAATTGAGGGCAAAATGAATACGATAATCCGGTTCATCAACTCGTAGTCTTTTTTCAAATTCGCCCGGAAAAATTTTTCCAACAAATCCCAATCCATACTCCCATTGGGATTTTCTAATGATACCGTGCTCAATTTTTTCAAAGGATATCGTTTCCCCAGCAATGGGAATTTGATCTTTTTTAAAGAATTCGCTTCGATCTTGGTACAAATCCGGATTTTTTTGAAGGATTACTTGGATATAGGCATTGTAGATGTTTACCCAAAAGGCCAATTTTTTGTCGTTCGTATCCAACGTTTTTTCCAGTACATCAATAGTGGTGCTTGATAAAATGTCCTGAATTTCTTGGGTACTTTCATTGTTTTTTATTCTATGGAGAAACTGCTCTGAAAGTTCGTTGAAATCAATTTTCTCTTTTGGGGATTGGGCCTGTACGTTACCCTCATTAAATCCTAAAAATAGGATTATCAATAAACTATATAAATATTTTAATCGAATCATACTTATCTTTTTAACATATACGTAGTTGTATAGGGTAAGGTTTTATATTAGGTCGTAAATAATCTTTAAACTTTCAGATATTATTTCTAGAATTGTAGTGCTTATTTAAAACCTTTCGCAATCTATTTCCGTAGATTTAGCACATCCGTATATTAAATTACATTTTAGGGAATGATGTTTTTGCTTTTATGATCAGTATAATTATCCCAGCACATAAGGAAGCAGAGAATATTGACTTTTTAGTTCGAAAACTATCAGGTTTAAAGAAGAAGGAACACTTTGAAATATTGGTGGCGCTTTCTCCGGAAAGCCAGGCCAATTTTTGCAATGAAACCCTTGAAAATGCTATTGTTCTCCAGTGTCATAAGAAGGGTAGGGCATCACAGATGAACGAAGCGGCCAGAACAGCGAAGGGAGATGTCTTGGCATTTTTACATGCCGATGTAAGACCGCCTGAAACGTTTTTACTCGATATTAGAAGAACTATGGAGGAAGAATATGATGCCGGATTCTTTTCGTATAGGTTTGACAAGGAAAGCCTGCCCTTGCGCATCAATTCCTATTTCACCGGCAAGAACGGTATTTTTACGGGGGGCGGTGACCAATGCCTTTTTATCAAGACAGAACTCTTCAATAGATTGGGACAATTTGATGAAACCCAAGTAGTGATGGAGGACTTTGAGTTTTTTAAACGCATAAAAAAGCATGGACTTAGATATAAAATTGTAAAAAACAACCTTATTGTATCCGCTAGAAAATACGATTCCAATTCCTATTTAAGAGTGAACCTGTCCAATTTACTGCTGGTTGTACTATTTAAAATGGGATATTCTAGCCAAAAATTAAAGACCCTGCATGATAAACTCATCAAAACACCCTATAACTCCTGATATAATCAATGGCATTCAGCAAGTAGGAATTGGTGTATCCGATACCAAGGCTGTTTTCAATTGGTACAGAAAGCATCTGGGGTTTGATATATTGTTATTTAAGGACGAAGCCCCGGCAACCCTTATGACCCGATACACCCAAGAAGAGGTCTGCCATAGAAATGCCTATCTATCCTTGAATATGCATGGAGGCGGGGGATTGGAAATTTGGCAATTTACGAGTCGGACTCCGGAAAAGCCTAAAAACCCTATCATTTTAGGCGATTTGGGAATCAACGCGATGAAATTAAGAACCAACGACATTGAAGCCAGTTACGCCTCTTTAATGAAATTAAACCTTGAATACTTAACGGCACCCATCGTAAACAAGAAAACTGGAACTTCATTCTATTTTCAAGACCCTTGGGACAATTTGGTGGAGGTTGTACAGGATAGATATCGCTTTTCCAAAACAAAACAGAGTATTGGTGGTGTTCTGGGAGCCGTTATAGGAGTGTCACAGATTTCGGACGCTATCCGGTTTTATAAAGAATTATTAGGATATGGTAAAGTGCTAAGCGAAGAGACCATAAAAATTCCGCAGAATACGAACTCCGATAAAGCTGGCCTTTATCGAAAAGTGGTATTGGCGCATTCAAGACCCAAAATAGGAGGCTTTGGAGAGTTATTGGGACCAACGCAAATAGAATTGCTGCAGGCCTTGGATAGGAATCCCATCAAAATTTTTGAGAATAGACTTTGGGGAGATTTGGGATATATTCATTTATGCTTTGATGTCCACGGTATGGAAAAGCTTAGGGAACGAGCGACAAGATTGGGTTATCCTTTTACTGTGGATAGTGCCAATAGTTTTGATATGGGGGATGCGGCAGGCCATTTTAGCTATGTAGAAGATCCGGATGGAACCTTGATAGAGTTTGTGGAAACCCATAAGGTTCCCATTTTTAAACCATTGGGACTGTACTTGAACTTAAAAAACCGAAATCCGACCAAACCCTTGCCAAAATGGTTGGTAAGGACATTGGGCTTTCATAGAATATCCAAGGATATTTAATCCTCTAAGTTACTCTTTCCCCTTGGTTGTTCTAATTAATCCTATTCCCGAAAAGAAAAATATTCCGCCCAATACGGCATAAACAATCAAAGCCTTTGTAGTTCCCGTGCTATTGGCAAATAAAATAGCGGCATATACCAAACCACCAATGCCTAGCAATGTGAGAATGGTTCCGAAGAGTTTCTTTAAATCCATGGTGGAAAAATAGTAAATTTTCCAATATTCAAAAGCTGTTTGGAATCGATTTATTTAGGATGTGGAGACAACACCCAAGGCATATAATTGCTCTAAAGTAGGGGATTTGCTACCTCCGGCGGGTTCCAAGGTTATACCAAAGGCCTCGGAATCGTTAGGATTATTTAGAGCAAATACCTTGTTGTCATCCGTGGCAAAATCTTCCAATAATCCCATACTTGTTGGAGTCAAGGGTGAAAGTTTTAGCGACCAGACCTGATAGACAAAACCATTGGGTGGTTCAGGCAAACCTTGGGCATCTATAAAAACCTTTTCTTCCTGCTTGTTCCAGTACGCCTTAGCATAGGAGGACGGTGATACTTCTTGTCCGCCCAATGGAATTACGGAAATATCCTTGTCCCTTAAGGTGTTCAATAAATCCTGGGTTTTTTCCAGGGAAGCATCAGAATCTGCAATTTGTTGTTCCAATTGCTGATTTTGTTGTTCTACGAGCTGAATTTCAGATTTTAAATTCTCATTTTGAGTATAAACCCAGAATAAGCCAATAGCCAGTAGTATGGAAGCGGCCCAACCTAAATAAGCCGTCCAATTAGAAGTTTCCTTTTTCAGAGGAATCACTTTGGTATCGGATTCCAAGTTGTCCAATTTAGGTTTTAGCGTATCAAAAGAATACGGATTCACGGAACTACTTTTTCGAGTCAATTCCAAAATGGCATTCTCAATGGCTAGTATTTCAACCATGATTTCAGGATATTCCTGTGCATAGGCAGCTACCTCCAGATTTTCTTTCTCTGTAAGAACACCTGCAACATAAAGTTCCAATATCCCTGACGCTATGTATTCTTGAACATTCATTTATTTTACTTCCATGTTTTCCCTGAGTTTGGAGATACAGCTTCTATTCCTTGTTTTTACGGTTCCTACTGGTATGGCCAATTCCTCGGCAGCTTCTTTTTGGGTATATCCCCTAAAATAAAGCAGTTCTATGATTTGAACACATTTTTTCTTTAGACTTTGTACCAACTTTTTAAGACCTTTTGTATCTATAGTAGCATTACTTTCGTCCTCCTTACTTTCCAAAACACTTACGAAGTAGTCTGCGGAAAGGTTCTTTTTTTCATTTTTATACGACCTACTACGTATTTCATCGATGGCCGCATTCCTGGCAATATTTAAAATCCAAGTAAAAAACCTTCCTTTTGATGCATTATAGCTATCGGAATTATTCCAAATTTTCACGAAAACATCCTGACAGATTTCTTGGGAGCGACCTTCGTTCTTAACAATCGTATTAATGACTCCGCAAATATTTTGCGCATACATACCATAAAGTGTTTCAAAAGCGGAAGCATCCTTCTTTTGAAATTTTTCGACTAATAGGTCTAATTGCATGGATGTGAATTTAGCCATTAAAAATAAAAAAAGCCACCTCTTAAGATGGCTTTTATACTATTTAATTTTAATCCTATTGAATAATGCCGGTACAACTTACACGGGCCCCTGCGGCGCCACTTGGCTGACTAGTGAAATCGTCTGCTCCTTGGTGCACGATTACGGCCTTGCCTATAATGTTTTTGTTTTCGTCATCACAACCCATACACCATTCTGAGGTTGAAAATTCAACTGTGGCATTGCCATCAGCATCTGCGGTAAAATTACCAATATCACCTTTATGATATCCTTCGCTAGACCCCCATTTACCATGTGGTTCATTGGTTGGATTCCAGTGTCCCCCGGCCGATGTTCCATCTGCAGCGGAACAATCTGCGGTTTGGTGAATATGAATGGCATGTTCTCCTTCTGACAGACCGGAGAAGGTTGCCATCATTTTAACTTCACCATCCTCTTCGGTAAAGGTCACTTCACCTTGAACACCGCTATCGCTCTTGGGCTCCATCATAAATTTAACGGTTTCCACTTCTTCCTCTTGAGTCATTTCCTCCATGGTCTCTTCCATTTCATCGGCAGCTTCATTGGACTCTTTTTTTACTTCTTTACAATTTATGACCGCAATTAAAGCCAGTGCGGCCAAGGGAAATTTTATTACTCTTTTCATCTATTTAGGTTTTAAAGTTTTCTATTTGTTAAAATTAAGAAATTCCTAGCGCTATATGAACTCATACGCCAATCATTTTAACAGTATTCAGAAGAATAACGGTATTGGGACTAAATCACACTATTTAAATAGCTTGCGCAAGTCGGGATTATAAAAAACGGCCACCTGTAATCGATCATAATTGATTGTCCTAAAATGATTTTTAAGATATCCGGCTTGAACGCTTAGGTTATTGGTTACATTGAGTCCGACTGCTGCATACAATCGGTTTTGATCAAAGGCTTCGTTCTGTAGATTTATAAAAAGTTCATCGTAGAAATTCAAAAAAAGAATGTCCGTTAGAGGTACTGTCATCTGTAACCGATAGCGGGCACGGTGTTCAACTCTTTCATCAAAAAAAGGACTATTTTTATTTTCAAGGGTTATAAAACGTTGTTCCAATCTATAGCGATGTTCGAATAACAATTCCCAAACCTTGTTTTTAAGAATAAATTGCTGAAATATTCTATTCTCAGAAATTTTGTTCACCAAATTCTCGTTGCCCTCAAAAGTGGGGTCGGTAAGAATGTAGGCATACCCTACGGTAGCAATGGCATTGTCATCAATGTGATAATTGAGTCCGGTCCGTAGTAACAATTGATTGAAGTTTTTTGCCTGTTCAAAATATCTAAGCTGTGCTTCTGTATGGATGCTCCACTTGTCCGCAATCTGATTGGTGCCAAAATACATATGCCAACTTCCCAGTTTGTCTTGCCCATTATCTTGGCCCAAGGCCGAAGTCACAACAATACCCAATACAACAATTAGTAATCTCCTCATAAATATGCCTGATTCTATATTTAAAAATTCAAGTCTTGAAATTAGACCTTTAATTAAATATCGCTTTCCATAGATTCACCGTCCTTAATGGGCGTACCTGCGTCGCCCTTTAGATAGACATCCAAAAATTGTAGTACCCTGCTGTAGGCCTCGATCTGATTTTCCTTTTTTACGAATCCATGGCCTTCATCCTCAAATAGCACGTATTCCACGGGAACGCCATTTTTTTTGACCCCGGCAACAATTTCATCCGACTCTACCTGGAGCACTCTGGGGTCCTTGGATCCTTGCAGTACAATGAGGGGCTTGGTCACCTTGTCCGTATGGAACAAGGGTGAGATTGCTTTGAGACGGACGGAATCCGCACTATTGGGATCACCCAGTTCCAAATACAGGGCGTCCTTAAAGGATTCCCACCAGGGTGGAATGCTTCGTAACGTCCTGATCCAGTTGGTTACACCAAAAAGATTCACACCTACGGCAAACTCTTCTGGAGTATAGGTCAATGCGGCCATCGTCATATAACCTCCGTAGGAACCACCAATAATTCCTATTTTTTCAGCATCTATTTCCGGTTGTGAGGCCAGCCAATTCTTGCCTTCCACACAGTCCTTAAGATCCTTATCACCATGGTTTAGGTCGTCCATTTTATAAAAGGACTTCCCGTAACCACTACTTCCACGGTTATTTACTGCTAATACGGCATAACCATGGTTGACCAAATACTGGATAAAAGAACTGAAATTTTGTCTGGACTGCCCTCCTGGACCTCCATGGACCCAAACTAAAGCAGGTACCTTGCTATCTACCGAAGCCTGTTTCGGCTTATAGTAAATGGCCGGAATTTCCAATCCATCAAAGGATTTGTACCGAATTACTTCGGCCGTAACCAAGTCGTCCTGTTCTATTTCCGGGTTTAACACATGGGTCAATTGTTTTTGCTCCTTGGTCTCTAAATTATAAACATATAGATTGCTAGGTGTTTGTGAACCTCCGGCATAGAATCGCATCCATTTTTCATCATCAGAAAAACCAACGTTGGTAATGTCCATATTTGGAAAGGAAGGAAGTTCTATATTTTTTCCCGTGGCCGTTTCCATCACCTCAATGGTGTTTTTCGCATCTTCGTTGATATAGGTTACCTGATAGGTTCCGTTTTCGGTAAAATAACTGCCCATGATATCCCAATCGCGCTCCATGACCTTGGTTCGTTCTCCGGTTGCAATATCATACTTCATCAGATAGGAAAATTCATTGTCCAAATCAGTTGTATAGTAAAGTGCACTGTTGTCCGGTGAAAAATCCTGACTACTATTTGCACTTTGTTCCTCATTGATCTGGGTTTGGGTCTTGGCCTGTAAATTATATAAAAACAGGTCGGAATCGTTGGTGTTTATGGATTTTGAGAGTGAAAGATACTTTTCGTCATCGCTTAAATCCCCAATATCAAATCCGTCATCGTTTTTATAGATCATCTTTGGAGTATAGTTGAGAAAATCCATTTGGTAAAGATCCATGAATCGGGAATCCCGTTTGTTGGAGGTAAAAAAGAAACTTTTCTTGTCCTCCGCCCAAGAATGAAAACTGGCCCTAGCGCCTGTATCCGGAGTAAGATCCGTGATACTACCATTGAGGTTTTTGATATAGATATGGTAGATTTCGTCCCCGTTACCGTCCATCCTAAAGAGCATGCGGTCATCTTTCGGGAAATAGGAAATAGCGAATACCGAAGAACTGTCCGATTGGGTAACGGGCATCATTTCACCTCCTTCCAAGGGAACGGTGTACATGTTATAAATTCCGGAGCGGTTGCTAGAAATTAAAAGCTTGGAGTTGTCGTGTGAAAAACTTCCACCGCCTATGGCCTCATTGTCCATCATTTGTTCAATGGTATAGGACTTAACTTTTTTGGACATTGAGTTACCCGAGTTTTCCTTGGTTTCCTCCTTGCAGCCCCAAACGAGGGCTAAAATCAATAATATGGCAATTTTTTTCATGGTTAAGGTTTTAGATTGATGTATGCTAATATGGAACCGACACCTTGATTTTATCGGCCTGTTTAAAGATAAGGGAAAAGTGTTGGAGTACCTTCTAAAACTATGAGAACTTGGCCTTTCAAAACTTTAAAACAACGGACCGGGGCTTCACTTTTTTTCAAAAATCCCGAAGAGCTCGTTGCCCTGTCTTGGGGGAATGGAGTTGTAACAGGGTTCAAAAGTGATGGTTTTAAAATAAGGTTCCAAATAGTTGAGGTACAGATCCTTATTTCCGCCAAAAGGTCGTTTTTCCATATTGCCCGTCAGGGGAAAATTAAACCAGACCCCGGCCAAAATTCCTTTGGGTTTTAGCAATCGATGCATTTGCTTCGCGTAATTGCTTCGGTTCTCATTGGTAGGAACAAACGAGCAAAAGAAGGTCTGCTCCAAGATCAAATCATATTGTCCCTTGTGTGTAAAAAAATCCTCGTTTAAAAGCTGAGCTTCGGGAAATTGAGGATTTCTTTTTTTAAAACTTTCCAGTGGCACTTCAGAAATATCCAATACATGAACATTTTTAAATCCTTGCCGATACAGATATTCGGCTTCATAGGCATTGCCTGCACCGGGTATGAGAATGGTCATTTGTTTATCGTTCAGTTGATCGGCAAATTCCATTATAGGGGTGGAAGGATGGCCAATGTTCCATCCCGTTTCTTTGGCCTCATAGCGTTGGTCCCAATAGGTCTTTTCATCCATGGTATAGCGTTATTGAATGCTAAATTAGGAACAATTTGCAATGCCATCCTGAATTCTCTACCGGATATACAAATTATGATTCCGTTCATACACTTTTTACTTATCTTGGCCCGATTAAATTCCAAGCATGAAAAACCATCTATCCATTTTTATTCTATCGTTCGTTTTTACCCTAGGTGCAGTCGCTCAAGAGCATCCTAAATGGCTTCGTTATCCCGCAATTTCCCCAGACGGCAATACCATTGCCTTTACCTATAAAGGGGATATTTACCGGGTGTCCAAGAACGGTGGGGTGGCCCAACAGCTCACCTTTCACAAGGCCCATGATTACAATGTGATTTGGAGCAAGGATGGGGATTCATTGGCCTTTGCCTCGAACCGATTCGGGAATTTTGATGTGTATGTCATGGACGCCAAAGGGGGCGAGGCAACCCGGTTGACCTTCCATAGCAACGATGAGACTCCCTATTCGTTTTCTGCGGATGATAAAAACGTCATTTTTGGGGCAGCAAGACAGGATGACGTACAACATCGCCAATATCCTATGAGTCGGCAGCCGGAACTATACAGCGTACCGGTTACGGCAGGTCGGGTTTCCCAAGTTCTTACCGTTCCCGCAGAGGATGTGCAGGTACATACCGATGGCACTCAAATGATTTACCATGATAAAAAGGGTTTTGAGGATACGTTCAGAAAACACCATACATCGACCATTACAAGGGATATTTGGAAATATGATACGGAGAGTGGCGAACATACCATGCTAACCACTTTTAAAGGGGAAGATAGAAATCCCGTCTTTGGTGCGGACGGTAAATCCATATACTATTTGAGCGAGGAGAGTGGCACCTTTAATGTGCATAAACTCAATTTGGACAACCCCGCATCCAACGAGCAACTGACCCAATTTAAAACGCATCCCGTACGTTTCTTGAGCATCGGAAACGGAACCATGGCCTTTAGCTATGATGGGGAACTGTATACCTTTGAGGAAGGTAGCGAACCGCAAAAAGTGGATATCATCGTCCGTACACAATCGGCAGATAATACTGTGGAATATGTGTCCGTCAACGGCGGGGTGAGGGAAATGGATATTTCGCCCAACGGAAAGGAAATCGCCTTTATAAGCCGTGGGGAGGTTTTTTCCACGTCTGTAGATGGTAGTATGACCAAACGGCTCACCAATACACCGGAACAGGAACGCTTTGTGAAATTCATGTCAGATGGGAATGCGATTGCATACGCGAGCGAGCGAGACGGTAAATGGTCCATTTTTAAGACTTTTAAGCAACGTACTGAGGAACCTTACTTTTTTGCATCGACCTTGGTGAAGGAAGATACTTTGGTAACCGATAGTACCGATGTCTACCTACCGGAATTTTCACCCGATGGTAACCTGATAGCCTATATCAAAGGTCGTAGAACCTTGAAAGTCAAAAATTTAAAAACAAATGAAACCGTAACCCTGTTGACGCCCAAGGAATTGTATCATTTCTCGGATGGGGACAAGTACTACCAATGGAGCCCGGATAGTAAATGGCTTTTGGTGGATTGGGGTGTAACCTTGAGCAACAGTGAGATTTTACTGATTTCCTCGGATGGAAAGACCCGAAAAAACCTCACGGAAAGCGGATATTACGACATGCAGCCCAAATGGATAGGAGAGGGCAACCAAATTATTTGGTTTAGCAACAGAAACGGACTTAAAAGCTATGCCACCAGTGGGCAGTCGGAATTCGATGTGTATACCATGTTCCTCACCCAAGATGCTTGGGATAAGTTCAATCTGTCCAAAGAGGAATACGATTTAATGAAATTGATCGAGGAAGGCGATAAAAAGGACGAGGATAAGGCGGAAGATAAGGAGGATACCAAGAAAAGGAAGAAGGACGCAGAAAAGAAGGAGGAACCTGTAAAGCCTTTGAAATTCGATTTGGATGGCACGGAAGACCGTAAAACCCGACTCACTATACACTCCTCTAAATTGAGCGATGCGGTATTGTCCAAGGATGGGGAAAAACTGTATTATCTGACCCGTTTTGAGGAGGACCTGGACCTTTGGGAAACCGAAATACGGACAAAAGAGACCAAAAAATTGGTATCGTTGGGAGCCAAAAGCGGAAGTTTACAATGGGACAAAAAACAGCAAAATCTGTATTTATTGGCAGATGGAAGCATCGCCAAAATTGACGTAAAGGCCGGAAAGAAGGAGCCGGTAAAGCTAAAATCAGAAATGGTATTGGATGCCGATGCGGAACGTAAATATATGTTCGATCATATCTGGTTGCGCACCAATGGTATTTTCTACCATTCCAACTTCCACGGTATCGATTGGAAGGCCATGCGAACCGAATATGAGAAATACTTGCCTTACATTGGGAATGACTACGAGTTTGCCGAAATGATCTCGGAACTGTTGGGCGAGCTCAATGTCTCGCATGCCGGTGGACGTTACAGCGATACTATCGATAATGGCGACGAAACCGCTTCCTTGGGTATTTTTATGGATTATGGGCATACGGGCAACGGCATCAAAATTGCGGAAATCATTAAGGGCGGACCTTTGGACAAGGCTAATTTTAATCTAAAGCCAGGTATGATCATAGAAAAAATAAACGGGGAAACCATTGTTCCTACTCGTGATGTGGCCAGTTACCTGAATCGGAAACAAGGTGAATTCATGCTGTTGGACGTTGTTGGTGAGAACAGCGGTCGTAAGCAGATTACCGTAAAACCCATTTCCCTCAATGAGGAAGCCGGACTCCTGTACGACCGTTGGGTGGAGATTAACGAAAAGGAAGTCAAGGAAAAGAGCAACGGCACTTTGGGCTATGTCCATATTCCGGGAATGAGCGACGGACCTTACCGATCTATCTATGAGGAAATGATGGGCAAGTTTTTTGATAAAAAAGGCGTGATCGTGGATACCCGTTTTAACGGCGGGGGCGATTTGGTGGCAGATTTGGCCATGTTCTTTACCGGTGTTCCCTTTTTGTCCTACGAGACCGAAGATCGAGTCGTTGGCGGAGAACCTACCTCTAGATGGACCAAGCCAACCTTGGCCATGTATAATGAATCCATGTACAGTGATGGTTCCTGCTTTGCCAGTGGGTATACCGAATTAAAGATAGGGACAACCGTGGGAATGCCCGTTCCGGGGACCTGTAGCTTTGCCGGTTGGGAACGTTTGCCCAATGGTGGTGTTTGGGGCGTGGTGCCCGTAAGTGCCAAGAACAGGGCAGGGGAGTGGATGGAAAACAATGAGACCGACCCGGATATCCTAATTAAAAACCAACCTGAGGTCATTTCCAAAGGACGGGATGAGCAATTGGAAAAATCCATAGAGGTGTTAATGGGGCAGGTAAAGTAGTACAGGCTGAATAGCCGGACATATCTTTGGTCACTAAGCGGAGTTGAAGTGAATCATGGAGGTTAAATCTCATATTTTTCTCTTGCCAAAACCAATTATTTATAGGATTTTTAGGGTACTCCCCCTAAAATAAAAATAAACGTACCCAGGTACGTTTATACAATTGTTGCCTGCAAGCTGAAATAACCGAAATATATGAAACCGAAAATTTGGATTAATAAAATAACATTTAGTGACAATTCAACAATTGAATTTGAAAGCAATGACATTATTGTAGTCGTTGGGCCAAATAATTCGGGTAAAAGTGCTTCCCTGAGAGATGCATCAAACTTTTTAAAAACTCAAAACACAAAAAGTAAGGTTATCAAGTCAATCGAATTTTCAAAGGATGGAAGTGATTCAGACTTGATTAATCATTTAGAAAAAATTTCAAAAAAGGAATTTAACACGAATCCTGAACCCTTTTATAAAGGAATGGGATATAATATCTACAGTCCTAGGGCAAAACAATGGTGGAATAATATATCTGCAGGAGTTGATAATTTATCTGTTGTTTTCTCAAAAAATCTAACTACTGAAGAGAGGCTAAAGGCGGCTAACCCTGCCCAAAATATTAAACTTACAACTGAATCACCCAAACATCCAATCAATGTCCTTCAAAAGTCCGACCAAATTGAAAATCAGTTTAATCAATATTTTAAACAAGCGTTTGATTTAGATTTAATAGTTCACCGAAATGCGGGGACAGAAGTTCCTTTATATGTCGGCAATGCACCTGAAATTAAGGACGGACAAGACCGGCTTTCTGAATCTTATCAAATGGAGTTAGAAAAGCTTGATTTATTACACGAACAAGGGGATGGAATGAGAAGTTTTGTTGGTGTGTTATTGAATGCATTTATAGGGAATCAAAATTTATTGTTTATAGATGAACCTGAAGCATTTTTACATCCACCCCAAGCAAGACTTTTGGGCAAAATGCTAGCGACTGATTTACCCTCTGATACGCAACTTTTTCTTGCGACACACAGTCTGGACTTTCTTAAAGGATTATTAGAAAGTAGTTCTAAAAACCTGAAGATAATTCGAATTCAACGAAACGGGAACATTAATAATGTTAATACCCTAAACAATAGTGAAATTGATTCAATTTGGAGTGATTCATTGTTAAGACATTCTAATATTTTGGATGGACTATTTCATACAAACGTAATTATATGTGAGAGTGATTCTGATTCTCGTTTTTACTCGGCAGTTCTATCGGCAGTAAACGAAAAAGAAGGAAAAACATATTCAGATACTTTATTTATACAATGTGGAGGTAAACACAGAATTCAGACTGTAGTTAAAGCTTTGAAAAAGCTTAATGTGCCAGTTAGCTCAATTTGTGATTTTGATGTATTAAATGACAAAAACCCTTTAAAAAATATCTATGAAGAATCAGGAGGGAAATGGAGTGATATTGAGAAAGATTGGAAAGTTGTTAAACTAGCAATAGAGTCTAAAAGACCAGAATTAGAGGTAAAAGAGTTAAAAGAAGAAATTGATAACATTTTTGATTCCGTAAAGGAAAAAATAATGCCAAAAGAAAAGATTTCCGCTATTGGAAAATCATTGAAAAAAGCCTCTGCTTGGGCACACGCTAAACAAGTTGGAAAATTATTTATTCCGAGTGGTCAGGCTACTCAATCTTATGAAAAATTAATTCAAAATCTTAAAGCGAAGAAAATTTTTATTGTAGAAGTAGGTGAACTTGAAAGTTTTGTGAAATCAGTTGGTAATCATGGACCAAAATGGGTTAATGAAGTATTAACAAAAGATTTAGTAAATGACGTAGAAATTGAATCTGCTAGGAATTTTATAAAGGAAATATCCGAATGATAAAAAGCCAGCAGGCAACAATATGTATAAGTAATAGCTATTTAAGTGAAAAAAAGTATTAACATAAAACAAAGTTCAGTGCAAAACCGAAAGGTTTGTGAATAAAAACACGCTACTACTAATTCATGAGACCGTTCACTACTCACTTAAAAAGAGGAATCATCCATGAAAAAAGTATTCTTGATAAGCTTTGTATTTCTACTGTATGCATGTGGAGGTGCGAAATACAATTATCTTTTTGATACGGGAAGGCAGTTGGATTTTAGCGAAGGGAAATGGATACTGAACAGAACCCAATCCAATTCCAAAATATTTGATGCGAAGCTTTATTCCAATTCGCTAAGGGATTTCAAAAAGATTCTTGGAGATTCATTAATCGAAATGAGCGATTTAAGAAATACAAAATTGGTGTCTCCAAAAATCAAGTTCGATTTGTCCGATTCGGATTTAAAAGAACTAAAAAGATTTACCAACTGTGACTACCTTATAAATATTACCGGAAACGTTATAAGTGATGGTGCGGGCACGTTGACTTTTCCTGATGAAATAGAAAAATCCAGTAATCGAGCATCCGTTTCAATATCCATTTACGACCTAAATGCGGCAACGCTGGTCTCATCTTCCCAAGTTTATGGCAATACAAAGGTTCAGAATCCTGTTTTTGAGGACGACAGTAATTTACCGACCATCAATCCCAGTTCGCACATGATTATGTTAAAGGGGGCGGAAAAACTCATAAAAAAGTATGGGAAAAATCAATCGAAATAGTGAAATACCTGCTACGTTCAATACGAATCTAAAGCTGTCAAACATTTTATTTAGATTGGCCCTCTTATTAAAGCAGGTCATATATTTTCCCTTTCTCTTGCCGAAACCAATAATTAATAGGATTTTTAAAGTGCTCCAACATGGAGAGCATTACCTGTGATTATAGGTGTAGTACTAGGGTTACGGGTACATTAGATAATGAAATCTTGGATAAAAAAAGAAAAAAATGTTTTTTAAATGTCCTATTTGGCAAATCTCGATTGTTATTGAATTAAAGAATTCATTAATAATTAAAATTTAACACCATGAAAGAATTCATTCTTATTTTCAGGCATGAGAACGCAAACGGAAAGGTTTCACCAGAGCAAATGCAACAATGGATGAAACAACAAAAGGATTGGGTAGACAGCATTGCTGCCAAGAACAAATTTATTGGAGGAACGGGATTATTATTTGATGATGCAAAAGTGGTGGACCACAATAAAATGGTTACCAACGGTCCCTTTGGAGACATTAAGGAAACCCTTGGCGGTTTCATACAAGTAAGGGCGGAATCGGCAGAGGAAGCTGCCGAATTTGCCAAAGGCTCCCCCGTTTTACAAGGGGAGGGAAATACCGTGGAAGTTAGACAGATTGCAGTTCATTAGAATTTAATTCAAAGCCCCTTGAATGGGGCTTTTTCTTATGAATACCCATCAAATAATACCAAATCTATTTAGAACGGAATATAGCAAGATTGTTGCTGTCATGTCCAAATCATTTGGTATAGAACATCTGGAGATTGCGGAAGATATTGCGAGCGAAACCTTTTTATTGGCTGCCGAAACCTGGCCATATAAAGGGATTCCTGAAAACCCCACCGCCTGGCTTTACACCGTCGCCAAGAATAAGGCCAAAAACTACTTCACCAGAAACAGGATATTTAGGGATAAAATCTTGAATGAATTAAAATCGGGGAATGAACAATGGAATACCCTGGACATTGACCTGTCCCATGAGAACATTGCGGATAGTCAATTACAAATGCTTTTTACGATCTGTCACCCGGTCCTTTCGGAAAAATCTCAAATCTGTTTAGCTTTAAGGGTACTTTGTGGTTTTGGAATTGAGGAAATTGCCGATGCCTTTTTAACAAAGAAGGAAACGATAAACAAAAGGCTACATAGGGCCAAGGAAAAATTACGTTCTGAGCAGATCCAAATCGAGATTCCCAATGAAGTTCAATTACAGGCCCGCCTGGATGCCGTTCTTAGAATTACATATTTGTTGTTTAGTGAAGGCTATTACTCGGAAAGCAATAATTCCCTGATAAGGAAAGATTTTTGTTTGGAGGCAATGAACCTGGTGTACCTGCTACTTCAAAATGGGCTTACAAATACCCATTCAACCAATTCGCTGATGTCGCTTATGTGTTTTCACTCTTCCCGATTGGATGCAAGGTTAACCGGAAATGGCGAAATGGTCTTATATAAAGACCAAGATGAAACGCTTTGGAACACGGAACTGATCGAAAAAGGATTTTACTATTTGCAACAGGCATCAAAATGGGAAATTGCATCAAAATACTATCTTGAAGCCAGCATAGCCTACTGGTATACGGTTAAAGAAGATAGCCAAGATAAATGGAAAAGTATTTTGAAACTCTATGACCAGCTTATACAAATAGATGCCTCTCCCATGGCATCCTTGAATAGATTAATTGCCCTATCCAAGGTAAAGGGGAACAACTTTGCGCTAAAAGAAGCCGAAAAGCTACAATTGATGGACAACCATTTCTATCATTTGGTACTGAGCGAACTTTATTCGGAAACGGATAGGGAAAAAGCCATTAATTCCCTTCAGGAAGCGTTAAAACGTTGTAAGACCGATACTGAGAAATTTTTTATTAAAAATAAAATTGGGAGTATCTAAATCTGCCCGTCCCGTTGCGTATATAATTAATACCTTTTAAGTAAGAGGCTCCTTAGTGGTACACCCAGAGTGTGCCCAATTCTTTTAGGGTCGCTAACCGGCCTATGCTGAGCGTAGTCCATGCCATATATTTCTCCTTTTTCTTGTCGAAACCAATTTTTTGTAGGAATTTTAAAGTACTTCCCCTAAAATAGAAATAAAAGTACCCAGGTACATTTATACAATTGTTGGCAACAAGGTAAAAAGACAACGAACAAAGAACCTTAATCAAACTTTGACAAGAATGGAAAAAAGAGTATTCAAATGTTTAGTGGCTTCACCAGGGGACACACAAGAAGAAAGAAAAATTTGCGAGAAAATATTTGAAGAACTGAATAAAGGAATAGGTGAAGGTTTCGGATTTGTCATTGAAAAGCGAATGTGGGAACATAACACCAGACCTGCATTCGGAGATTATAGCCAAGCCATTATTAGTGAACAACTTGGTAACGATTACGATGTATTTGTTGGGATAATGAACAATAGGTTTGGTACAGAGACTAAATCTGCGGGTTCAGGAACAGAAGAGGAATTTAACAACGCATATGAACGATTAAAGAATCAAGAAGAAGTGGAGATAATGTTCTACTTCAATGATGCTCCTGTCAAAAAAAGTGAGATTAAAACAGAAGACTTAAACAAGGTTGAAGAATTCAAATCAAAAGTAGGAAAATTAGGAGGTTATCATTGGACTTATAGCGGTCCAAAAGAATTTGAAGATCTATTTAGAAGTCACCTAACTGACTATTTCGTTAAGTTGTTTGGTGCAGAAAAACAAAAATCTACAAAAGATAATATTCAATACGAAATTCTTCATTCTAAATTCAAAGAAAGATTAGACAACTCATTACAAGCCTTCAGTTCACAACCAATTATTTGGGTTGACCCTATCATTAGTAATACAAATGAAATATCTCAAAACCCAGATGAAAACTATACAAGGAGAATTGATGTTTCAGAAATAATTGATGAGCCCGAATCGATTACATTTAATGCTCCACCACAGTTTGGCTTGACCTCTCTTGCCCATTACATGGTTCTTCGTTCATGGGAGAAAAGGAAACTATTGGTTATATCTTGATTCCTTGAACACAAAGCCTCATAATATTCACAAAGAGGCAAAACGAGAAGTCGAACGAAGCGGTCAAAAATTATCTGATGTAAAGGCTATAATACTTGATTCTTGGAACAATTATGAAATTAATAGTTTCAAAAAATTAAAAAATCTATCAGATGAATTCAAGTCCACTCCTCTAATCTTAATGCATACAATAGAAGATGGAAAGTTCTTAAAAGAACCAAATAAGATTAAAATTAATCGGGAATTTAAACAGCTCTTTCTCCTTGCTTTACCGAGAACACAAATTAGAAAAGTCGTTTCTGAATACAATAAAGTAAAAGAAATAGGAATGGAGGATACCATTTTAACTAAGGTTGTTTCTGACTTGGAAGTCTTAAACATACACAGAACTCCCATGAACTGTTTTACTCTTCTTAAGGTGGCTGAAAAATACTTTGATGAAAGCCCTATCAATAGGACTGACATGATTGAAAAAGTACTTTTCGTTTTGTTTAACGTTGACCAAATACCAAGGTATAAGACTAAACCTGACTTGAAAGATTGTGAATTTGTTCTTGGTCGCTTTTGTGAAAAACTGATTCGCAATGAGAGTTATCACTTCTCCAAGGACTATTTTATCACAGAGTTGAAGCAATACTGTCAAGAGAAGCTGATTGACTTAGAAGTAGAATTGGTCTTTGATGTTCTCACTCTAAATAACATTATAGTCAAACATGAGATTGATTATTGCTTTAGGTCTTCTTTTTGGGTTTATTACTTCGGTGCAAAAAGAATGCATAACAACAAGGAATTTGCCGAATACATATTTCAATCTAAAAAGTACACCTCTTTTCCAGAAATCATTGAATTCTATACAGGGATAGATAGGAATAAAATTGATGCTCTAGAGGTTTTAGCTAAGGATATACATGAAACATGCGATATTGTGAATTCAAAAGTCAGGCTTTCCAATGACATGAATATCTTCTCGCAAATACAATGGAAACCAACAGAGGAGCAAATACAAAGGGCACAGAGTGATTTGAGTGAAAATGTTATAAACTCAGGCCTTCCTGATGATATAAAGGACCAACATGCTGACCGAAACTACAATCAAATTAGGCCATATAATCAAAGTATTCAATCATTTTTTGCTGAGTATTCTTTGCATAACCTCATGCAAAACATACGTGCTTCCTCAAGAGCGTTGAGAAATAGCGACTATGTCGACCCTGAAGCAAAGAGAAAAATATTGAATGAAATTCTGAGAAGTTGGGAACAATTATCAAACGTTTTACTAGCTCTTACGCCTATTTTGGCTGATAAGGGTACTGCAGGTTTTGACGGACATAGCTTTACACTTCAGGGTGATTTTGGAGATTCTTTTGAAACTCGATTAAATAGGATTATTCAAGTTAACATGACTAATGTAGTTGGCTATTTTAAAGATGACCTTTATTCGAGTAAAATCGCGCCCCTGCTTTATGAAACCTTTCAAAACACTAAGGATTCAAACACTAGGCATAAACTAGCCCTGTTGTTGGTATTCTGTAGACCAAGACAATGGAGGAAATATATTCAGGACTATATTATCTCATTGAATAAAAATTCGTTCTACCTATACGACATTCATAACGCTCTTATGGCTAAGTACAATTTTGATTTTATAACGGAGGAAGAAAGAAGAGAGATAACAATGCTTGCGAAAATGTGCTTTGCTAAGCATGAATTTGGCTCCAAAAGACCTTCACCAAAAGAACTTAGGAAAGTTCATATTTCAAAACCGAAAACTGATAATAAATAAACCCAGCTACTAACAAAACCTATAACAATAGTACCCTGCGGGACAATGCGCATAGCCAAAACCGTTAACCATAATTAAATAACCATGAAATTCATCCCTACGAAAAAAGCTGACCATTACTTCTTTTTCATTTTTGCATTCTATTACTTAATAGCTTCGGTTTTGGGATTTGGTTATTCTTCATCTAGGATAATTTCTAATGGCGGTGAAATTCCAATCAGAGCTATTATTCATGGTGCACTCGCAGGTTGTTGGTATTTTTTATTTTTTGCCCAAGTTCTTTTAATAATCTTAAACAAGAAAAATTTACATATTAAAATTGGCAAGGTATTAATTCCTCTCATTATTGCAGTTTTTATCAGTGGCATTTATGTCGTTTTACTTAGAGGACCAATACCTTTTGAGAAGGTTCCATTTGAAGCAATGGGCAATGAAATTGGATTGTTTTTTATTGGAATACTATATGCTGTTCTAGGTTATATTTATCGCAATAATCCACATTACCACAAAAGATACCTTCTTTACACGATTATTATTTTAAGTGGTGCAGGAATTGTTCGGTTTTATTCTTTTCTTGATATAACGATTAATCATCTTTTGGTTATTTATGCCATCCCACTGCTTTTGATTTTTGTTTATGACTTAATTATTTATCGAAAATTATTTAAGGCAACTTGGATAGGATTTCTAATATTTTTATTTCATTTATTCTTGTTAAGCCAGTTTTTTGGGATGATAGCAGATTATCTCAGACCAATAATGAGAGATTGAAAAATTACAAGAATGTAGATAAACAAATGCTAACAAAGTATATAAAAAATAGGCTAAATAGTAGTAAAATCAGGGCTCTTGTCTCGTTTCAAACATTATGCTTAACCGAAAGTTCAGTGTTTAGAAATCGCCTACTTTTCATATACTAACCGATGTAGGTAATTTAAGTAACAAACTTTCATTCTATTCGTCGAAATAAAAACGTACTACAATAATGAGTAGAATTAAAGAAAAAATATTACCTCAGATTTTCATCATTTATACAAGATATTTAATTGGTGGAGCATTTGTTTTTGCTAGCCTAATAAAAATAAAAGGACACCGTTTTACTTCTGAAAATGGAGAATTGAATCCTATAAATAGTGCTTGGCACTTTTTTGAAACTATGTACCAATCTGGATTGTATTGGCAATTCATTGGAATAACCCAATTAATAGCAGGATTCTTCCTTATGACACAAAAATTCTCAAAGCTTGGGGCATTGATTAATCTTCCAATTATCTTAAATATTTTCATAATTACCCTATCCTATTATTTCGCCTATACGCCAGTTATTACTGGATTAATGTTGTCAGCAAACCTCTTGCTTATCATTTGGGAATGGAATGAGCTTAAAATTTTATTTAATTTAAATCCTAATTTTAATAAAAACGTAAGGTTGGAGAAAGATGTTCTTTGGCAAATTGTTGGGTTAATTTTATTCGTTTTTACTTTTATTTACAGAGCATTGATTGACAAATATAATCTTGGATTTTGGATGCTAACCTGTTTTTCTATTGGTTTTATTGGTCTAATGATTGGACTGTATAGAGAAAAGAAAAGAAAAAACTACCTGCAGCACAGTGTATAATTTATTGCTTTGGCAGGTGCTTATTTGGAAAATTCCTATCGAATTTTCTTGGCTCGGAGTTTGTTTACTAAATTAGGTGCTGGCCACCGCACCTAATGATACACGAACGGTTCACCACTTAACTAAAAACACGAATCATCCATGAAAAAAGTATTCTTGATAAGCTTTGTATTTCTGCTGTATGCATGTGGAGGTGCGAAATACAATTTTCTTTTTGATACGGGAAGGCAATTGGATTTTAGCAAAGGAAAATGGATACTGAACAGAACCCAATCCAATTCCAAAATATTTGATGCGAAGCTTTATTCCAATTCGCTAAGGGATTTTAAAAAAATTCTTGGAGATTCGCTAATCGAAATGAACGATCTAAGAAGTACAAAATTGGTATCTCCAAAAATCAAGTTCGATTTGTCCGATTCAGATTTAAAGGAACTAAAAAGATTCACCAACTGTGACTACCTAATAAATATTACCGGAAACGTTATAAGTGATGGTGCGGGCACGCTGACTTTTCCCGATGAAATAGAAAAATCTAGTAATAGGGCATCCGTTTCAATATCCATTTATGACCTAAATGCGGCAACGCTTGTCTCATCTTCCCAAGTTTATGGAAAAACAAAGGTTCAGAATCCTGTTTTTGAGGACGACGCTAATGTACCGGCCATCAATCCCAGTTCACACATGATTATGCTAAAGGGGGCGGAAAAACTAATAAAAAAGTACGGGAAAAATCAATTGAAATAGTGAAATATCTTAGAGTACATTATAAACAAAAATTAGTCGCCAAGTTTTGATACTCAAGCGTTATTTTATTGATTGAAAAACCGCTGCTTTTGTTTGTTGATAAAGAAAAGAGACTTACCGGAACTTGGTGCTTGATTGCAATACCAAAGGTCTACAAAGGTGCCTTGGGAAACAACATAACTGTTGCCTGTTTCCTCATCAAAAGCTACCAACTCAAAAGTTCCGGACAATAATTGGTTAGTCCTATCAATTTTTGAGAATTGAATTTTGGCCGTTGGCGAAAAATCACCACCACCTTCTTGGTTTTCACAGTCAAGTATCCTTACATATGCACCAAATACCTCGAATCCCCCAGTCAAAATATTCACCCCGTTGGTTCCACTGTATTCAACATCGGTTTGAAGATCGTCAAACCTTAAATTGCTAGACGAAATGGTTATGGCTACCCCCCTTTGGTTTCGTTGATCTATAGGAGTATCGGGGTCGGGACCATCCCCTCCAATGATTCCAAGGGTGAAAACATCGTCGTTTTCTTCATATACGCCACTGGCCAGTATTCCAGTAGATTCAAATGATACCCCATCGATAGTACAAGATATTGTACCGTTATTCAGTTGCTGTGAACATTCGTTGGGCGATTCGCTATCCCCGGTATTGTCAAAAACAGCATCTTCATTGTCACAGGGTTCCGTGGTATTTGGGTCGGTTCCATCGCCCGTAGTATCGTCACCTCCTGTGTCGCTTCCTTCCCCACTTGAGTCATCAGTCCCTTGGTTTTCTCCTGTACCATCATCACTAGTTTGCCCGTCATCACTATTCGAATCATCATCGGAATTGCTTCCATCATTATTGGTTCCGTTGTCTTGCCCTGACGGATTTTCAACCGGATCGGGAGTAGGATTATCCGTATCCGAATCACACTGAATAAAAATAAAAGCTAAAAAAAGAAGTAAGAGGTAAGCCGATTTTTTCATTTTTCCTAAATAGTTTTTGTTAAAATAGGAAATACAATCTCTTTAGGAAACGGTTTTCCGTAAAACAAGTCTTTTTTTTGATATAACTTGTTGATTTTCTGTTTAGTTGTTAGAAAATTCTGTAATAAGATGTTTTAATTACCCCTTTACCGTCTCTGTAAGGTGTGGATACCAATTCTTTTGCTTCTATAATCTTCAACTCAAAAGGAGGTACCAACAAATCCAGGCCACTTTGTTTTTTCAATCGGATGCCCTGGCCGGAAATGATATCCACATTAGGAATAAAATCGCCTTCCGGTAAGTGCTCTGTAAGGATTAGGTGTTTAAAGTCTTTCAATTTTCGCACGACTCGTTTTATTTCCTCGTTGGATAAGTGCTGCAACACTTGCCTTAAAATGGCACAATCAGCTTGGGGAATATCATCTTGGGCAATATCCAGACAATGAAAACGTATGTTTTCGTTTGCATAGGTATTTTGATTGTGCTCGATAAGGTTTTCTACAATATCGACACCGATATACTTTTTGGTATAGGGTGCCAATTGCCTTCCTACATTAAAATCGCCACAACCCAGATCACAAACCGTTAGTGGGGTTTCAAAAGACTTTAAAAACTGAGAAGCGGCAGTTATGTAGGGTTTTACAAGGTTTGGGTCATGCGAACCATCACCCGAATAAAACATACGATGGTCACCGCCCCATAGGTGCTGTTCGTAAATCTGTTCCATGGCGGCCTTGGTGGGCCATGGTTTTTTCTGTTTTTTGTCAGACATTATTAGGGTTGTATACAGATTGATCGGGCTGTTTTTAACAGCCTTTTCACTGAGCTCAAGGGAACAAAACGTACATTCAACGGTTTTAAAAGGGGATTGTAATTCAAGTAAATAATTATATGTTTAACCAACAACCAACAACCAACAACCAACAACCAACAACCAACAACCAACAACCAACAACCAACTACTCCCTATAAATCACCCCATCCTTCATCACAAAGTTGGTCTTACGTATGGAACGAATATCTTTTATGGGATTTCCCTGTACAGCGATGATATCGGCCAAAAAGCCTTTTTTTAATTGCCCTAACTGGTCCAAATGGAACATAGCGGCGTTTCCGCTGGTTGCGGAAATAAGAACGTCCTTGGGCTGCATTCCATATTGGACCATGAGTTCCATTTCCCGATAGTTTTCGCCATGGGTAAATACACCTACATCCCCACCAAAAACAATCTGCACACCCGATTCAAGTGCCAGTTGAAATGATTTTTTCTTTTGAGTGATACGTTCCGGTTCTGGGTCTTTTCCTTTGTTCCAACCACGGTATTGGGTAATGGCATCCCCGGCGGCCAGGGTAGGACAAAGGCCAATGCCTTTTTCCTTCATCATGGTGAAAATTTCCAAGGTTCCTCCGTCTCCATGCTCAATGGTTTCCACGCCACCCAGAATGGCCCTTTTCATACCTTCCGGTGTACTGGCGTGCGCTACCACATATTTTCCCGCACTTTCGGCAGTTTCTACTATGGCATCGATTTCTTCCTGTAAAAAGGTGGGCTGGGAATCCGCTCCGGGCGTCCAGCGGTAGTCGGCATAGATTTTTATCAAGTCGGCACCGTTACCCATTTGCGTTCTTACGGTTTTTATAGCCTCTTCTTTTCCGCTAACAGGCTCCGCTCCCAAGGGAACAGTAACACCATCATGAAAACCTTTTGGACCGTACGCCCCTGTGGCTACAATTGCCGGACCTGCAACCAATGATCTTGGACCTACAATGATTCCGTCCTCAATGGTCTTTTTTAAATAGACATCGGTATATCCAGCACCTTCTGCGCCCAAATCGCGCATCGTCGTAATACCGGCCATCAAGGAATTTTTAGCATGTACGGAACCCCGTATGGCACGTTCAACGGGCGATTCCTTGAGCACCTGGTCGTTCCAATCCGTTTCATTGTACGGATGTAACAATAGATGGGAATGCCCTTCGATGATGCCCGGCATCAGGGTAGTTCCGGCCAAATCGATTTCTTTTGTCCCCTTGGGCTTTTTGAGGCCGCTCAATTCCCCAGAATAACTTATTGTATTGCCTTCCACCAAAACCACCCAACTCTCATGGATATCGGTCCCGTCAAATACACGGTCGGGTTTTAAAAGTGTCTGTCCATAACTGTGGGTAATGAAGAAAATCAATAGCAAGGTCCAAATGCTTATAGATTTAAGAGTTTGAAAGGAGTTCCGTAATTTCATTCTAAAATTTTGTTTAAGTTTTCCCTGGTAAATTTTTCACCGTGTTTAAGCACCATAAAAATATCTTGGGTATTCTGAATGTTTTTCAAAGGATCTTGATTCAATAGGACAATATCCGCCACCTTACCAGAATCTAAAATTCCATAATCCGATTCTTGTTTAAGAAACTTAGCCCCGTTATAGGCCGAAGCCTTTAAGGCATCCAATGGAGATATTCCCGCATCTACCATGGCCTCCATTTCCTTGTGAAGGGATATTCCGGGATAGGTATAGCTGTTAAAAGCCCCACTATCAGAACCTGCCAATAAAGAAACGCCGTTTTGGTTTAGGGTTAATGCCAATTTTTTGAAAAAGGTGTCCAACTCCTTTCGGTCCTGTATCGCCTTTTCAGAAGCATTTTTGGCCCGATTGATGCGCCCTTCAAAGGTCTTGATAATTCCGGGAGCCATATATTTTAAATATGCGTCCTCGCTATGGTCCACCTCGTCCAAGTAACTCAGGGTATGCCCAATATGAAGTGTTGGCACCACAAACACATTTTTTTGTTTTAGGTGCTCAAATGTTTGCTTTGCTACAGAATCATCGTAAGTGGATTGCAGTATCGGCATGGCATCCCAAAAACCTATCTTGTTGTCTTGAAGTTGTTCGGTAACTACATCTTCCTGTGAAGAACAACCTTTCATGATGTAGTAGAGATGTTCCACGGCATCGATTCCTGCATCTATGGTGGATTCCAACGTAGTGGTAAAGGGCATGTGTCCCGAGGTTATCAATCCTCTTTTTTCCGCAGCGCGAATCGTATTGAGGTAGTTTTCTCCGGAAATCTTACTGTCGTAGATTTTGACAAAATCGGTTGGAATGGCCTGCAGGGAATCCAATGCATCTTCTATATCTGCATCGTTTTCTACTTCCAAGGAACCGGCCCAAGTTGCCCCGGGGCCATCTATTTTAGGGCCAGAGGTAAAAATGGTGGGTCCAACCATATCATCATTTTCAATATCCGATTTCCAGTGCATGACCGATGTGGTCAGGTCGCCCCCGGCATCCCGCACAGTGGTGATTCCATTGGCGATGAAAAGTCCTAAAAAGCGTTTGTTGGCTTCAATTAGGGAGTCGCCCCCACGAAAATGTACGTGATTATCCCAAAATCCAGGTAAAATGAATTTTCCCGAGGCATCTACCACAATTTTTGCAGTGGAGTTTTCATCAATCTCATCATACGTTACTTTGGCTATGCGCCCATCGGAAATATAAATATCACCCACGCTGACGGAACCATCTT
This sequence comes from Maribacter cobaltidurans, assembly GCF_002269385.1. Taxonomy (NCBI): domain Bacteria; kingdom Pseudomonadati; phylum Bacteroidota; class Flavobacteriia; order Flavobacteriales; family Flavobacteriaceae; genus Maribacter; species Maribacter cobaltidurans. The sequence continues at coordinate 3,906,741 of NZ_CP022957.1, forward strand.
CCAGGTTTATGATATTTCCTCCCGTTAAAAGGGTATCATAGGAAACCTTTTTTTCCGCTTCACAGCTTATCAACACCAAAAACAACATTCCGATACCTAATAAGGAAAATCCGTATCTCATCAGCTAAAAAATAAATTGAATACGGAAGGTAAAAAGAATTAGCGATTCAGTAATTGCCTAATCAGGATAAATATGAATATCATAATCGAATAGCCTATGAAAAAGGGAATGATATACTGCTGCCAGCCCAAGGTAAACATAAGACCAATCAGCAATAGTTGAAAGCCCAATCCAAATGAGGAAACCCCGGTCATAAACCAATTTGGAAAGACTTTGCCTTTGGCGGCATTTTTATCTAACCTGTAGATGATGGAATCAAAAGTACCATAGCATAGGGAATATATCTTAAACATGGAGTTTACTGTTTTCTGACTTTCCCCTTTAAGTGCATTGGGACTTTTGTTTTCAAAAATACGACTCGTGGTATCCCCATTATGTCTGTTGCGTAAAATGACATAGTAGTAGTTGTAAAGTGTGCCCTGTAATTGCAGACACAAAAAGGATATTACCGTAAGCAGTAAAGAACCATCTGTGATGTACCAGATAGCCAGGAACAGCATTAGGTTTAAGATAATATCGGATATCGAATCTAAATACCTTCCCGTATGTGAAGGTGTATTTTTGGCCCTCGCCAATTCTCCATCGGCAGCATCTAAAATTGATTTTAAAATCAAAAACAGAAACGCCAATCCGTAGTATTCATTAAGTAGCAATACTATGGCGGTTAAACCACTTACAAAGAATGCAACCGTAATATGGATAGGGGTGAGGGAGGTCGTTTTTATTGCTTGGACCAGTTGAAAGGCAACTGATCTTCCATAATCCGATAAATCTAAAAAACGATGTTCTTCAGGTAATTTGGACATTTGACTGGCAATTGCTTGAAATAACAATAACGGGAACACGCTAGCTTGTCATATCAAACAAATACCCCGTAAAAATAAGGCTTTATTCAGTTCAATCGGTAATACAAGCGCTTATATGGGAAAATGAGATGGTGTTACCTTCCCCCTCCGTTTCTATATTTGATGTTTTCACTGCTATGATGTATTATTTCGCCAATGCGTTTTTGTCTCGTTTCTTCACGCTTTGCCTGATTCAACCAATAGAGGTAACTTTTCTGTTGCCCTCTGGTGAAGTTCTGGAAGTTTTTGAAAGCCTTTGTGTTACTATTGAATGCAGACTGTAGGTCTTCTGGTATCTTTCCGGCTTCCACGTCGTCCAGGGCACTCCATGACCCGTTCTCTTTGGCGATTCGGATTGCTTTGAGTCCGGTTGTATGCATTAATCCTTCTGCCTTAAGCTTTTTTATGTAATCCTTATTGACCTTGCTCCATACACTTTTGGGTTTTCTCGGACAGAAGTATTGTCTTCTTTTACCATCACCTAAACTTTTAACGGTACTATCGATCCAACCATAACATAAGGCAACCTTTACCGCTTCTTCCCACCGCATACTGTCGTTCTCATGTGCAACCTTGTAAAATATCAAATGAATGCCCTCATGCTTGGAATGGTTGATGTGTAACCATTCCCTAAATTCCGTATCATTTTTAAAATATAGCTCAGGTATTTTTAGCATATAGTCTTTTTTCAGTGTTAAATTATACGTAAAATACAATTTTAGTCTATAAACAATTGGTTGATAAGCTTGCGAAACCTATTTTTGAAGTTTATTAAACCGACAAACAACAAAATTTACGTATGAAAAAAGTTTTTAATGCGCTGCTCTTGGGCTTTGCGCTTATTATTGTCTCATGTGGTGGCAATAAACGTGAAGGGGAACCTAAGGTCTTGGTATTCTCCAAAACCATGGGTTTTAAACACGCATCCATACCCGCAGGAATTGCCGCATTGCAAAAGATGGGACAAGAAAACGGTTTTGCCGTTGATACGACCAAAAATGCGGAAATGTTTACTGACGACAACTTAAAGCAATACTCTGCTGTGGTTTTCTTGAGTACTACGGGTAACGTTCTAGATCAATTTCAGGAAGCTGCCTTTGAGCGCTATATCCAAGCAGGTGGAGGTTATGTGGGAATACATGCAGCTGCCGATACGGAATATGACTGGGGTTGGTATAACGACCTTGCAGGAGCCCAGTTCTTGAGTCACCCTAGGGGAACTCCCAACGCAGATTTCATCATCAAGGACAAAAACTTTATCGCTACGGAATTTTTTACGGATTCCGTTTGGAACAGGGACGATGAATTATATAATTATAAGAATATCAATGATGATATCAATGTGCTGATTACCTTGGACGAATCAAGTTATGAGGGCGGACAGAATGGGGATTATCATCCCATTGCGTGGTACCATGATTTTGATGGAGGACGTGCTTTTTATACGGGTGCCGGACATACAGATGAAAGCTTTTCTGAAGATTTGTTTTTAAAGCATGTTTTGGGCGGTATCAAATACGCCATTGGGGAAAATAAGATTTTAGACTACTCTAAGGTTAAATCACAGATTCCACCGGATTCTGATAGATTCTCAAAGGTGATACTTTCTGAAGGTCAGTTTTTTGAACCTACCGAAATGGCCGTACTGCCAAATAATGATGTATTGATTGCACAAAGAAGGGGTGAAATCGTACTTTTTAATGATGAAACCCAAGAATTAAAGGAGGTTGCCAAATTGGACGTCTATTGGAAGACTTTGGAAACTCCCGGGGTAAACGCCGAGGAAGGATTGATGGGACTTCAAAAAGATCCAGACTATGCCAATAACCATTGGATTTATTTGTACTATGCTCCAACCGGTGATAAATGGGTAAATCGTCTGTCCCGTTTCAAGTATGCCGATGGTAATTTTGACTTGGATTCCGAGCAAATAATACTTGAAATTGATACACAAAGGGAAATTTGTTGTCATACTGGAGGTTCAATTGCCTTTGGTCCAGATAATCTTTTGTACTTATCTACGGGAGACAATTCTACACCATTTAATGAGCGTGGTGTAAAGTATGTAAACAATGGCTTTGCTCCATTGAACGATATCCCGGGACATGAACAATTTGATGCACGTAGGAGTTCTGGAAACACGAACGATTTACGCGGTAAAATTCTCAGGATAAAAGTGAACGAGGATGGTAGTTATGACATTCCGGAAGGAAACCTTTTCCCTGTAGGAACCGAAAAAACAAGACCGGAAATTTACACTATGGGACATAGAAACCCTTATAGGATTTCTGTGGATGTTAAGAGAGGTTATTTATATTGGGGAGATGTAGGACCCGATGCTAGAGCGGATAGCTTGGAAACCAGAGGACCAAGAGGATATGATGAAATGAACCAGGCGCGTAAGCCCGGCAACTTTGGTTGGCCTCTTTTTATTGGTGATAACTATGCATATAGGGATTATAATTATGAAACTGGAGAATCCGGGGAAGCGTTTGACCCAGAAAAACCGATGAATACCTCAAGGAACAATACAGGGTTAACCGAATTGCCCCCTGCCATGCCTGCCTATGTTTTCTATCCTTACGATGAATCTAGTAGGTTTCCTCAGACTACAACAGGTGGCAGAAATGCTATGGCTGGACCAACCTATTATTCTGATTTGTATACAGGTGATGCCAAATTACCCAGTTATTACGACGGCAAGGTTATCATTTATGATTGGATGCGTGGCTGGATGTTCGCTGTGCATTTAGACAAAGATGGAAGTTTCTATAAAATGGAGCCATTTGCTCCAGAGGTTAAATTGAACAACCTTATAGATATGGAGATGGGCCCAGATGGAAGAGTTTATCTTTTGGAATATGGAAGTGGATGGTTCTCCCAAAATGCCAACTCCGGTTTGTCTTACATCAAATACAATGGAGGAAACAGACCTCCAGTTATTGACAATATGATTGTTGAAACTACCTCTGGTAAGACACCTTTGGCCATAAATGTTACAGTGGAAGCCAATGATAGGGAAGGTGATACCATGTCCTATGTATGGGATTTTGGTAATGGTGAGACTAAGGAAACCACAGAACCAAACGTAAGCTACACCTATGCCGATGCCGGAGCTTACAATCTTAATGTAACCGTTAAGGATAATAAGGGTGAGGCCATAACAAGTGAAAGTACCAATATCGTTGCAGGAAATTCCCGTCCCGAAGTTACTATCAACTTAAAGGGAGGTATGCCGGCATTTTATATTCCAGGTCAGAAAATAGATTATGAGGTAAGCGTGACCGATCCGGATGGTGGAACGGTAGATGACAACAATGTTTTTGTCAGTGTAGATTACTTGGAGGGTATGGACAAGGTGGCCATGAATTTAGGGCATCAGCAAGTCTCTGCCGCTGTTACAGGTAAAGCTCTTACGCAATCCATGGATTGTAAGACCTGCCATAAGGAAGCAGAAGCTTCCATAGGTCCAAACTATATGGATGTTGCCAAAAAGTACAAGGATAGAAGGGATGCTATGAGTTATCTACAAACAAGGATAAAAACTGGTGGAAACGGTGTTTGGGGAGAGGTAACAATGCCGGCGCACCCAAAAATCACCAGTGACGAAACAAGACAGATTGCTTTGTATATCCTTTCCCTAGCGGGAGATCAGGAAGAGGAAAAGTCACTTCCTTTAAACGGCACTATCACAGCAGAAGCTTCGGCTCCTGGCAATATGTTGGTTTTAACGGCAAGTTATACGGACGAAGGTGCGGAAGGTACCATTCCATTGACAGGTTCCAAGTCCGTTGCTATACCGAGCAGTTCCATTCAATTGACAGAAGCCTTGAAAACCAATAATATGCAGGCCGTATCTTTTGGCGGTAGGGATTTATTGTTGCTGAATTCAGGTACGGGATGGTTTGAACTTGCTGACACTACATTAAAAGGAGTCAATTCTTTGACTTTGGAAATGGGGTGGCAAAGTGCTCCTAACCTGAGCTTCACATTCGAGATACACGAAAATACGCCTGATGGACCTAAAGTTGGGGAAGCCACTATGCCTGCCCAATCAGGGGGTCAAGGTACTCAGGTAAGTATTCCGGTTTCAGGAGTATCGGGAGATGGACCTTATTATGTAACCTATAAGGCCGAAGAAGGTAAAGAACGTACTATGGTAGCTTTAACCGGAGCCATGTTCAAGTAATAGACAATAGGACGTAAAATTAAAGCCCGCTTTAAGCGGGCTTTTTTATTCAATTTTTTAAAGAATAGAGGATAGGTCTTTAGTTAATTTTTTGGCAGATTGCATCCCCAATTTGCATTAAAGACGCAATTTCCTCTTCGGTAAAATCATACGGTACAGGTTTCGCTATGCCGATGGTACCATATAATTTTTCTTCGTGTATCAATGGTGCAGCAAGCGACCCTTCTACTTTAGTCTCTTTGGCGGCCGGTCTTGCCACTCCGGATTCATCGGTTTGCAGGTTACACATCTCTACAGGTTTCATACGTTCAGCTGCTATCCCTGCCATGCCTTTGCCTATAGGTATTGCCGATACCTTGGGGATTAGAAAATCAGGAATTCCTTTTTGGGCCTTCAGCTCTAAAATGGATGTGTCCGGTTTTAGAAAATGAAGGGTGCCCGTTGAGCAATCGAAATGCCTAATAGTATCTTCTAAAACACTTTGCCAATCTATAGGATTTTGTTCAAGTTGTGCCGAGATTTTTTTGGGAATTGTATTCATGATTTTATACTATGATTTCAGTTTATACTATACTTCATTTTTAATGAAGTTGGGGCAAGATATCAAGATTTGCACGTGCGGAATATGATATCCGTCATCTTAGAGTTAGTGATTTAAAACTTTAGGACTGCTATATCTTTGTGACGTCCACATAAAAATTAGGATCCACCTCAATTGACGTACCTTTTTTAATAGACAGCTGTTGCCAATTGGATGATGGAGTTATCCACTTAGGTTCCTTGTCCAAGAAAATCCTTAAAGGCATGTTGAAACCTTCTACTACTTTTTGATACCGGTATTTTAACAATCCGCCATCTATTTGATATTCAAACACGGGAATATCTGTTGTCCTTAAGTATTGGTTGAAGAAGGGTCTAAAATCTCCCCCCATTTGAACACTCAAATAATGCTCAATTTGGTCCGATGTTATGGTTTCATGATAAAACTCCTTGTTCAAACCTCGTAGGGTAGCCCGCCATTTTTCATCATCGTTCATAACTTGTCTCAACGTGTGCAACATATTGGCGCCCTTGTTGTACATATCCCCAGACCCCGCTTTATTTACGGCATAAGGCCCAATAAGTGGCCTGTCGTTTCTAATATTTTTCCGGATACCCAATAAATATTCCGATGCCGCCTCCTTACCATAGTAATATTCAATAAAAAGACTTTCGGAGTACATGGTAAATCCTTCGTGTACCCACATATCAGCAATATCCTTATAGGTGATGTTATTGGCGAACCATTCGTGTCCAGCTTCATGGATGATGATATAGTCAAACTTCAATCCCCATCCGGTACCTGATAAATCCCGACCTAAATAACCATTTCCGTACTGATTGCCATAGGTTACGGAACTTTGGTGCTCCATTCCCAAATAGGGTACTTCAACCAGTTTAAAGGAGTCCTCGTAAAAAGGGTAGGGCCCAAACCAGTGTTCAAAGGCTTCCATCATTTTTGGAGCTTGCTTGAACTGTTCCTTGGCTTTTTCCAAGTTATCCCGTAGTACGTAGTAATCCATGTCCAGTAAGCCTTTTTCTCCTTCATAGGTTTCTCCAAAATGGACATAATCGCCTATGTTTACATTTACCCCATAGTTGTTTATGGGATTGGAGACGAACCAGTGATAGGTATTTGTATCCTTGTCCACTTTACGTAATCTTCCGTTGGATACGTCCATGAGGCCCTTGGGTACCTTTACGCTTATGAGCATGCTATCCACTTCATCGTACATATGGTCCTTGTTGGGCCACCAAACACTGGCTCCAAGTCCCTGACAAGAGGTCGCTACAAAATCGTTTCCGTTTTTATCCTCTTTCCAAGAAAAACCACCATCCCAAGGAGCTCTAACCGCTTCTTTGGGATGCCCGGAATAATGCACGACGATTTCATTGTAATCACCATTTTTTTGAGTTTTTTCTAGTTTTACGAAATGGGCATTGCCATTGGTTTTGAACTCCAGATTCTCACCGTCCTGAGTAATTTTTTCTATAACTAATGGCGGTTGAAGGTCCACTTGTAATACCTGGTTTGCATCCAAAACTTTGTAGCGAATGGTATTGGTACCGGAAATAAATTTATCATCCGGTTTAACCTCAATATCCAAATGATAGTAATTGAGGTCCCACCAGGCGCGTTCTGGAGTTATGCTGCCTCTAAGGGTATCCTGCTGCGTGAATTCTTGTGCATTAGAAAATTGAAAAAATAGTAGGAAAGCAAATAGAAGAAGGAGCTTATTCATGAACAATAATGTTATTTTAATCTTTTTCTCAAAAATTTAATCAAAAGGACAACTAGAACTACAATCAGCACCAATAAAAAAGTCTGCCAAAGAAATAAGGGTATACTAAAATCTTCCATATCTAAATTATTTAAAGCTGATTTTAATACCTATCTAAAAATTCCGTTTGGAAACACGACCGGACTTTCAAATCCGTCTTTTCCTACCGCGGACACACCAAAGAAAAAATTATCGATAACGATACCTTCCAAAGTGAATTCGGTCACATCCCCTACAAACCTGCTATGGTCCCAAGTAGGTGAGGTCGTATCTCTCCAATAAATTTTATATCCTGCGGCGCCATCCACCTTACTCCACTGAAACTTGGCAGAAGGCTGAACGATACCACCAATTTTCACCTCTATAGGTGCTGGTGGTGCCCAAGCCAGAGAGGCGAGATTAATGGCATTCACTGCCGTAAGCTTGGCTGCATAGTCAAAATTGACATGTTCCAAAACATCACCATATGCAATACCGTCTTCTACCCGAATATCCTGATGTTGTTGGGTATAGTTTTCGTGGGCCTCCATGATTCGTATTCCCGCAAAACCGGCATCGTTAAAAGGTCTGTGATGTCCTCCGCGGCCAAAACGGTCCAAACGATAGATCATCATGGGGTTCATTTCGGGCATATAGGTCTTTACATTCTTATGCACATATCTGGCCAATTGTCTTGAAATACCATCTACCTCGCCTCCATAAAACCGTCTTGCCCTGCGTTGCTCTTCCGTTTCATTGGGAGGAACTGGTTCGGAAAAAATCCGAAAATCAACATTGCTAACTATTCCGTCGACTCCCTTGATGTTACCAATCATGTCATTATTGAAAATACCAATGATTTCCCATCCCTGATCTTTGGCGTATTGGGCAACACCACCACCGCCAAACAAGCCCTGTTCTTCACCAGATAGTCCCATATAGATAATACTGTTTTCGAAGGTGTACTTCGAAAGTACCCGCGCGGCCTCCAAGGTTCCGGCCATACCACTGGCATTGTCATTTGCCCCCGGAGAATCGTCCGTAAAATTGGTAGGGTCGCTCACCCGGCTGTCAATATCGCCGCTCATAATGATGTATCTATTGGGATATTTGCTTCCTTTTTGAATGGCCAGGACATTCACGACTTCCACATCATGCACTATTCGTTGATTGGCGCCCTTTTTGACCAGGTCTTTTTGATAAAATACGTTCAAACAACCGTTACAGGCATCCGATGTCTTTTCAAATTCGGATTTTATCCAGCGTCTTGCCGCACCTATGCCACGGGTTTGCGAAACCGTATCACTTAGCGTATGTCGTGTGCCAAAATTGGCCAATTTGGTGATATCGTTTTCTATTCGTTCCGCAGAGACGGCATCGATAATATCATAGATGCGTTGGTCCGTTTGAGCTGATAATGTAAGGGTTATGGTCAAAAGACCCAGAAGTAGCCATTTTTTCATATTTAGTTTCATTTGAAGTGTCTCTAAAAGTATTAAAAATTAATCTTTTTCAAGGTGTATCAGATGCCAAACTCCCAGCGCCGGGCCCAATGTCAATACCATGAATAAAAAGTTTGCACTTGTAATGGTCTGCAGGTAGTTTAAGAGTTGAATACTAATAATGGTAATGGCAAAGCCGATGCAGGTAGCGAGGGTAAGCGCTGTACCTTTAATTTCGCCCGTAGCCGATGCAGCCACTAGTTTTGATAGTTGTGGGGAATCTGCGGTAACGGCCAAACCCCATATACACCAGGCCGATAGGAATAGTATGGGAGGCAGCATGAAAAAAGCCGGCGATAGCAGGCAACATATGCCCGATATCGCTAGAGACGTTAAGGCTACCTTACGGCTTCCTATTTTTTCCGATATCAAACCACCCAAAGCACACGACAGTCCACCCAGGGCAATAACAATCCCCGTCCAAAGGGGTACCGAAAAGTCCATACCGGTTTTCGTATTATAATATGCAATCGCAAAGGGTGTAAAGGCCCAAAAGGCGTACAACTCCCACATGTGTCCGAAATAGCCAAAAGCGGCCTTCTTAAAATTTACCATGCCAAATAGTTGGGGACCAATGGATAGATTTAGTTTTTTGCTAGGTTTTCTGTAGGGTCCGTTGGGAACCAGAAAATTAATTGCCAATCCGCCTATTAAGGTCATTGCCGTAGTTATTTTTATGACAGTATTCGCCTCATGGCCCCAACTATTGGCCTTGATCAAAAATGGAAATGCCGTGCCCAAGACCAAGGCACCGACCAAATATCCTAAAGCCTTGCCCAATCCTTTTTCATAGTAATCTGCCGCAATTTTCATGCCCACGGGATAAATACCCGCAAGAAAAAAACCAGTGCCGAACCTTGTTAGAAGAATCGTCCATTTGATGATGGTTTCTTGAAGCAGTGCAAAATTGCAGAGTGCCGCCAATAGGGCACAGACCATAAATACCTTGGAAGGCGGAAACCTATCGGCTACCATCAATAGTGCAAAAAGCAGCGTGCCCAGAATGAATCCCAATTGTACGGAGGATAATACCCAGCCGATAATTTCTTCACCCAACCCGGTTTTCAAGATTAGTTCATCGATAACCGTATTGCCGGCAAACCATGGGGACGTACATGCAAACTGGGCAATGATTATGGTTGGAAGGATATGTGGTTTTTGTTTCAATAGATAAGTTACCTAAGAAAAGTGACCTTAGCGATTTTTCCATTCTCGACCTCATAGATAGCTACGGCGTTAAAGGTGTTCCCATTGGCCGTTACTTCCTCGTGATCGATTACTTTGTTGTCGATGACCATCCTATTCTTGATTTCGCAGTGTAGGTCTGGCGCCGATTTAAAAAATTCAGCGTATCCTTTTCGCATGGCTTCCGGCCCATTGGTAGTGAGATCTCTGGGAAAATTATATAATTTGATATCTTGCGAATAGGTTGCCATAAAGGCATCGATATCCCTTGCATTATAAGCTTTCAATTGTTTTTCAACAACGGATTCAGGTTTTGATTTCGTCTCTTGGTCAAAAATAAAGGTCATGCTTGAGATGCGGTCCTTTACTTCATAAAGTGCTACCTGCATTGTTATTTTTCCGTTTCCGGTCACTTTTTCATGGTCAATAACCTGATTTCCAATAACGATACGGTTTACGACTTCAACATCATACGCTTTGTTTTCTGGGGAAAGTCTGCCATAGTTTTTACGCATTTTATCATGGCCAATATACAGGGTATCTGATGGAAAGTTACGTACCACCACATTTTCAGCATAACAATTGACAAAGGCCTCCAAATTTCCTGCATTATAGGAATCCACCTGTTTTTGTACGATTTTATATACCGGGTCAGTACTTACAAACGCCAATTTTTGATCATCCGGACTCATGGCGAGCCTTGATATGTTAGGTATTTCCAATTTATCAAATGTACGCAGTAGTTTCCAAGAGCCATTCTTTCTGAAATCGTAACCCAACAAATTGTTTTCGTACGCCGTAAGCAAGGTTCCATTTTTTGTCCAAGTTACATCTTCAGATGCGCCAGGAAGCGTTACGATATTTTCCGTAGCCCCGGAAATAGGATGCATGGATTTTACCATGGCCGTATCATTTTCCTTAGAAATAAAACTTATAAGTGTTGTCTCGGGAATTCTATGAAGGGACCTGCCTACATTCTTTTGAACCGTGTAATTGGTTTTATCGGCAAGATTTGACACTACCAAATCCATTCGGTCTTCAACCAAAACTGTACAGACGAGGATATGGTCGTTATACCAGACATGGTAGCCTACCTTTAAATTGGGTATAAGCTCCTTGAAAAGACCTGTATTAAAATCATACCTATATAACCTTTGTAGGCCATCATCATCAAGTCGAATTGCTGAAATATTTTTTTGGCCCAATATTTTTAAAGGTGAATATTCACCGCCATTTGGGGTGTCGTTCAGCCATGATTTTGATTCGGATTTTATATCGTAAAGGACAATATCGGTCTGTCCATTTCGGGTAGATGAAAAAAGGATTCGGTCATCATCGTAAAACGAAGGTTGGTTATCATAGCCTTCGTTATTGGAAATATTTTTAGCTTTTCCAATTTTTAAACCATCATTTTCCCACAACAAGTCGGCTAAAAAAACCTCTGTACTGGACTGGGAATAACCATTTATCACAATGGAAAGCCAGAGGAAGGCCACAAAATAGACATGTTTCATAAAACAGTATTGGAACCCAATTTAGTGCATGTCCGCGAACCTGCCTAAAATGTCCCTAACGTTTTTGGTGCTGTCCACAAAATACTTGGCGTGTGTCTTTTGCCGGCCTACTTTTACGGTAATGGAATCATCGGGCAATTCCTGAAACATAAATTCATCGGTCCAGTCATCGCCTATAGCAAAAACAAAGTCGTACTCATTTTCTGCAAATACACGCATGGATGCCCTTCCCTTGTTTACGTTGCTACTCTTGATTTCCATGACCTTATTTCCGTTTAGAACGCTCAAATCGTCGTTAGCAATCAAACTGGTCAATACGGTGTTCAGTTCCACGGCCCGCTTTTGTCCGAAATCGGGATCGGTATTTCTATAGTGCCATGCCAAGGAATAATTCTTTTCTTCGATAAAACTTCCCGGGGTCCTATCCACAAAGGAATCCAATACAGGATGAATTTTCTCCATCCAATCCTTTTTGACCTTTTCCAACATTCTAAAGTCTTCGCCATTTTGGGAAATCCAAACCCCATGTTCCACTATCATATTATATCCCTTATGCATAAACCATTTGGTAAAGGTTTCTTTGTCCCTACCACTAATCAAATACATATCCGTATTTTCTTGGGCGGAAATTTCATCCAATAATCGGAATAGATCCTCATCCGGACTGGCTTTCTGGGGATCTTTGTGGAATCCGGCCAAAGTTCCGTCGTAATCGAGAAAAACAAGACGTCTTTTGGCCGACTTGTATTTTTTCATGACTGTGTTCATTAAATCTACCGAAAGCCTTCTGGATATATAGGTGAGGTCCTTTTCTTTTTGATTTAATAGGGAGGTCATGAAGTCATTGGCCCATTTCTCCACATTATATCGCTCCAAGCGTTTTTGAAGAATGGAATTACGCTGTTGTTGTTCCTCTTTGGGCATATTGATGGCCTTGTCCAAGGTGTCCGCAATCTCCTCAAAGTTATTGGGGTTTATCAGGAGGGATTCGTTCATTTCATTGGCAGAACCAGCCATTTCACTCAAAATAAGTACGCCTGTCTTATCCGTTCGTGTTGCGATATACTCCTTGGCTACCAAGTTCATACCATCCCGAATAGGGGTTAACCAAGCAATATCACAGGTTGTATAGAGGTCGATAAGGTTATCAAAGGGCATAGATCTATAGAAATACCAAATCGGGGTCCAGCTTACGGTAGAAAGTTCCCCATTTATGCGTCCTACGAGCTCATCGATTTCTTTTTTCAGGAGTTGGTATTGTGGGACATTGGATCTAGAGGGAACGGCAAGGATAATCAACCGGACTTTCTCCTTATACTGAGGGTATTTGTTTAAAAAATACTCAAAGGCATTCAAGCGCTTGGCGATTCCCTTGGTATAGTCCAATCGGTCTATGGAAAGGAAGAATTTCGCATCGGGAGTAGATTCCTTATGGGTATCCAATCTTTTTTGAAGCTCGGATTTTTGGGATTCATCGCGCTGAGCATGTTCCTTAGCTGCCTCGTTAAATTTTTTATAATCGATTCCCATGGGGAAGGAATCCACTTTTATAACCCTATCATCCAAATAAATATCATTAAAACTGACCTCAAGGCCCAAAAGTCTTCGGACCGAGCTTAAAAAGTGTCTTTCGTAATCGTAGGTGTGGAATCCGATTAAATCGGAACCCAGAAGACCTTCCAAAACTTCCATCCGCCAAGGTAGTGTCCTAAATATTTCAAAGGAAGGGAAGGGGATATGCAGGAAGAAACCAATGGACACATTGGGACGTTTTTCCCTGACCATTTGGGGTACCAGCATTAATTGGTAATCATGGACCCAAATCACATCGTCATCTTCCGCTTTTTCTAAAATAGCATCGGCAAATTTTTGATTTACACTTTTATAGATTTCCCAGCTTTCCCATTCAAATTCAGTGTATTCCATAAAATAATGGAACAACGGCCACACTGTTCTGTTGCTGAATCCATAGTAAAAACCGTCTACCTCTTTTTGGGTGAGTTTTACCTTGGAGGAACCATGCTCGGCCAAAGCATTGTCTATTTGTAATTCCAATTCTTCTGGTGTTTCCTCATCAGTGAGACCGCTCCAACCAATCCACAAGCTGTCTCCCCCAGAATGCACGGATTTCATGCCGGTAGCCAATCCCCCTACACTTGGTATGGCGGTAATGGATCCGTTGCTAATTTGTAATTGTACCGGTAGTCTATTTGAGATTATGATAGTTTTGGCCATAAATAGCAAGTTTTGCTTTGAAATGAATTTAATTTCTCTCAATTTCGGGAAAAAGAAGGGTAATAGCAATTGAAAGCTTAAATGAATCAAGATTTTTATTGAATGAATAATTTAGATTACGGAATAATAGGGAATTGTAGAAGTGCGGCCTTGGTGTCAAAAAATGGATCAATAGATTGGTGTTGTTTACCGGAGTTTGACTCCTCCTCACTTTTCGCCAAACTGTTGGACGAAGAAATAGGTGGTAGTTTCGAGATATTGGTGGATGATTCCTATACGATAAAACAACGCTATAAAAAGCATACGGCTGTTCTGGTCACTAAATTTTCTTCGGGAAATGATGTATTTGAAATTCGGGATTTTATGCCCAGATATAGAAAACCCGATGGCGGCTATAATTCCCCTCCGGAATTGGTGCGGTATATTAAACATGTTAGCGGTAAGCCCAGGTTTAAGGTGAAATATAATCCTAAATTGGAATATGCCCATGGCAAAACCGAGACCTATGTAAAAAAGAACTTTATTGTTAGTCTTACACATGGCGAAAAATTCGACACCTGCTTTCTGTACACCTCGTTTAACAAAAACGCTGTGGTAGAGGGAAGGGACATTGAAATCAAGGATGATGGATACTTTCTTTTGGGATACAATGAAAAATTATTTCAGCCAACGGTAAGAAAAATGTATACAGAACTGGAAAGAACCAAGGTATATTGGTTGAATTGGAGCAGTAAAACCCCAAACTACAGAAAATATAATTCCCAGATCAGTAGAAGTGCCATTACCCTTAAGTTGTTGACATACGATAAATCTGGAGCTGTGTTGGCTGCTGCAACCACATCCTTGCCGGAAACTATTGGAGAGGTCCGTAACTGGGACTATAGATTCTGCTGGATTCGTGATGCCTCAATGGCCATAAAGGTCATAGGGGAGTTGGGCCATAGGAACGTAGCCAAGAGATACCTACAATTTATTGTGGATCTCATTCCAGATAAGGACGAGAAACTCCAGATTATGTACGGTATCAATAAGGAGAAGAAGTTGACGGAGCACACCTTGGACCATTTATCGGGTTATAAAGGCTCAAAACCGGTACGTATTGGAAATGCCGCCTATAAACAACGACAAAATGATATCTACGGCATCTTAATGGATGTCATTTACGAACAGCTGTCCAAATATAGTAATGATACGGAGAATGGGGAGGATCTATGGGGTATCACCAAAGGTATTGTATGGATAGTTTCCCATCACTGGAAAGAAGCCGATAAGGGTATTTGGGAATTTAGAACGGAGGATAGACACTTTACTTTTTCTAAAGTATTGTGTTGGGTCGCCATTGATCGGGCGATTAAGGTGGCCAGGTTGTTCAGAAAGACCCATAAACTGGAAAAATGGACTCAATTGGAGCAGGAAATCAAGAATGATATCCACGCCAATGCTTGGAATCCGGAAGTCAATGCCTTTACTCAATCCTACGGCTCACCAGATATGGATGCCTCGGTTTTGTTAATGGAATCCTATGGATTTATTCATGCTAAGGATCCCAAATTTGTAAGTACCGTTCATGCGATAGAAAAGGAGCTGAGTCATGACGGATTAATGTACCGTTATAAAAATGAAGACGATTTTGGATTGCCATCATCCTCTTTTACAATATGCACTTTTTGGTTTATAAACAGTCTGTTCAAAATAGGCGAGAAGGAAAAGGCCATGAAGCATTTTGACAAGCTTTTATCCTACAGTAACCATTTAGGTCTTTTTAGTGAAGATATTGATTTTAAGACCAAAAGGCTATTAGGAAACTTTCCACAGGCTTATTCCCATTTGGCCCTAATAGAATGTGCTATAAACTTTTCAAGACAGGAAAGCGAAGAACAGGTACTGGCCTCGATCAGTAGGTTATAGTTTCCTTTCCAATGAGTTGTTGGGCCATTATAACAATTTTATCCAACAACTTTTGAAAATGGTGTTTTGTGGTAAAAGGATTCATAACGGTAACCCGTAAATAATGCCAACCCCTTAACTTGGTCTGTACAATGTAAAATTCGCCTTCCTCCAAAAGGTTTTGTCTTATTTTGGCATTTAAATCGTTTAATTGGGTTTGGGAAAAACCAGGTTGTGTATATCTAAAACATACGATGTTCGCCATGGGTTTAACAGCTACTAAAAAGGAAGGATGGTTTTCTATCATACCCCCGAACTCGGCTCCTCTATCATATAATTGGGTAACATAGGCGTCAAAAACTTCTTCACCATACAACTTGAGCATAGCAAACCAATGGATGCTCATCATGGTCTTCGTACATTCAAAGGTTCTTTTGCCGGAATTGTACCAGTCCTCATGGTCCGACTCCGTTAGGAGATAATCTGCCTTCTGTCTAAAAGTGGCATTGGCGTATACCCCGTTTTTTAACAATAAGGCCGTTGTGATGGTGGGTAGCATCATCATTTTGTGACCATCTATGACAACGGAATCGGCCCCGCCAATTCCTTTTAGGGTATGCTTATATTTTTGGGAGAAGATTCCAGCACCGCCATGGGCTCCGTCCACATGAAACCAAAGACTGTGGTTTTGTGCAAATTCCCCAATAGCCTCCAAATCGTCGAAAATACCCGTAGCCGTGGAAGGAGCGCTACCAACAATGGCAAAAATAGTGATGCCGTCTACAGTCGCTTTCCGATAAATTTCTTCCAAAACCGAGGTATCCATTTGAAAGGATTCCGTACAAGGAATTTTTATGATTCCCTTTTCCCCCAATCCCATAATCCTTGCAGCCCTGTCCACACAGTAGTGGGCTTCCTCACTTACCATAATTCCAATGGACTTTTGAAGTCCATCGTTCCAGATATCATCCTTTAGAATCGCCTTTCTTGCAGCCAAAAGAGCCGTTAGATTGGCCAAGGTACCCCCTGAAGTTAAAAAGCCCCTAGCCTCTGAATCCCAACCAATTTTCTCACAAATTATATCCGTAACGACACGTTCAATGGCACTTGGTGACATACCCATTTCATAGACGGCCATCCCGTTATTCAACAGGGAACTGATCATACCCGTTAAAGCTGTTATAGGAGCAGCTGGACTGACCTGATGCCCAATATACTTTGGGTGGTGTACATAGGTTGTACGTTCTGTTATCGTTTTAAAAAGGTCATTTTCATCGCCATTTTTCAAAAAATCTTTCCAGAATTTCAGTTCTTCTTCTGGACCATTCCAATGAATGGCCTTTTCTGACTTTTCATTTAATTTATCATCCAAATGGGCGGTTAGCTCATTAATTAACTGATGTCCTTTTTCTTGAAAGAACTTAGGTGAATAGACCTTTTGTAAAAGATTGTTCTGCATTCGTCAAAATTAGATGCTTCCCGCAATTTGTACAAATAAAAAAACCGCCCCAATTAGAGCGGTTTTACTTCTGTCTAACAAAACAAAAGGGCAATCTGAATTAGTCAAAGGTGTAACCCTGATCTGATGCTACTTTATCCGCAATTTGTGTGCGTAATTCAATAACATTAGGGTTATTGGTATATTTTGTGAAACGTTTTAACCCCATAAGCATCATACGTTGTTCATCGCCTTCAGCAAACGAAACAATGGCTTCCTTTCCTTTTTGGATGATAATTTCCGTTGCTCTGTACAAATAGAGTTTGGACATCGCAATTTGGGTCGCTTGTGCTTCCTCTCCAAAACGTTTTGCATTTTTTTCTGTTCTTAGTAAAGTCGATTCTGCAAGATAAACCTGAATCAAAATATCGGATGCGGCCATTAACAATTGTTGATGATCCTCCAATTCCGGACCAAATTTCTGAACTGCACTACCTGCCACCATTAGGAATACTTTCTTTAATCGTTTTAAAAGGTCTTTTTCTTCTGCAAACAATTCAGAGAAATCAGGGGTTTCAAATGAAGGAATGCCCATTAGCTCTTCACCGACCGCAGTGGCCGGACCCAATAAGTCTACATGACCTTTCATGGCTTTTTTTATCAACATACCAACGGACAACATTCGGTTAATTTCATTGGTTCCTTCATAAATACGGGCGATTCTTGCATCCCTCCAGGCAGATTCCATAGGAGTATCGGCACTAAAGCCCATTCCACCGAAAATTTGAATACCTTCATCAGTCGTATGTTGTACGTGTTCCGAAACCGCTACCTTTAAAATGGAGCATTCAATGGCATATTCTTCAACGCCTTTTAGTTCGGCTTCCTGGTGCGAATTTCCATCGGCTTCGCGTATCGCAATTCTATCTTCAATATTTTTAGCGGCTCTGTAACATGCCGATTCATCCACATATGCATTGGTAGCCATATCGGCTATCTTTGCTTTAATGGCACCAAAACTTATAATTGGTGTTTTAAACTGAATGCGTTCGTTCGCATATTTAGTCGCCTCATTAGTGACCCGTCTTTGAGCCTCTAGGCAGGCTGCGGCCAACTTAATACGTCCAATGTTTAAGGCGTTCATGGCAATTTTGAATCCATTACCCCGAGTGGAAAGCATGTTTTCTACAGGAACTTTTGTTTCATTGAAGAAAACCTGACGGGTAGAGGAGGAGTGAATACCCAATTTTTTTTCTTCGTCTCCTAAGGTGATTCCATTCTCCGAATCATTTTCAACAATGAATCCGGTAATGTTTTTATCGTCCTCAATTCTGGCGAAAACAATGAAAAGGTTACAGAAACCGGCGTTGGATATCCACATTTTTTGTCCTGTAATACTGTAATACTTACCATCGTCGGAAAGTACGGCTTTCGTTTTTCCGGAATTGGCATCAGATCCCGCACCCGGTTCCGTTAGACAGTAAGCGCCGAACCATTCTCCGGTAGCTAGTTTAGGTACATATTTTTGTTTTTGCTCTTCCGTACCATATAATGTAATAGGCATGGTGCCGATACCGGTATGTGCTCCAAATGCCGTGCTGAAAGATCCAGTGGCACCGGATATATAATCGCATACCAACATGGTAGAGACAAAGCCCATACCCATACCTTCATATTTTTCGGGAACGGCAATGCTTAACAACCCTAGCTCCCCAGCTTCTCGCATACATTCTTCCGTATAGGCGTAATCCTTCTTTTCAAAACGCTCCCAGTGGGCCCAAAGCTTGCGGTCAACAAACTCTTTGGTGCTCTCACGCATCATTTTTTGTTCTTCGTTCAAATCTTCTAGGGTGAAGACGTCTTCACAATTTGTTTCCTTGACCAGGAATTGTCCACCTCGTAGTATATCCTGTTTAACTTCTGTACTCATTTGTTTATACTTTCTAATTCAAAAATTCATAGATTCCAGCTGCACCTTGACCGGTACCTACACACATGGTTACCATACCGTATTTTCCCTGCATATTTCTTTTACGCATTTCGTCAAAAAGCTGAACCGATAATTTTGCACCGGTACACCCAAGTGGATGTCCTAACGCAATGGCTCCACCGTTAACATTAACGATATCCGGATTTAACTTTAATTCCCGTATCACGGCGATTGATTGTGAAGCAAAAGCTTCGTTCAATTCTATTAATTCAACATCTTCTTGCTTTAAACCAGCTTGCTTTAAAGCCTTTGGAACAGCGGCTACCGGACCTATACCCATAATTCTTGGAGGTACTCCAGCTGCGGCATAGTTAACCAATCTAGCTATGGGTTCTAAATTTAGTTCTTTCACCATTTCCTCACTCATTACCATTACAAAGGCGGCTCCGTCACTCATTTGTGAGGAATTACCTGCGGTAACGCTACCATTCGCCGCGAAAACTGGTCTCAGTTTATTCAAAATTTCTATCGATGTTCCTTTTCTAGGACCCTCATCTTTGGTAACCGTATATTTTTTGGTTGCCTTTTTACCATTTTCGTCTACATAGGTTTGTTCTACTTCAATAGGAACAATTTGGTCTTGAAAACGGTCCTCTGCTTGGGCTTTTAAGGCCTTCATATGGGAATTGTATGCAAACTCGTCTTGATCCTCTCGGGAAACATTAAATTCCTGGGCAACGGCTTCGGCCGTATTTCCCATGCCCCAGTAATAATCCTCATGACCTTCTTTGACCAAATCATAGTTCAGTTCGGTCTTGTAACCAGTCATTGGTACCGCGCTCATACTTTCCGCTCCACCAGCAATAATGCAATCCGCCATTCCAGCTTGGATTTTTGCGGTTGCAATGCCTATGGTTTCAATACCCGAAGAACAAAATCGGTTTACCGTAACTCCCGGAACATCAACAATATCTAGGCCCATAAGGGAAATTAGGCGTCCCATATTAAGACCTTGTGCACCTTCCGGCATTGCATTACCTACTATGACATCGTCAATTCTTTTTTTGTCCAAATTGGGTAACTCCTTCATCATGTACTCAATGGTTTCCGCCGCTAGTTCATCCGTCCGTTTAAAGCGGAATACACCTTTTGGCGCTTTTCCTACTGCGGTTCGATACCCTTTTACTATATATGCTGTTTTCATTTTTTAATTTCTTAGTGGTTTACCTGTTTTTAACATATGCTGAATGCGTTCCAAGGTTTTTCTTTCCGTACAAAGTGAAAGGAATGCCTCGCGCTCTAGATCCAACAAATACTGTTCTGAAACCATGGTGGGTTCGGATAAATCTCCCCCGGCCATTACATAGGCCAATTTATTCGCAATCTTTTTATCATGCTCACTTATATAGTGACTGGCTTCCATAGAATCTGTGCCTACCAAGAACATTCCCAAGGCTTGTTTTCCAAGTACCTTTACATCCTTACGTTTAGGTGGCTGCGTGTAACCTGATTCGGCCATGAGTTTGGCATACTCTTTAGCGGTCGCTATTTGTCGGTCTTTATTGACCACAACGATATCCTTTCCGTGTTGCAATATTCCTAAATCGTATGCCTCGTAGGCAGAGGTCGAAACTTTTGCCATTCCGATGGTTAAAAAATACTCTTGAAGCACATTTAATTCAACATCCCCTTTTTTAAAGGAATCCGATGCTCTCAATGCAAATTCCTTGGAACCTCCACCACCTGGAATAACACCCACACCAAATTCTACTAATCCTATATAGGTTTCCGCAGCTGCTACCACCTTATCCGCATGAAGGGAAAGCTCACATCCACCACCTAGCGTCATTCCATGTGGAGCTGAAACGGTAGGGATTGCTGAATAGCGCATGCGCATCATGGTGTCCTGGAACATTTTAATGGCCATGTTCAATTCATCATACTCCTGTTCAACGGCCATCATAAAAATCATTCCGATATTGGCTCCGACAGAAAAATTGGCAGCTTGGTTACCCACGACCAGTCCCTGAAAATCTTTTTCGGCCAAGTCGATTGCCCTGTTCAGTCCTGCCAAAACATCACCTCCAATGGTGTTCATCTTGGATTGGAATTCACAATTTAGGATGCCGTCTCCCAAATCCTCGATTACCACGCCACTATTTTTAAAGACTTCCTTAGATTTTCTAATGTTATCCAGGATGATGAAAGCATCCTGTCCGGGAACTTTCGTCATTTCCTTTTTAGGAATATCATAGTAGTAGGTATTTCCATCTTTTACGCTGTAAAAAGAATCGATACCTGCAGCTTTCATGTCATTAACCCAATCAGCGGCAGTTTGATTCTCTGCTGCAATCAATTCTAATCCTTTATCCAGACCTACAGCATCCCAAATTTGGAATGGACCGTGCTCCCAGCCAAAACCGGCTTTCATGGCGTCATCGATTTTGTATAATTCATCTGATATTTCTGGAATACGGTGAGACACATAGGCAAATAATTGACCGAAACTCTTACGGTAAAATTCTCCAGCTTTATCTTTTCCGTCTACCAAAACAGGGAACCTATCCACAACCTTATCAATGGTTTTGGTCAACTCCAAGGTGGAGAACTTCGCACTTTTTTTGGCACGATACTCCATCGTGTCCAAATCCAAGGTTAAAATCTCACTATTGCCCTTATCATTCTTTACTTTTTTATAAAAACCTTGTCCTGTTTTACTGCCCAACCATTTATTATTCATCATGGTCTGAATAAAATCAGGAAGTGCAAAAAGTTCATGACGTTCATCATCCTTACAGTTTTCGGAAATTCCATTGGCAACGTGAACTAAGGTATCCAGTCCTACTACGTCAACAGTTCTAAACGTGGCCGATTTAGGTCGTCCTATTACCGGCCCGGTTAATTTGTCGACTTCCTCCACCGTCATGTTCATTTCTTTGACCGTATGGAACAAACTCTGAATACTGAAGATACCTACCCGGTTTCCTATAAAAGCTGGAGTATCCTTGGCGACCACAGAGGTTTTCCCCAGGAACTTCTCTCCATACCCGTTAAGAAAGTCCAAAACTTCTGGGAGGGTCTCAGGACCGGGAATAATTTCAAATAATTTTAGATAACGTGCAGGATTAAAGAAGTGCGTACCGCAAAAGTGTTTTTGAAAATCCTCGCTTCTACCTTCGCTCATAAATTTTATGGGAATACCAGAGGTATTGGAAGTTATAAGGGTACCGGGAGTTCTATGTTTTTCCAGATTTTCAAAGACCTGTTTTTTGATATCAAGTCGTTCAACAACGACCTCAATAATCCAATCGACTTTTGCTACCTTGGAAATATCATCTTCCAGATTTCCCGTAGAAATTCTATCGGCGAATTTTTGATGATAAATAGGGGAGGGCTTTGATTTTAATGCCGATGCCAAGGAATCGTTCACCAGTCTGTTTCGTGCCACTTTATCCTGCAAGGTAAGGCCTTGTGACTTTTCTTTGTCCGTCAATTCCCTGGGTACAATATCCAGAAGTAGGACCTCCACTCCAATATTGGCAAAATGGCATGCGATTCCACTTCCCATAATGCCCGAACCAATTACTGCAACTTTTTTAATATGCTTGTTCATGTGTCTTATGCTGTATTTAGTTTTTTGTTGTGTCTTTTGTATAAATTTTTTTGTCCGAGATGAGTTTGTTGATGGTATCGGTCACTTCAAAAAAGTGTTTTAGCTTTTCCTCTGACACATTATTTTTAACGACCTCATTAAACCTTAGAACCACATCTTTGGAATCCTTTCTTTTTTCAAGACCAAAATCAGTCAAATGTATCAGGACGCCACGGCCGTCCGAAGGATTGGGTTTTCTCTCAATCAATCCTTTTTCTTCCATACTTTTTAGTATTCTGGACAAACTTGTAGCTTCCATGCCCATTTTTGGCCCCAAAGAAGTTGAGGGGGTACCTGTTTTAGGGTCTATGCTCAGTAAAGTAAAACCAATGGCCATTGTTGTTTCAAAGTTTTTAGCTTCCTCATTGTACATTCTGGCTACTGCCTGCCAGGTAGCCCTTAAGGCGTAATCAATGGTAACCTCCTTCATAAAAATCTTAGTTGGTTACCAAATATATAAAAATTTATTATGCATGCATAATAAATAATTGAATTTTTACTTTCCTTTGGGATACCTTATTTGGTGGGTACCATTTATAAAATATTAAAGCTTCCTTAAAATTGAGATAGGATTAGCCATGTCCGTAGATATCATTATAAAGGTCAATATATTTTTCCTTTATAATTTTTCTTCTGAGTTTCATGGTAGGGGTAAGGTGTCCTCCCTCTACGCTCCATACTTCTGGTGTAAGTCTAAACTGTTTTACCTTTTCCCACTTTGCAAACTGTTCGTTCGCCAAGTCCACCTCAGTCTGATATTTCTCCAGTACTATGGGATTTATAATAATATCTGAATTCTCAGGAATGGTTATACCCTTTTTCGCTGCCCAGTCATGCAAATACTGAAAGTCCGGCTGAATCAATGCAGCAGGCATTTTTTCTCCTTCACCCACGACCATTATTTGTTCTATAAAACGTGACTGTTTAAAACGATTTTCCAATAATTGAGGAGCTACATATTTACCTCCGGATGTTTTAAACATTTCTTTTTTACGATCGGTGATTTTGAGGAAACCCTCTGTATCAATTTCACCAATGTCTCCTGTATGAAAGTAGCCATTCTCGAGGACTTCATTTGTTTTCTCCTTGTCTTTGTAATATCCCAGCATTACGTTAGGTCCCTTACATAGTATTTCTCCGTCATCCGCAATTTTGACCTCCACTTTATCAATGACCCTGCCGACAGTACCTATTTTCCAACCACCGCCTTTTTCTTGGTTTACTGCAATTACCGGAGAGGTTTCTGTAAGTCCGTATCCTTCCATTACAGGGATGCCTGCTGCGCCAAAGACCCTGCTCAATCTAGGTTGTAAGGCCGCACTGCCCGATACCATAGTTGTTAGATTACCCCCGAGGCCATCTTTCCATTTACTGAAAATCAATTTTCTGGCCAATTTTAATTGTTGTTCGTACCACCATCCGTTTGCACCATAGGGTTCAAATTTTAAACCTACGGAGACAGCCCAAAAGAATAGTTTGTTTTTTATTCCTCCCAAAGCACTGCCCTTTGCTATAATGGCATCGTAAACTTTTTCCAAAAGCCTTGGAACCACCGTCATGACATTTGGTTTTACCTCCTTGAGATTATCGCTGATTTTATCCAATCCTTCCGCAAAATAGATTTCAATACTACAATATTGGTAGAGATAAAGAATCATTCTTTCAAAAATGTGGCATACGGGTAAAAAGCTCAGTGCACTGGCTCCGGCTTCAAAAGGAACCCTTTTTTCACTGGCAATAACGTTGGAAACAATATTGTCATGGGACAACATCACACCCTTGGGTCTCCCAGTGGTTCCAGAGGTATATATTAAGGTGGCCAAGTCATTGGCATTGACCTGTTCCTTGCGCTTGTTCACTTCTGGTTGGTTGGTGTCGTCTTTTCCCAAGTCCAAAACCGCCTGCCAATTGTCACAATCTTTTAGGGTATCAAAACTATAGACACCTTTCAAGTGTTTTAATGCCGGTTTTATCGTATTTACCTTGGCCAGCACTTCTGCACAGGAAACAAAACAATAGGTTGCCTCAGAATGGTTCAAAACGTATTCGTAATCTTCTTCGGATATAGTGGGATAAATGGGTACTGTTTGTGCTCCTAACTGTAATACCCCTATATCCATAATGTTCCACTCCGTGCGATTGGTCATGGAGATAATCGCAATTTTATCATTAGGTTGTACCCCAAGTCTCAATAATCCCCGACTTATGGTATTTGCTTTTTCAATGTATTCTTTCGTGGAGGTAGTCATCCATTTTCCATCGTATTTGGTAACGAGTGATTTTTCCAAAGGATGGTTTTCCAATTGATAGTAAGGAAAATCGAATAGGCGGGTAACTTTTTGCATAGTCTTTTTATAAAACTTTCTTGCAAAATAGTGAAAGAACTCGGTATTCTAAATAGGCTATCTTAAAAATACTTGTTAATAATTGTGAATATGGTAAAACAAAAGGGGCTTTTTTTAAAAGCCCCTTCAAGTATTTATTAGTATTTCCCCTTATTTATTACTAGCTACCCACTTTCTTGCATTCACAAAAGCCTCCAGCCAAGGGGAAACTTCATCTTTCCTATCGGACGGGTAGTAGGCCCAGTTCCATGGGAACGTAGAACGCTCAATGTGCGGCATGGTTACCAAATGTCTTCCCGTTTTATCGCAAAGCATGGCTGTATTATAGTCGCTACCATTAGGATTTGCTGGATAGCCTTCATAGCCATATTTGGCAACGATGTGATAATTATCTTCGGATAAGGGAAGTTTAAATTTTCCTTCGCCATGGGAAATCCAAACCCCTAGGGTTGTACCGGCCAAGGAAGAAAGCATGACCGAGTCGTTCTCTTGAATCTTTACCGAAGTAAAATTACTTTCGTGTTTGTGGGAATCGTTATAGGTCATCTTTCCATGTGTATCGTGTTCCGGATTTATCAAATCCAATTCCATGAACAACTGGCAACCGTTACAGATTCCAACGGATAACGTATCTGGTCTTGCAAAAAAGTCTTTTATCACCTTGTTGGCCTTTTCGTTATATTTGATAGCTCCCGCCCATCCTTTGGCACTTCCCAATACATCTGAATTTGAAAATCCACCAACGGCACCTAAAAACTGGATGTCCTCCAAAGTTTCCCTGCCAGTTATCAAATCCGTCATGTGAACGTCCTTAACATCAAATCCTGCCAAATACATGGCATTGGCCATTTCCCTTTCGGAATTGCTTCCCTTTTCCCTTAGTATGGCAGCCTTAGGTCTGGCCTGACCTTCGTTTAATGAACGACTGGGGAGTTTTATATTTTCTGAATTCGGAAATGTATATTTTAAGGGTTGCACCTTATAATTATCGTAGCGGTCCTTGGCAAGTCCGTTCGAAGTTTGCTTATTGTCCAGGAGATAGGAAGTCTTGAACCAAATATCGCGCAGCGATGCAATGTTCAAGCCCATTTCCATGCCGCCATTTTTAATGGTCAATTCTGGGCCATCGGTAACCGTTCCAATTTTTTTGACATCGATATCGGCATCGACCAATAATTTTTCCACCAAATTATCCCGAAGCTGGAATACGATTCCGGCGTTTTCTGAAAACAATAGTTTAATGGTATCAGTTTCCCCCAAATCGGATAGGTCCAATTGGGCACCCAGGTCGGTATCGGCAAAACACATTTCCAACAATGTAGTGATTAAACCTCCCGATGCAACGTCGTGTCCCGCAAGGATTTGTTCGTTTTGAATTAAAGTTTGAAGTAAATCAAAAACCGATTTAAAATATTCATCGTTTTTAATGGTGGGTGCTTCGGAACCAATTGCATTTCGTACTTGTGAAAAGGAAGATCCTCCTAATTTATAAGCATCCCTGGACAGGTTGATATAGTATATGGAACCTCCGTTTTTCTGAAACACGGGTTCCACTACTTTAGTAATATCGTTACAATTGGCGGCAGCCGAAATAACCACGGTTCCGGGGGCAATGACATCTCCGTCGGTATATTTTTGTTTCATGGAAAGGGAATCCTTTCCTGTAGGCACATTGATACCCAAGGCGATTGAAAAGTCGGAAACGGCCTGTACGGCCTCGTATAGTCTGGCATCCTCACCTTCGTTTTTGCAGGGCCACATCCAGTTGGCCGAAAGGGAAACTGATTTCAAACCATCTTTCAACGGCGCCCAGATAATATTGGTCAGAGCTTCGGCAATACTATTCTTGCTCCCCGCAGAAGGATCGATCAAAGCGGAAATAGGGGAGTGGCCTATGCTGGTTGCAATACCTTCCTTTCCTTTGAAATCCAAGGCCATAACCCCCACATTGTTCAATGGAAGTTGTAAAGGTCCCGCACATTGCTGTTTGGCCACGCGCCCGCCCACACAACGGTCCACTTTATTGGTCAACCAGTCTTTACATCCCACGGCTTCCAGTTGTAAAACCTGATCTAGATAATCGTGAAAAAACTCCAAGGAATATTCAGGATTGGTATAGGTTCTTGGTATTTTTTTATCATTCATGAAAGTCTTGGGAGAACTCCCAAAAATATCACTGAGCTTAACATCCATGGGTTTTTCACCTGTTGTGGCCGACTCAAAAGTAAAACGGTCATCACCGGTAACATCACCAACTTCATACATGGGTGATCGCTCGCGATCGGCTATTCGCTTCAAAAGGGCCGTATTGTCCTTTCCAATTACTAATCCCATACGTTCCTGGGATTCGTTGCCGATGAGTTCCTTTGCGGATAGGGTAGGGTCGCCCACGGGTAATTTGTCCAGATCGATTTTCCCCCCGGTTTCCTCCACGAGTTCGGAAAGGCAGTTCAAATGTCCCCCGGCACCATGGTCGTGAATGGAAACGATACTGTTGTTATCACTTTCCACCATGCCCCGTATAGCGTTGGCGGCTCTTTTCTGCATTTCTGGATTTGAACGTTGTACGGCGTTCAATTCAATGGCAGAACTGAATTCCCCTGTATCCGCACTGGATACGGCTGCTCCGCCCATTCCAATTCTATAGTTATCGCCTCCAAGGATAACTATTTTATCCCCTTTTTTCGGTGTATCTTTTAAAGCTTGTTCAGCTTTCCCGTAGCCAATACCACCAGCCTGCATGATAACCTTGTCATACCCCAATCTACGGGCTTCTGAGCCATTTAGGGAATATTTTTCGTCATGTTCAAAAGTAAGGACAGAACCGGCAATAAGAGGTTGACCAAATTTATTTCCGAAATCCGAAGCTCCATTAGAAGCTTTGATCAAAATGTCCATGGGGGTTTGGTATAACCATTCTCGTTCTGGCATAGCCTTTTCCCAGGGCCTGTCTTTCTCCAATCTTGAGAAGGCTGTCATATACACTGCCGTGCCCGCTAAAGGGAGTGACCCTTTTCCACCTGCAAGACGGTCCCTGATTTCCCCTCCTGAACCTGTTGCTGCCCCGTTAAAGGGTTCAATGGTCGTGGGAAAATTATGGGTCTCCGCTTTTAGGGAAATGACCGAATTAAATTCCTTTTCTTCATAAAAATCAGGCTTATCGGCTGTTTTTGGTGCAAATTGTATCGCTTTGGGCCCCTTTAGGAAGGCCACATTGTCCTTATATGCAGAGACAATTTCGTTTGGATGCTCTAGAGATGTTTTTTTAATAAGCTTGAATAAGCTTGTTGGCATTTCCTTTCCATCGATGATGAAGGTACCGTTAAAAATTTTATGCCTACAATGTTCCGAGTTTACTTGGCTGAAACCGAATACCTCGGAATCGGTCAATTTTCTTCCCATTTTTTCAGAAAGCTCTTCCAAATAAGTTACTTCCTCATCGCTTAAGGCCAGCCCCTCTTTTTGGTTATATCCTGCAATGTCCTCAATTTCCAAAATAGGTTCAGGAAGAATATGGATATCAAAAATGGCTTGACCAATACCGTTGTACTTATAGGAAAGCATTGGATCAAAATTGGTAAAGTTCTCGGAAACAGCATTGAACTCCTCGATTCTGAGTATGCCCGGAATGCCCATATTCTGTGTGATTTCCACGGCATTCGTACTCCAAGGGGTAATCATAGAGGCTCGCGGCCCAACAAAAAAGGCGTCCATTGACGCCACATTTATTTTGGGTTGGTTGCCAAATAACCACTTTAGTTTTTGTTCGTTTTCGGGAGTAATCTCTTGGGTAGTTTGGACAGCAAAAATCTTGGTTGCCGGGTTTCCAAAGAAGTGAATCATATCAGCGTATTTCTTTTGCAAAAATGGAAAATGCAAAATTACGATTTCCGCCTTGATTTTCCTTGATTGTATTACAACAGTTTTCAACCATTATTGTTGATAGGTAAGGCATATTTTACAATAGGATAAAAACTCTGGAGAAACTAGAAATTTAGCTATTCGGAAAATTTAAATATTTAAAAAATATATAATCCTTAAACAACCCAAAAACTATGGGAATCATATAAAAATAGTTTGGACCTGTGTTTTTAAACATAATAATTCAGTACCTTTTTGCAAGCTAATTCAATAAATGACCAAACATGAGTAAAAAACTAGTAATGCTCACCATTTGTATTTTTTATGCAGTGGTGTCTGTCGGCCAAAAGAAATATTCCAAAAGGCAAATTGAAAAATTTAAGACCGAAGCCGAGACTATTATCGAAAACAACAAAAAGCAGGCCCAGGTAATGGTGGATAAGGTGTTCAGTTTTGCCGAACTTGGTTTTCAAGAAGTTGAAACTTCCAAATACCTGACCGGGTTATTGGAAGAAAATGGATTTGAAATTGAACATTCCATTTCTGGCATACCTACGGCTTGGTTTGCAAAATGGAGTAATGGAGAAGGTCCTGTTATTGCCTTGGGAAGTGATGTGGATTGTATTCCAAAGGCATCCCAGTATCCGGGCGTAGCCTATCACAAACCTATTGTGGACGGAGCTCCGGGACACGGCGAGGGCCATAATGCGGGGAATCCCTTGAACATTATGTCCGCTTTGGCCGTGAAGGAAATCATGGAAAAGGAAAATATAGGAGGGACATTAATACTATGGCCCGGTATTGCGGAGGAATTGGTTGCGGCCAAAGCCTGGTATGTACGTGATGGACTTTTTGATGATATCGACATGTGTATTTTCACCCATGTTGGAAACAACTTAGGGGTTTCCTATGGGCCCACTCGGGGAACAGGTTTAATTTCCGTAGAATATTCCTTTGAAGGAGAGGCGGCACATTCGGCTGGATCCCCGTGGAGGGGCAGAAGTGCATTGGATGCCGCTGAATTAATGAACATTGCCTGGAACTATAAAAGAGAGCATTTACACCCTCTAAAACGTTCCCATTCCATATTTACGGATGCGGGGGACCAACCCAATGTAGTGCCCTCTAAAGCGGCGATTTGGTTTTACTTTAGGGATATAAAGTATGAGGGTATCATGGAAATGTATGCCCTGGCCAATGATATGGCCAAAGGAGCGGCTTTGATGACAGGTACTACCATGACCTCTAAAGTTTTGGGAACGGCTTGGCCAAGGCATTACAACAAGGTCATTGCAGAAACCATGTATGATAATATAAAACAAATAGGGCTTCCTGAATGGTCCGATGCCGACCAGACCTTGGCCAAGGCCGTGCAGACCGAAGTAGGTTCCGAAAAAATTGAGGGTTTACCTACGGAACTTTCTCCATTAGGTTTACCTGTTGAAGAACCTGTTAGTGGTGGGTCGGACGATATAGGAGATATTTCGTGGAAAGTTCCAACGGTTACCATGCGTTTTCCTTCCAATATTCCTGGATTACAGGGTCACCATTGGAGCAATGCCATTGCTATGGCCACTCCCATTGCACATAAAGGTGTAGTCGCTGGAGCCAAGGCAGAGGCCATGACCATATTGGATTTCTTAACGAAACCAGAACTTTTGGAGGGAGCCTGGGACTATTTTAAAAATGTGCAACAAAAAGAAACCACCTATAAACCCATGATTGCCGAAACCGATATGCCCCCAATTTATTTGAATACGGACAAGCAAGGTCAATTTAGGGAGGAATTGGAGAAATTCTATTATGACGAAACCAAATACGATAGTTATCTGGAACAGTTAGGTGTGGATTATCCTACGGTAAAAGAGTAATTCAAATTTTAACAATCTTTACAATAAACATCAGTCTATTTTTTAGACTGATGTTTTATATTTGGTATAAGTCTTACATATAGACTTAAATTGTTTCATCTTAACTGTTATAAGATTGTGGGTAAATCCTCCAAAAATTGTGCGGTAACCTTATGCATGGAAGAAATAGGAAGTAAATGGAAACCTATTATTCTTTACCGGGTTTCCAAGGGTATAAATAGGTTTTCGACATTGCTCAAGAATGTCCAGGGAATCAATAAACAAATGCTGAGCAAGCAGCTAAAGGAATTGGAAAAATCTGAAATATTGGAACGAAAAATGTTCGCCGAAATTCCCCCGAGGGTAGAATATTCCTTAACAGCTAAAGGTAAGTCCCTTATGCCCGTAGTGCACGCCATGAAAAAATGGGGCGATAGGAAAGATATAGAAACTCAAGTTGCCAAACCGGTGGTTAAAGAGGATCAGCAATTACCTCTCTTTTGACTAGGAATCTTTTGTCTTCTTTTCCAGTAACGCCATGTAGAAACCATCAAAACCACTTTTGGAAGCGTATATTTTCTTTTCTTTTACAAGGGAAAAGCCACTTCCTTCCTCCGATGCCAAAAATGAATTTACCTGGTCCCTATTCTCCTGAGGGAGTATGGAACAGGTGGCATAGACCAGTTTTCCTCCTGATTTAACCATTTTACTATAACTTCTAAGGATTTCCTGCTGCGTTTTGGTGATTTTTTCCAAAAACTCTGGCTGCAGTTTCCATTTGGTATCTGGATTCCTGCGGATAACCCCAAGACCTGTACATGGAGCGTCTATCAAAACGCGATCTGCACTGTCATACAACTTTTTAATTACCTTGGTGGAGGTAATTTCCCTAGGTTCTATGTTGTGCGCCCCGTTTCTTCGGGCGCGTCTTTTTAGTTCCTTGAGTTTACTGCCGTAAATATCCATGGCAATCAATTGCCCTTTATTTTCCATCAAGGCAGCCAAGTGAAGTGATTTCCCACCGGCACCTGCACAGGTGTCCACAACCCGTTGCCCTGGTTGAACATCCAAAAGCTCGGCAACCAATTGTGAAGAAGCATCCTGCACTTCAAATAATCCGTCTTTAAAACTTTGGGTAACAAATACATTCGCCCTTTCCGGTAGTCTAAGTGCCAGTGGATATCCCTTTATGGGTTCTGTCAGAATATCCTCATCCAATAGTGCTTTTCTTAGCTTTTCCTTTGTGGTTTTTAGTGTATTGGTCCTTAAAATGACGTCGGCAGGTTGATTGAGTTTGGCAATCTCTGCGGTCCATAACTTTTCGCCCAAGGCTTTTTCACAAAGCGTATCCATCCAATCTGGAATGGCTTCCCTGTATTTTCTAACCTTGGATAGTTCATCAAAACGTCCTTTGATGCGTCTTTCCGGGGTGGGTTCAATTTGTTTCCAATCGGGCAGTTTAATTCCGCTTAGTACGGCCCAAACCGCCCACATCCGAAATAAATCGGGCCGACTAAAAGGGGCCTTTACTTCAGCAATTTCGGCATATAACCTTTTGTAACGAACCATTTCGTAGGTGGTTTCGGCAATAAAACCTCGATCACGTGATCCCCAGCGCTTGTCAAACTTTAAGACCTTTTGAACTACCTTGTCCGCATATTCACCTTCATTGAATATTAAGTTCAAAGCATCTATTACGGCAAACACCAAGTTTCTGTGCAATCTCATTATGAAAAATTAAGGGTGCAAAGGTATTGTTTTAGAGCGGATTCCATTTATTTTTGAGAAACTTTGTACCGATGCGCCTTTTCACTGTTCTATTTTTCTTATGCTGCATTTCCATTTCATGCAGTGACCAGATCAAGCCACAATTCTTTACAAGTGTTGCTGTAGAGGATGTCTTTGAAGATTCGGTCAGTATTCGGGCGATTGAATTTTTAGATTCGAATACCTTGGCCTTTGCAGGAAGTGGGGGAATTTACGGAACTGTAGATGTTCCCTCTGGAAAGGTGCGGACGAATATTATGAAGTATGACAGTATAACCCCGTCCTTTAGGGCCGTAGGACATACGGCCACTGATTTTTTCATGCTCTCAATTGGAAGTCCGGCCTTGTTATATAAAACAGGGGAAAGCGGGAAAATGGAATTGGTATATAGTGAAGTAGGTGAAACTGTTTTTTATGATGCCATGATGTTTTGGAACGACCGGGAAGGTTTGGCGGTGGGGGATACCGTAGACGGGTGTATGAGTATTATTATAACCAGGGATGCCGGACAGACTTGGAACAAGATTCCTTGTTCCCAACTTCCGAAAGGTAGCTATGGCGAAGGCGCCTTTGCCGCCAGCAATACCAATATTGAAATTAAAGGGAACCAAGCGTGGATCGGAACAACTTCGGGTAGCATATATCATTCAAAGGACAAAGGAAAAACTTGGGAATCCATTGCTACCCCAATGAAAAATGATGTGGACACCCAAGGAATTTACTCCATCGATTTTTATGATGAAAATTTGGGAATAGCGATTGGTGGTGATTACACCCAACCCGAAATAAATCAGGGAAATAAAATGAAAACAGTGAATGGTGGGGCAGCTTGGAGCCTAATAGCGGATGGCGAAAATCCTGGGTATAGAAGTTGTATCCAATTTGTTCCAAATTCAAAGGGAAAGGGTATTGTGGCCGTTGGATTTACTGGGATTTCCTACTCATCGGACGGGGGTGTCCATTGGCAGCAACTAAGTGATGAGGGGTTTTACACTTTTCGTTTTTTAAATGATAGTATTGCCTTCGCTGCAGGCAAAAATCGTATTTCAAAACTAACTTTTAAGAACTAAAAAAAGGAGCTATAATGCTCCTTTTTAAATTCATCTTTAAGTCATCAATTAGCGACCTCCCTTATTTTGACGGTACTGTTTGATTAACTGCCGTTTAAAATCCTCTTCTGAGCGCATCAATACCAAGGTCTTTTTCGCAGAAATTACTTTTCTTATCTTATTAAGGAAATTCTTTTCCAGTTCTTCTTCCTCTTCCTCTATTTTAAGATAGGAGGACAATAGATTTTGGGCTTCTTGCTCGTTTAGACTTCCAACGTCCTTTAATTTGCTCTTGATTTCTACCCATTGTTTATGGCGTAGTTCATGTCTTTCTTTCTCGTACTCGTTGTAAACGGGCCAAAAATCCTGTGCCTCCTCACTGCTAAGTTCAAGGTGCTCTGTTAAATAAGCTACTTTAAGAGCTTTAATTTTTTCACGAGATCTATCCTGGGCAAAAGACATGACCGTACACAAAAGCATTATCGCAAAATATATTCTATTCATTGTCTTCTAAATTTAGTTCTTCAAAATTCTCTACATTCTCATTGAGATAATCCAGAAGGTTTTCCTCTGTCATTTCAGGTTTTACAAAATCATTGATTTCGTATCCGTCAATGGGCAAAACCTCTGCAATCTCGTCGCTGGACAAGTCTATTTCAGTATCGTTAAAATAGGCTTCAATTTCAGAATTGGCCAAATCCGTAAAACTCAAGGTATCGTCATTGTTCCAATTAATGCCAACGGCCAAAATCAAAAGGGCTGCAATCGAGGCGGCGATAGCCAAAAACTTCTTATAGGAATATAATGGGGTAACTTTGGGTGACGATTTCTCTTCTTCTACCTTGGCCGTCAATTGTGCCTGCAATTGCTCAAAATAAGATTCGGGAATACCAAAACCGTCGTTTTTAGGAATAAAGGAGTCCTCCTTAAAGATCCTATCTTTAAGTTTATCCTCAAAGCTATTAAAATAGTCTTTGGGGATATTGAACGGATTTTTATCTGTATTCTTCCTTTTCATCGTATTACTATGACTCCCAATTGTTTAAATGGTTTAATCCTCTTTGAGAAAACTTTCAATCTTTTTTACCGCCAAATGGTACGAAGCTTTTAGTCCGCCTACCGATGTATCCAAGATTTCTGATATTTCGGCATACTTTAATTCTTCAAAATACTTCATATTGAAAATCAGTTTTTGTTTTTCCGGTAGGGTAGCTATGGCCCTTTGTAGCTTTAACTGAATTTCGTCCCCTTCAAAATAAACATCGGCCTGCAAGTTTTGTACCATACGTTCTTGATACTCTCCATCGGTAACCCCTAGTTTGAGACTTTTTTGTTTTAGAAAACTAAGGGCTTCATTGGTCGCTATTCTGTACATCCAGGAAAACAACTTACTCTCGCCTTTGAATCCCTCAATATTGCGATATACCTTAATGAAGGTATTTTGCAATACATCGTCAGCATCATCATGGTTCAAGACTATTCTTCGGATGTGCCAATATAGCCTTTCCTTGTAGTTGCTTACAAGCGTTTCAAAGGCGGTGGACTGCGTCTCCTTTGCCTTTAATTCCTTTATTAAGGTTTCTTCTGCAATCAACCGAATTTGTTTTGTTTGGTAATTGGACTACTAATTTATGAAAAGGTTTAGTTTGTTAGGAGTTAGGAGTTAGGAGTTAGGAGTTAGGAGTTAGGAGTTAATGGAATAGTGAAATTTTGGATATGTGGTTTTAGGGTAGGTAAAAACCAACAGCCATTAACCCAGCGACTGCATTTCGACCAACTTATTGTACGTCCCTTTTTTGCTTAAAAGCTGCTCATGGGTACCTTGCTCCACAATTTCGCCTTTGTTCAATACCACAATAGTGTTTGCATTCTGGATGGTGGAGAGTCGGTGTGCAATTACAATGGAAGTTCTGTTCTTCATCATTTTTTCCAAAGCGTCCTGTACTAAGCGTTCGCTCTCTGTATCCAAGGCCGATGTTGCCTCGTCCAAAATCATAATGGGTGGATTCTTCAATACGGCCCTGGCAATGGAAAGGCGTTGCTTTTGCCCACCACTCAATTTGTTACCACTGTCACCAATGTTTGTTTCGTATCCTTGCGGCAGTTCCATTATAAAATCATGGGCATTTGCGATTTTAGCCGCTTCCATAATTTCTTCCTCCGATGCATTTTCCTTTCCCAAGCCAATGTTGTTTTTCACCGTATCATTGAATAGAATGGAATCTTGTGTAACGAGTCCCATCAACCCTCTCAACGATTTTTTGGATAGGTTCTTTACGTTGATGCCATCAATGGTAATATCTCCTTCGTTTACGTCATAAAACCTGGTCACTAAATTGGCAATGGTACTTTTTCCACTTCCGGATTGTCCCACTAGGGCAACCGTGGAACCTTTGGGTACGGTAAGGTCAAAATTCTTCAATATATATTCGTCTTCGTATTTGAAGGATATATTTTTTAGTTCGATTTCTTGATTAAAATCGGTCTTAACAACCGGGTTTTCTATTTCAGAAATTGGATTTTCGGTTTCCAAAATTTCCAAGACACGCTCAGCTGCGGCATTTCCTTTTTTGACGCCGTATGAAGCTTTGCTGATGGCCTTTGCGGGAGTAAGAATATTGTATGCCAAACCCATGTAAGCAATAAAGGAGGAGGCATCCAAAGTCTTGTCTATCAATACCATTTTGCCCCCAAACCATAGCAGTACGCCAATGACCAAAATACCTAAAAACTCACCGGTTGGGGAAGCTAAATTTTGTCGATTCAGTAACGAATTGCTAAAGTTGAAAAAACGTTGGGTTGAGCTGGAAAAAGTCTTGTAAAACCTGGATTCTGAGTTAAACGCCTTAATCACTCGCAATCCACCCAAGGTTTCTTCGATTATCGATAAAAATTCCCCCTGTTCCCGCTGTACGTTATCCGATTGTCGTTTTAAGGATTTACCAATTTTAGAAATGATCATACCTGCAATCGGAATGAAAATAAACACGAATAGGGTAAGTTTAAAGCTAATACCGAACATGATCAGGATGGTAAAAAGTATCGTAAGTGGTTCACGCACTATCAACTCCAAAATGGATAGGAAGGAATGCTGAATTTCCAAAACATCTGAAGTTATCCTTGCAATGACATCACCTTTTCTTTTTTCGGAATAATAGGAGATAGGTAGTTCCACCACTTTTTCGTACATCCTATTTCTAATATCCTTCAAAACACCATTTCTCAAGAAGGTGATAAAGAACATCGCCAAGTAATTAAAAAGATTCTTGAAAAGAAAAAGAATCAATACCAGACCAATTACCAATACCAAACCCTTCATTTCATCATCCCCGGAATAGGCGGTTACTCTATAATTGATATATTCTTGGAGATAATCTTTTAAATGACCTAAATCCTCATATTTAGGCGCTTCAAAGACTTGTTTGGTCTTATCGAAAAGAACATCCAACATGGGAATCAATGCCGCAAAGGAAAGGGCACTGAAAAGGGCATATAGTACGTTGAAAAAAATATTCAGATATCCGTATTTGCGATATGGTTTCGCAAAGCGAAGAATCTTTTTAAAATAATCCATTAACCTAAATTAAGCTCGCTTACAATGCTTTTGATTTTCGCATCCAACTGAGCGGAAACAGCTTTAAAGTTTTCTGCTTTGTCCAGCCTTTTATTCGTGCTGATATAAAATTTCACCTTGGGTTCCGTACCACTGGGTCTTGCGGCAATGCGGGTACCATCTTCGGTTTCATAAATCAACACGTTGGATTTAGGAATATCTATCGCTTTCTCTTCCCCGGTCAAAACATTTTTAGAAATGGATGTGTTGTAATCCTCTATCCATTTGACCTTGGATCCTGCAACGGATTCCACAGGGTTTTCCTTAAAGTCCTTCAACATCTGCTTTATTTCCTCCGCGCCACTCATTCCCTTTTTGGTAAGGGATATTAGGTGTTCCTTATAAAATCCATAATCCACGTAGCAATCGATAAGGTCCTTAAAAAAGGAACTGCCATTGGCTTTTGCTTGGGTCGCAATTTCACAGGCCAATAGGGTAGAGGTAACGGCATCCTTGTCTCGCACGAAATCACCAACCATATAGCCAAAACTTTCTTCCCCACCACCAAGAAATTCGGATTCCGGAAAATCCTTGATCATTTTGCCGATCCATTTAAATCCGGTTAAGGAGGTCTTATATTCAACACTATAGGCATCTGCCATGGCTTTTACCATGGGAGTGGATACGATGGTTGTGGCCGTGAACTCATTTCCTTTAAAGCCTTGTTTTTTTCTATTCTCCAAGAGAAACTTGGTCATCATGACCATGGCCTGGTTTCCATTAACGATTTGCATCTCACCGTCCAAATTACGAACAGCTATGCCCAATCTATCACTATCCGGGTCGGTACCTACCACCATGTCTGCACCAATTTCCTCAGCTTTTTTTATGGCCATGGATAGTGCTTCCGGTTCTTCTGGGTTGGGTGATTTTACGGTTGGAAAGGAACCGTCTGGTTTTGCTTGTTCCTCAATTATGGTTACGTTTTCATACCCAGCCCTTTTCAGTACTTCTGGAATGGCTGTTATGGAAGTTCCATGAAGGGAAGTGAAGACAATTTTAAAGTCATTTTTACCTTTTGCGTTGACACTTCCATTTTTTACCGATGCTTTAAAAAAAGCTTCGTCAACTTCCTCGTCAATGACCTTGATAAGACTATCGTTGGCCTTAAAGTTGATATCCTCAAAACTGAGTTTGTTGATTTCAGCGATGATTTCACCATCCTGAGGAGGTACAATTTGTCCGCCATCCGTCCAATAAACTTTATACCCGTTGTATTCCGGTGGATTATGGGAAGCGGTGAGTACGATACCGGCATGACATTTTAGATGCCTTACCGCAAATGATAATTCTGGCGTAGTGCGTAGTTCTGAAAATAGATTCACATGGATTCCGTTCGCCGAAAAAACTTCGGCGACCGTTCTGGCCAATGTATCACTATTATGTCGGCAGTCGTACGCAATGACCACTTTAATGTCTTCACCGGCATAAACTTTTTTCAAATAATTGCTAAGTCCCTGCGTGCTTTTCCCAAGAGTATATTTGTTGATGCGATTGGTTCCAACGCCCATTACGCCACGCATACCTCCGGTTCCGAATTCCATATTTTTATAAAAACGGTCCTTTAGCTCCTCGGTGTCATTTTCGATTAGGTGCTGTATTTCTTCCTTCACTTTCGGGTCAAAAAAGTCGGTGAGCCAACTTTTGGCGGTATCAAGGATCTTATCCATGTATAATTTTTTTAATTGTGATATCTAAATTTACAAAGAATATTGTGTTTGTTCCGTGTTCAAATTCAATTCTTCGGAAATATGGTAACGTGGTTCATTTCTTTTGGATCGTGTGATGATTTCACCTATAAATCCGGCCAGGAACAACTGGGTTCCAATGACCATGGATACCAGTGAAATATAGAATTCTGGCCTATCTGTAATCAGTCGACCAAAGGGGTTTAAAAAGAGTTTATCTATACCTAAATACAGGGCGAAGCCAAAACCTATAATGAACATTA